>NZ_JBNBPL010000003.1:0-315314 GCF_059412425.1 Pantoea sp. CFCC18177
TTGGGCTTCATGATTTATCCCCATTATGTCGTTTTACAGTCCAACATTATGGGTTCAGTCCATCGGCACCGGTCCGTTAAGGCAGACGAGTGAAGTGAAGGCACCGCGTAGCGGCGCGAGGACCGCCAGCCCCGGTGCGACCCCAGACGGCGTTATCGTCAGTCGCTTAACTGACGAGTAATTTGCCATAATTGGCGGCCCGACAAGCAAGGATACGGATTTCTGGGGTGTGCATTCATGCGCACTAGCAGAAAGCCAGTCAGTTAATCCCCCAACTTCCGCCCACCTTGTGAGATTTTCTCACACCTCATCTATCTCAAATTTACATCTTGAAACACAGCCTACTAAAAGATAATAATTATCACTCTAATATCGACTCTTATTCTCACATTTGAGGTGGTGCTTTTACATGTGCTGCCATTTTGCCTGCTTTCAGTTAAAGGATTTCTGATGTCGCTTTTTACCCTCAATCGTGGCCGCGTGCTGTGTGCGCTGGCTTTAGCCCTGCCTGGAGCCACCTTCGCTGAAGAGTCCATCGTGGTAACGGCACAACCGCAAGAGAGCGCCAACTCACCGACACAAGGTTATCTCGCCACACGCAGTAGCGGCAGCAGCAAAACCGATCAGCCCTTAATCACCACGCCACAGTCGATTTCAGTGGTAACGCGACAGCAAATGGAAGACCAGGGTGCCCAGGATCTTAACCAGGCGCTCAACTACACCCCTGGCGTGTTTACCAACTTCGGTGGTGCGGCAACGCGTTACGACACTATCGCTTTACGCGGCTTCCACGGCGGCGATGTGGATAACACCTTCCTTGATGGCCTGCGCATCATGAGCGATGGCGGCAGCTTTAATATCCTGCAGGTCGATAACTGGTTCCTGGACCGCGTGGACGTGATTAAAGGCCCCTCCTCCGCGCTGTACGGCCAGACTGTACCGGGTGGATTGGTAAATCTGGTCAGCAAGCGCCCGCAGTTTGCCGAGGAGGGTCACTTCCGCCTGTCGACTGGCACCAATGCCACCAACAGCGCCGCGTTTGATTACACCAACGCCATCAACGATCAGTGGGCATTTCGTCTGACCGGCATCACGCGCAACAGTGATACCCAATATGACCATACCCGCGAAGAAAAATACGCCATTTCACCGCAGCTGATGTGGCAGCCGAGTGAAGACACCAACCTGGTGCTGCGCGCCTATCTGCAAAAAGATCCTTCCGGTGGGTATCACGGTTCCGTACCTGCAGAAGGGACGCTTTATAGCCACAATGGCCGTAAACTGAGTGACAGCTTCTATGAAGGCGACAGTGCGCTGGATCAGTTCAAACGTAATGAACAGATCTACAGCTACGACTTCTCACACCGCTTTAATGATGTGTGGTCGTTCTACTCCACCGCCAGCTATAGCCACTCGAATGTCGATCTCGATCAGGTGTATCAGATTGGTTGGGATGCCACCAACCCCGATTTGCTGACGCGTTACTATTCTGGCGAACGATCATCACTCAGCGCCTGGGCCAACGACAACCGCCTGCAGGCCGATTTTTCCACCGGTGCAGTGCAGCACCGTGTGATTTTAGGTGCGGAGTACCACCGATATAAGAACGATCTCAGCAACGCCAGCGGCTACGCCAGCTCACTGAATCCATGGACGGGCGAAGCTGTTGGCACCATGCCGGATTACAGCTGGACAGAATCGACCCGCCGCTACTATCAAACCGGGATTTATCTGCAGGATGAGTTACAGCTGGATCGCTGGCATTTGGATCTCTCTGGCCGCTATGATCGCATCGTGTCGAATAATGGCACCAGTCGCCGCCAGGATGACCATATCAGCGGTCGTGCTGCACTGCTGTACGCCTTCGACAGTGGCATCTCGCCTTATGTCAGTTGGAGTCAGGCGATCACTCCCGCCTCACTCACTGACCCGTACGGCAATCAGCTGAAACCCACCACCTCGGAACAGTATGAGGCCGGCGTGAAATACCAGCCGGTTGGCACGCGCGATATGTATTCAATTGCGTTGTATGACTTGACGCAGAATGATGTCGCCAACCGCAACGTCATCGACAGTACCTTCACCCCTTCTGGCAAAGTGCATTCGCAGGGAATTGAGCTGGAAGCGCGTAATCAGCTGACACCGCGCCTGAGCACCATCGCGGGTTACACCCTCAACCACCTGCGCTTCAAAGACTCGGTGGATGGTAACGAAGGTCATACTCCGTATGTCACCCCCAATAGCATGGCGTCCTTCTGGGGACATTATCAGTTCGATTACGGCTTGAGTGCCGGTGCCGGTGTGCGTTACATCGGTAAGCAGTGGGCGGATAATGAAAACACCACCCGTTTGCCGTCAGTGACGCTGTTTGATGCCTCGGTGCGTGCCGATCTGGGTGCCTGGAATTCACAGCTGAAAGGCGCGTGGTTGCAGGTGAATGCCAATAACCTGACCGATAAAAAGTATCTTACCGCCTGTTATGGCACTGGATACTGTTATCGCGGTGCAGAGCGTACGGTGATGGCGACAGTGGGTTATGATTTCTGATAAGACGGGAGGCCTAAAGGCCTCCCGCGCATAAAAAAACCGCACCCCATGAGGTGCGGTTTTCTTTAAATCAACGCGTGTTATCAGGCACGCACTTTGCGGTAAATCCACAACACCACAATGGCACCAATTACCGCCACCACGAAGCTGCCAAAGTTGAAACCGTCAACTTTACCGAAGCCAAACAGGGTACTGATCCAGCCGCCGACGACCGCACCGACGATACCCAACACCACAGTGATGATAAATCCGCCGCCATCTTTACCCGGCATGATCCACTTAGCGATAATCCCGGCAATCAAACCAAAAATAATCCATGAAAGAATACCCATTTACTGCTCCTTACGTTATGAATCAAGGTGTTCACTGCGATTAGTATAGCCTGGAATTTTCATTGTGCCGGGGGAGCGCAACGGTAAAATAATCGTTAGCACGCTAAAGCTTTTTTAGGCCAGGCCGATAACAAATCGGTAGCATTGGCACTCGTGATAATAACAATCGGATAAGTGGAGCAGGACGTGAAAGACGCCGATAAAGAACAATACCTCAAACGAGGCACGCTGGCAGTATTGAACGTAATGAAGGACTTGCTACGTTACCAGACCCCGCTGATGGTGAGCTTTGCGCGCGGACAGTTTATTAGCCGCTTACTGGCTGCCGACGAAGACCAGGTGATCTTCGATCTTGGCAGCAATGCGCTGGATAATGATTTAGCCTTACAGGGTGGCGAATTAAATATCGCCGCCGAAACCCAAGGAGCCAAAGTGGAATTTGGCCTGACGGGATTACAACGTGTCGAGTTCGAAGGCTTACCTGCTTTCTCCGCTCCCCTTCCGGAACTGCTGTGGCAAATACAACGCCGTGAATTCTTCCGCGTGAATGCTCCAATGGAACCGGTGTTCTATTGCCACAGTGAATGGCCAGATGGCAGCAAAGCGCGCTTCCGTTTACAGGATCTGTCGCTGGGCGGCGCAGGTGTGCTGCTGGATGGAGCGCTGCCAGAAGGCTTGAATCGTGGAGATACCTTTAAAAAACTGCGCGTGGAGCTGGGTGAATATGGCCATTTCGAGGTCACCGCACAGCTGCTGCACATCGGTGAACGCAGCACCATCACCAGCAAAAATGAAACCCGCACCACACCCCGTTTGAGCTTCCGCTTTACCACTATTGAACCGGTGCAGGAGCGTCAGTTACAACAGGTTATCTTTGCGCTGGAGCGTCTGGCGCGGGATAAGGCGAATCGTTTTCAGTGATGGGCAAAGGTCGCTTAAATGGCGTCATGCTCGTCAGTTAAGCGCCTTACAGTCGCCGTAAATGGCAACCCTACGACGATCGAACGCGGTTTTCGTAGGGTGCGCACTTGGGTTCTTCGTCCTTCAGTGAGGCTGATAACGGCATCGCGCCACCGCATCCAGCCAACCGCGATAAGTTTCCTGCATCATGACCGCCCGTTCTGTTCGCGGTTCAATCACCGAACCTCCTTGCAATGCCTGCATTTCACTGCCCTGCTGCCACCAGCCTAACAAACGCCCGGCCAGTAAGGCTGCCCCCAGCGCTGAGACTTCGGCTGTGGGAACACGTTTCAGCGGACGCTGTAACACATCGGCCTGCAACTGCATCAGCCAACCGTTCTCGGTGGCGGTGCCGTCGACACACAGCGCCGGGAGCTGCACACCGCTGGCCTGCTCCATGGCGAAAAACACATCGGCAATCTGGAACGTGATGGATTCGAGCGCCACCCGCGCCAGCACTTCGGGCGTGGCGGCATCGGTCAATCCACACACCATGCCACGCGCCTTTAAATCCCACCAGGGTGCGCCCAAGCCAGACAGCGCTGGCACAAAATAGATCCCCTGATTGTGCTCACTGCGCTGTGCCATTGCCGTCAGCTCACGCGGATCGCTGATACCGAGCATACGCCCCAGCCACGCCGCCCCTGAACCGGTGTGAGTAATATTGCCCTCAAACGCATAGCGCAAGGTGCCATCGTGCCATGCCACCGTGGTACTCAGGCCGTTTTCCGTCAGCAGTGGCGTGGCCATCGACATCATTAACGACGAACCCGTGCCGTAGGTGGCCTTCACCACTTCTTCACCGGCACTGCGCTGTGCCTGCAAAGCAGCGTGAGAATCGCCAATTCGCGACAAAATCGGCGTGCCGGGTTTCAGACCCGCAATATCATTAACCGTCACCACACCCTGCGCACTCGCGGAAGGCACAATCTGCGGCAGTGCCGCCCGTGGGATATGGAACAGCGCGAGCAGTTCATCATCCCAATCGCCGCTGTGCAGGTTATAAAGTTGGGTGCGCGCGGCGTTGGCATGGTCGGTGACAAAGGATTCACCACCGCTTAATTGCCAGCTCAACCAGCTGTCTACCGTGCCGATACACAGTTCACCGGCTTGTGCACGCGCCAGGCCATCGGGCAATGTCGCCAACATGCCGGTAAGTTTTCCTGCCGGGAACATCGGGTCGACCGCTAACCCGGTTAGACCGGTAATGCGCGGTGCTTTGCCCGCGACGCGCAGATCGCGGCAAAACGCTTCGGAGCGGCGATCTTGCCAACTCACCAGCGGTGTCAGCGACTGCCCATCCGCACGCTGCCAAATCAGCACCGATTCGCGCTGGTTGCTGATGGCTACAGCCGCCACCTCCGCCCCGGCACACTGAGCCAGACAACTTTCAATCGCCTGTTTTACGGCATGCCAGATGGCTCGCGGATCTTGCTCCGCCAGACCCGGCTGCGGGTGCGCCAGCGTTAACGGCTGGCTGCCACGTGCCACTACCTGACCTGCACCATTCACCGCAATCGCTTTGGCGTTGGTGGTACCTTCATCAATTGCCAGTATTAACGGTCCCGCCATGTTTATGCTCCTGCCACCATGCCCACTGCGCTATTCACTACGCTGGCGGCATCAATTCCGTGATGCGCCCGCGTCGAGGCGCGATCGCCCGCTATCGCATACTGCCCATCCGGGATGCCCAAACGCTGCAACGGAATACCACAGCCACCTTCCGCCAGCACTTCGGCCACCAGGCTACCGACACCACCGTTAACGTTATGCTCTTCTACGGTTATCACCGCGGAGTAATGATTTAGCAGCTCTCGCAGCCGTTGGGTATCACAAGGGCGAATCGATGGAATGGCGATCACACCTGCGTTGATGCCCTGCTCTTTAAGCTGCTCTGCAGCCTCAACCACCTCGTGTACCGTCGAACCCATCGCCACCAGCGCAATCTCTTTGCCTTCGCGCAGAACATCAATTTGTCCTGGACGGAACTGGTAGTTTTCATCGTGCAGTTGCGGCAGGTCTTTACCATCCAGACGGATATAGACCGGCCCAACGTGTGCCAGGGCGTACTCGATGATTTGCCGGCACTCTAGCGGACAGGATGGTGCATAAATTTCGATATTGCCGAAGCCGCGCATCACCGCAATGTCATCAATACTGTGGTGGGTACTGGCCAGCGGACCATAGCTGGCACCGGCATTCAGGCCAAACAGTTTGACGTTGGTGTTGTTGTAGCAAACATCGACTTTGACCTGCTCATTCGCACGGGAAATCAGGAAAGGTGCGGCGTTGCAGGTCACCGCCACTTTGCCACCAATCGCCAGGCCTGCCGCCGTGCCGACCAGGGTTTGCTCAGCGATGCCAACGTTGATCAGTCGATCGGGGAATGCCTTGATAAAAGGCGCAATTTTGGCGGTTGAGGTGGAATCTGCCACCACCGGGACTAAATCGACACCCCGATTCACCGCATCGATAAAGGCTTCCACCATCACCGTCGCCAGATGTTTTGCATTACTCATCTTTCAATTCCTCCAGTGCCAATGCGATCTCTTCCCCTTTAGGTACACGGTGATGCCACTCCGGCTTGCCTTGAATAAAGGAGATGCCAAAGCCCTTCTCGGTATGCGCCACAATCACCTGCGGCTTGCCATTGCGTGGCAGGCTCTCTATGGTTTCCACCACCGATGCCATATCGTTACCGTTGCATTCGGTGACCTCTAAACCAAAGGCACGCCATTTATCCGGTAGCGGATCGGTATTCATGATGTCGCGCGTATGGCCCGCCAGTTGCAGCTTGTTCTTGTCGTTGATGATCACCAGGTTATCGAGGCCGTAATGCGCCGCCACCAGTGCGGCTTCCCAGTTACTGCCCTCTGCCAGTTCACCGTCGCCCGTCACCACAAAAATACGGCGATTGCTGTTGTCCTTCTTCGCCGCCAGCGCAATGCCCACCGCAACCGGTAAGCCATGCCCGAGCGCGCCGGTGTTTAACTCCACGCCTGGCGTTTTCTGCCGTACCGGATGGCCAGGCAGATGTGAGTCAGAGTGCTGATACGTCGGCAGCCACTCGGTTGGGAAATAGCCCGCCTCAGCCAGCACGCAGTAATAGCCGCCCACCGCATGACCTTTCGACTGGATATAGATGTCGCGCTGCGGATCGTTAGTGCGATCCGGCGCGCAGTTGAGAATGCGGAAATAGAGTGCGGTGAGGATCTCTACCTGAGAGAGATCGGCCCCGGTGTGGCCGCCTGCCGGGCTACCCGCATTAAGCTGGATAATACGGCGGCGTACGGCTCGCGCTTTCGCTGCCAGATCGGCTACCGAATATTTGAAAGGATTCATAGACACCTCTGAATTTTCAAGCGTTATTGAATATATATTCAATCTGGATAAAAAAAGAGGGAGCAAGCAAGTGTGGCTCGCTCCCAACCGATTAACCTTTGGTATCAGCCTCCTCGATCAGCGCCTTTTGCGCTACAACGGCGGCCTTCTGCTGCATACGGCTCTGCATTTGGTCGATGATCACCGCCACAATGATCACGATGCCCTTGATCACCATCTGCCAGAATTCACTGACGCCCATCATGATCAACCCGTCGGCAAGGAACCCGATGACGAATGCCCCCACCAGTGTACCTAAGATGGTGCCGCGACCGCCTGCGAGTGAAGTGCCTCCCAGTACCACCGCAGCGATGGCGTTCATTTCAAACGAGGTGCCGTTAGCCGGATGGCTGGCCACAAGTTGTGAAGAGACCACGATGCCGGCAATGGCAGCGCAGAAACCGGAGATGGTGTAGACCCAGATTTTCACCGACTTCACTTTGACGCCCGAAAGTTCAGCCGCCCGCTCGTTGTCACCAATCGCATACACCTGGCGACCAAAAGGCAAGCGCCGTGCGACATAAGCAATCACCAGCGCCAGCACCACCATCATCCAGATGGCCCACGGCAGGCCGAGAAAATAGCCCGCGCCAATTTTGTCAAAGCCGGTATTGCCAAGTAACTGATTGCCCTGCAAGCCCGGGAAAGTCTCACCGCCAGAAGTCAGCATCGCCGCACCACGCAGGATGTACATGGTGCCCAGCGTGCAGATAAACGGTGCCACATTGTATTTGGTGATAATCCAGCCGTTGACCGCACCAATCAGCCCACCAATCACTAACACCAGCGGCACAATCACCCAGACACTGGGGAAAATGGCGATGCCAAACATCGGCAGGACAATCCCTTTGGTAATCAGCCAACCGGCAATCATGCCGCACAGCCCGAGTGTCGCTCCGATCGAAAGATCAATTCCGGCGGTGATGATGACAAAAGTGATGCCCAGCGCCAGAAAGGCATTGATGGCGATATGTTTCACCATGATCACCATGCTACCCACCGCGAGGAAATCCGGCACCGTGATGGCAAAGAAGCCAACAATCAGAAACAGCGCGATAAAGGTACGCAGTTTGAGCAGCAGCAGAATCAAGCCTTCGCGTGAGTTAAAGGCTTTACCTGGTGTCGCGAGCGCCATGGCGCCTTGATTTTTCATGTTCAGAATCCTTGTGCGCTTGCTTTCACCAGCGCCGCTTCTTCCGCTTCTGCTCGCGGGAGATCGGCGGTTAATTTGCCGCCAGACATCACCAGGATGCGATCGGCGACAGCCATAATTTCTTTCAGATCGGAAGTGGAAAACACCACCGCAATGCCCTGCTCTGATAACCGCACCATCATGCGGAACACCTCGGCTTTGGCCCCCACGTCAATGCCGCGACTGGGTTCATCCAACAGCAGCAAACGCGGATTGGTGAGCAAAGAGCGACCAATCACCACCTTCTGCTGGTTGCCGCCGCTCAAGGCGCTGATGGCGACATCAGGCGAGGAGATTTTAATCGCCAGATTGCCAACCGTACTGGTGACGGCCTCGCGCTCTGCCTGTTCAGAGATCACTGTACGGTGAGATAAACGCCGCCACAGGCTGGCGATGGTGAGATTGCTGGCCACTGACGACACCGGAAAAATGCCCGCCCGCTTGCGGTCTTCTGGCACCAGACTCATGCCCATGCGGATGCGTTCGGCGGTAGGCAGGCGCGTCGGCAAGGGTTTGCTGTCCAGCCACAGTTTGCCGAGATAGTTGCGCTGGCTGCCGAGCAGGCACTCAAATAATTCGGTACGCCCGGCACCCATCAAGCCATAAATGCCGACGATCTCCCCTGCACGCACGTTGAAGCTGACATCGTCCACCAGCGTATTGCCATTGGGACTGACGCAGGTGATGTGCTCAGCCTCCAGCACCGCGGCACCAAACTGGCGGTTCGGCGGCAGGAAATTACTGACCGGTTCGCTGCCGAGCATCTCGCGCACGATCCACGGCACATCAATATCGCTGACCTTGGCCTCCGCCTGAAAACGGCCATCACGTAGGATGGTAATCACATCGCCAATTGCCATCAGCTCTTCCAGCCGATGTGAGATATAGATGATGGAGACACCCTGACGCGTCAGTTCGCGGATCACCCGGAACAGGATTTCGACTTCGGTTTTGCTCAACGCAGAGGTCGGTTCGTCGAGGATGAGAATGTCAGCGTTTTCCGCCAGCGCTTTGGCAATTTCGACCAACTGCTGCTGGCCGACTTTCAGGTTGCCCACCGTCTCATCCGGCGAAATCGGTTGGTCGAGACGTTGCAGTAAGGCGGCGGTACGACGCTTCTGTTCTGCCTCATTGATCGGGCTGATACCGCGCTGGATCTCGCGACCCAGAAAAATATTCTCCGCCACGCTGAGGTTTTCAAACAGGTTAAGTTCCTGATGCACCATACCGATGCCGTGGCGGGCCGCATCACGCGTGCTGCTAAACGTGACCTTCTGCCCATTAAGGAACATCTCTCCGCTGGTGGGTTGCTGTACCCCCGCCAGGATTTTCATCAGCGTCGATTTTCCCGCGCCGTTTTCACCGATAATGACGTTCACTTTGCCGCGCCATACGCGGTAATCCACCCGATCCAGCGCCAGTGTGCCAGGGAACAGCATCGACATCTGGTTCGCCTGCAAGATGATTTCATCGCTCATCATGGATTCCCCTGCTGCAACTGAATCGCTACCACGTCATCCACCTGGTTTGGTTTCATACTGACCGCCAGCAGCGCCTGCACGGGTTTGCCCACCCAGCTCGCATCTACCGCAGGTAACTGCTGCACGGCATGGCGGTTCAGCGCTTTGGTCAGCTGCGCGTACTGCACCTGGTTGGTAAACTCCTCGAAGCGGAATCCGGCCGCATCACGAATCGCATTGCTGCGCAGCACCGGGCCAATCAGCACCTGAACCGGCTTGCCGTTGATGGTCATGGTTAAACTGCGCTCACGATCGTTACTGTTATCAAACGCCGTCACGGTTCCAGCCGCACGCACAAACACACTTTCACTGGTGCCGGCTTTCACGGTATGGCTTTTGGTTTCCATGTCCGCCCAGCTCAGTGCCTGTTTTTCTGCCGGTTGTTGCACGCGACTGGCCCAACTGGATTCGGCAATTTGCTGCGGGGTTTGATCGCTGTAGCCCGGTTTCGCGTTAGGATCTTTCGGCATGATGGGATTGCCATTAGCATCGAGATCCACCACGGTGCAGGCGGTTAACACCAGCGTCATCAGCGCAACCACTAGCCCGCCAGCTGTTTTTCCCTTCATGCCGACCTCCGTCTTATTTCGCCAGGTTGAAGTTTTTCAGCTTTGAGGCGTTGCTGTCGTCAATCAGCACGCAGTCCATCAGCTGCTTCTCTTCTTTCTGCGCTTTGCCGTTTTTCAGGTAGTAATCCACCTGCTCAACGGCCATTTGCGCCTGGGCCCAACCCGGCTGCAGCACAGTGGCTTTGATGTTGCCTTTATTGAGGATGGAATCACGGGTGTAATCACTGCCGTCGAAGCCCACCACGATGACGTTGGTTTTACCGGCCGCTTTCAGCGCGGCTTCAGCACCGAGCGCCATGGTGTCGTTGCCAGAAATCACGCCGACGATATCGGGGTTTTTCTGCAGAATGGTTTCCATACGGCTGAAGGCTTCGGTCTGGCTCCAGTTGGCACTCTGCTGAGCCACCATTTTCATGTCTGGATAATCATCCAGCACGTCGTGATAGCCCTGAGAACGCACGCCCGCATTGGTATCAGACTCTTTCCCCAGTAATTCAACGTAGGTGCCTTTGCCTTTTAACAGCTTGGCGAACTTCTCTGCGCCGAGCTGTGCACCCTGATAGTTGTTGGAGACGATCTGCGCCACGGCGACGCCGGTTTTGTTGATCTCACGGTCAATCAGGAAGGTCGGGATACCCGCGTCTTTAGCTTTCTGTACCGGACCCACGGTGGCGTCAGCGCCGGCATTATCCAGAATGATCGCTTTGGCTTTACGCGCAATCGCGGTTTCGATCAGTTGGTTCTGCTTATTCACGTCATCATCGTGTGAAGCCACCAGCGTGGCGTAACCGAGCGCTTTGGCTTTTTCCTGCGCGCCATCCGCTTCGGCTTTAAAGAAGGGGTTGTCGTGTGAGGGAGTGATGATGGCGATCAAGCCTTTATCTGCAGCCAGTGTCGCCGCCGATGCCAACATCATTGAAGCCAGTAGGGTAACTTTCAGGACAGATGCTTTCATTGATTTTTCTCCGCTTGAATATATATTCAATTGCGATTTTATATGCATAATGACTATGCGCTGGCTTATCGAGCACGTCCATCACCCGATCCTGAAAAAGCGAAAACGATCACAAAATGTTCTGCGTTGTTATTTATGACAGGCTGATTAACAATACCAGGCAGCTTAAGAGAGAGAAAAAACCATGGCAAAACAGGACGAACAGCGGCTGATGGTGAAAATCGCCACGCTTTATTATGTGGAAGGCATGAAGCAGTCCGACATTGCGCACTTGCTGAAGCTGTCGCAATCCTTTGTCTCACGCATCCTGAACCGCAGCGTGAAAGAAGGCGTGGTGAAGATCAGCGTGGTGCCGCCCGCTAATGTGTTTCCCGAACTGGAGAAAGCCATTGAGCAGCAGTATCAGCTGCCGCAGGTGATCGTGGTGGATGTGCCGGATCAGGCTTCGGCGTTGCAAATCAAGCAATCCATCGGCTCGGCCGCCGCGCACTATCTGGAAACCCGTGTGCGCGCGGATGAGTTGATTGGTATTTCGTCATGGAGCGGCACGATTCGCGCGATGGTTGATGCCCTGCATCCACTGAGTGCGCCCTGCAAAGGCGTGATTCAGTTATTGGGCGGTGTGGGTGCAAACGGCAACGTACAGGCCACGATTCTGACGCAGAATCTGGCTGCGCTGCTGGATTGCCCGGCGTGGTTGCTGCCTTCGCAGTCAATTGAGCATTCAGTACAGGATCGTCAACGTCTATCGGTGAACCCCGACGTGGCGGTGGTGCTGGAGAAATTTGATCAGGTGGACTTAGCGATTGTCGGCATTGGCGATCTGGAGCCATCTGCGTTGCTGCGTAATTCTGGCAACTATTACGATCAAGAGATGTTACGCACGCTAGCGGAACGCGGTGCCGTGGGCGACATCTGCCTGCATTATTTTGATGCGGATGGAAAACCAGTGTTAAGTGCGGAGGAAGATCCGGTGATTGGCATGGAGCTGGCTCAGGTGAAACAGTGTTCTCAGGTGGTGGCGCTGGCGGGAGGCAAAGAGAAAGCGCAAGCTATTCGCGGCGCCTTGCGTGGCGGCTACGTCAAAGTGTTGATTGTGGATTACCCCACGGCGCGGCTGTTGGTGGATTGATACGGCCAGGCGGGTCGTTATTGCTTTCGTGCGATGATTGACTGGTCGCCATAAATGGCGACCCTACAGTGTGTGGTGTGCTTTCGTAGAGTGCGCATTGATGCGCGCCAGGACCTGTTAACCAATGGTGCGGTACGCGGTGGTGACTTTCCACAAGTAACGCGGGGCCTGCGCTGCCGGATGTTTATCCTGCACGTGCTGATAAAACTCATCTGGCGTCATGGCGTTGATCATGGCAATAGCCCGGTCACGGTTACGTGAGAAGGTGCGCAGCAGTGCCCCCGCCCCGTTAGCATAAGAGACAATCGTGGCATAACGCAGCGTCAGTGGATTGCGA
Organism: Pantoea sp. CFCC18177; assembly: GCF_059412425.1. NCBI lineage: Bacteria > Pseudomonadati > Pseudomonadota > Gammaproteobacteria > Enterobacterales > Erwiniaceae > Pantoea > Pantoea sp. CFCC18177. Next base: position 12,926 of record NZ_JBNBPL010000003.1, read on the forward strand.
ATTCCTGCCAACTCGGAGTCCTGCAACAGCTTCAGGTAAGCCGCACCAATATCAATATTCTTCGCCGGATCGCGCAGCTCAGAAGAGGTTGGCTGACCATGACGCCCTTGAGTGCGATAGACCGCTCGGCCCGCAGTCGACGCCTTAATCTGCATCAAGCCAACGGCATTGGAACGGCTGGTCACAGTGGGATTCCCACCCGATTCGACACTAATAATGGCGCTGATTAACTTCTCATCAACGCCATAATGACTGGCGGCATCTTCGGTAAACATCGACCATGCATCATTCACTTTCGACGGCGGCGCCTGGGTTAACGGCGTATTTTTTTCGGGTACAACCGTTTTTTCCGGCTCGCTGGCACAGCCAGCCAGCAACAGCGCTGATAGCATAAGTAGGCGAATTTTCACTAATTTTTGGTTCCGCAATAAGATTGGCGCAAGCTATCATACCTGGCGCAGCGCAATGCAAAATTACCGTTTATCCTAATTAAGTAAAAAACCTTGTGCTGTCGTGACATCAGTAACGGATTTCGCCATCATCGGCAGGCCACTTTATATCAGGATGAACGCTATGCTCGCCTCTCGCTCCATTCGTCTGATCGCCCCTTCCGGCTATTGCCATAATCAGGATGCTGCGCAACGCGCCGTAAGTCGTTTAACGGCCGAAGGCCACCAACTGGAAAACCTCTCCGCAATTACGCGCCGTTTCCAGCGATTTGCCGGCGAGGATGAACAGCGTCTGAATGATATGAATCAGTTGGCCGTGTTAGAGACTTTGCCTGATATCGTTCTTGCCGTGCGCGGCGGCTATGGCGCGTCACGGTTACTTGACCAGATTGACTACGTTGGCCTGCAACGTCATTTACTCAACCAACCGATCGCACTCTGCGGTCACAGTGATTTCACTGCCATCCAGCTCGCCCTACTGGCGCAAACTGGATTGATCACCTTCAGTGGACCGATGCTGGCGGGAAATTTTGGCGCAGAGACATTATCTGAATTTACCCTGTCGCACTTTTGGCAAACGCTGACATCACCTACAGTCAATATAGGCTGGCGCAGCCTCAGTCCTGATGTGGGCCGCTGGCAAGGCACTCTCTGGGGTGGCAATCTGGCGATGATCTGTTCGCTGATCGGTACACCATGGATGCCGCAGATTGAAGGCGGGATTTTGGTGATTGAAGATGTCAACGAACACCCTTTCCGTATCGAACGCATGCTGATTCAGCTGCAACAAAGCGGTATTTTGGCGCGTCAGCAGGCGGTTATTACCGGCAGTTTTACCAGTACTGCCCTGTCGGCCTATGACAACGGCTTCGACTTTGCCACCGTGTGGCAGCGCATCCGCGACCAGTATCAAATCCCGGTGATCAGCGATTTGGCATTTGGTCACGATGCCGATACCGTCACGCTGCCACTGGGTGCCAGTGCCACCTTACAGCTTGAAAATGGCGAAGCCCAACTCGCCTTCACCGGCCACCCGACATTGCGCTAACGTCTTGCCGCAGGAGACCGACATTGAAGCCACTGTACGAAGATTTGTGGATCTCCACGCCGGAATTTCCCGCAGAAGAAACCGCAAGCGATGTGATGATGCATGGCTTCATGCTGCGCCACCCGCGCGGTAACTTGCTGATTGGTCGGGTTGAACACCCGCTGGATCATGAATTTCTCAATGATGCCGGTGGCGTGATTCGCCATTACCTTACGCACTCGCATGAAGCCGCCCCCGGCGCGGTGGCGATTCAGCAGCGCTTTAACAGCGCGCTCTATTGCCATAGCCGTTCGCTGGGTGCCGTCAGCCTGATCATCGAACCTGATGAGACCTTTACGCAACAGGAAGCCCACTTTGGTGATTTTCATCTGCTGCCCACGCCGGGCCATACACCTGGCAGCAGCAGTTTTCTCTATCACTCGCCACTCGGACAAACCTACCTGTTTGTAGGTGACACCCTGACCTGCGATTACAACCGTTGGATCAGCGTGCTGGTCCCGGAAAGTAATCCCATGGAGCTGCAACAGTCACTGGAGCTTTACCGCGCGCTGCGACCTGATGTGGTGCTAATGAGTACCACGCGCGGTCATCTCTCCTGGGCAAAGGTGGACTTGCCCGGCTGGCTGGCGGCGATTGATGAGGCGGAGCAGTCGCCGCTGGATCTGCGCCAGCAGCAACTGATTTGATATAACGCTGAGGCGCCGTTAAGAGTTAGGCCGTTGGCTGTCGTCGTAGCGTTCCAGTGAAAGGATCTCCGTATCGCGTTTTTCCGTGCGATTACACGGCAGCAGCTTATCGCTATTGGCGTAGACAAAGAACGTATCGCCATTGTCCTTGTTCACAAGCAGCTGATCGCCGTTACGAAAACGCGTAATGGCCACCTTGTCCCCACCTTTTATACTGGTGCGCTGTTGTCCAGCGGCTATCTGGAAGTGACGCGTCGGCCACATCAGAGTGCTTAAGCCGTATTCCGCACGGGAAACAGTCATGGTCGCGCGTCCAGGACAGGTGATTTGAAATTCGGTATCGCTCCAGGCTGGCATGATATGGCACGCCGCTAAGCCAACGGCAATCGCTATCGCCTTCATGGGATTCTCCACTGCGGTTAGATGATGATTTTGTTGGGATTTTGTGGAGAGGAGCGTAACACAGAATGGCGCAGAGTGACGTTTAATGGCCCGCCAGATGCGGGCCAGTCAGGATTGAATCAGGAAAAAACGTTAGTTCACCGAATTCATATCCTTGATTTGATTACGGTTTATTTGCTGTTGCTTACCATCAATATCTTTGTAAGTAATCATGCCGGTATCTTCATCTACCACCGGTTTGCCTTGCGCCACGATGGTTTGCCCGTCAGTGGTATGGATTACATGGTCAGATGCACAACCCGCCAGCATTAGGCCGAGGCTAAAAGTACCAATCAATAACAGTGTCTTTTTCATCTCATCCTCCTTTTGGATTCACTCTCAGGTTTAGCACAACCCACAGGAAAGTGAACCAGGAGAAAGACTAATGCGAATTTGCACAATCGCTGCGCGTCAGCCGATATCGACTGAGCAGCAGCTATATTGCATGGATTTTCCACCGCAAACGGGTGGGAAGAAAGGTTTGTCTTGGGGATTACTCTGCCGCAACCTGCGCAGCGACCAGCATTAATGCCAGACCCGCTGCTTCTGAGTCGAAGCGTTGCATCACTTCTTGCAGGGCCGCTACGCAGTTCATTACCTGCTTTTTCTTGTCGGCTTCTAGTTTGTCGATCGCGTGTTGAAGAATCATTAAACTGGCTTCTTCTTCTCTCATAGATTTGCCCTTGTTTTGCTTACCTGATGCGCAACGCTGGCAAGAATAACGTTTATCTGCTACCAAAGTCACCCCTTTACATTCTTACCGCTTAACGATTAAGCAAATGACAAATGGGAAGCGGCGCCAGACCTGCTATGATCAGCGTATCAGTGTGCATTTATGGGCCACTGCAAACCAGGGAACGAACCAGGACAGGATCATGTTGCGAATCACGGCGTTACTTACCCTCTTATTTTTACTGGCTGGCTGTAGTTCAACGCCGAAAGGTGTCGACTGCCCCGGCGAAGTGTCGACCATTTATGGGCAGTCGATGGGCCATACGGAAGCGCGTATTTTCGATTTAGTTAGCGCCTTCACGGTGACGCGGGATGGTGTGGCCGTTAAAAGCGGTACCCTGCACTCCAGCGACCGATTCCAGTATGTGCCGTCTGCCATCACCTCCGAGGGATTCACCGCCCAACGACTGTCCGATAAGCAGTTCAGGCTAATTAACCCTTATCAGAACACCATGATTACCTGGACGTGTCCTTAAACGTGCTTAGCAGTGCGAGATGGTTTATTGTCAGGCTTCCTCACGCTGCGGACCTGCATCATGGAAAAGAGTCTGGATAATAACGGCTATATCGAGTTTCCCTTCCCCGCCACCACCAACGCCGATGGTTCGGTGAATCCGTGTGGTTTTGACCTTACGGTAGAAACCGAACGTATTGATGAGATCGCAGCGGGAGAACATTCCGAAAATTTGCGTCGCTTACTGGAAGAGGTCAATTTGCAGGATGGCGTGTTTATGACGCTGGCCTGTGACTGGCAACAGCGCGAGGACGGTGTTTGCGGTTTTATTGACATTGCCTTCCGCCCTGCACTGTCCAGCGGCAGCAGTGAAGAGACGCAAAGTCTCGACCAGGCTTTTGAACTCTATCTTGGACGCCAGGAGAAGCAACACAATATGCAGAGTGGCACTTTGGTGAACTATGCCCGCGCCGTGCTTGATTGGGGCTGGTCGCCACTGCATCAGCGCCATATGCGCTATGAGAAAGTCACGGTTCGCTATTACTGCCAGCAGGCTGAAGACGCTGAATGGTGTTTTGACCATCTGCGCCATTTTTTAGTGACCTGGTATCCAGCCTATCGCGGCAAATCTTAATGGCGTTATGGTTTCACCAGACGAATCGCATGTTCCAGCATGCGTTGTTCGTCACGTTCATCATGGGCGCGATGATGGCGGGTGCGCTGCAACAAATCGGTGATCTCCGCCCGCTTGGTTTCATGGCCGCATTCGGAAAGAACAATGACGGCATCACCAATGACCCGGCACACTTCATCGTAATCATCTTCACTCAGTACATCGCGTTTCATTGTTCCCCCAGGACCCATTTGGCTGGCGTGATAGCCATCGCAGGTTACCCTTCAAGCCTGGACAGAATTCCCACATCCTGCAAACCGCTGTTACAACCTGGTCTGAGTCTCAGTTGCTGCACTGAGATTATGTGACTACGCTGAAACGTAACATTCACAACCATCAGGGAGTCATTATGACTGGAAAAGCGGAAGCAAAATTGAATGAAGCAGCGGGTGCAGTAGAAGAGAAAATCGGTGAGGTCACCGGTTCGCGTAAACATCAAGCCCGTGGCGCAGCACGTCGTTACCCTGCGCAGGCCAGCTACGCAGTGCAAGATGCCGCAGATTGTGTGGTGAAGTCGGTACGTGAAAATCCCGCCACCGGTCTCGCTGTAGCGGCCAGTATTGGCATCATTGTCGGTTTTCTTTTGGGAAGAAAATAAACTGAATTCGGGGGCCATCATGGCCCCGTCATGAATGAGAGTGCCCTACGTCGTCCTGCCGTTCCTTTATATGCTCGTCTGGCGTTTCAGCCACATCAGCCGTGTTGTTTTCCACATCCAGATGACGACCATGGTGAAAGGTGATGTTCACAGGGATATTCGGTAATTGTGCACAGCTGCCGAATGAAACCAGCAGAAAAAACCACGCCACGATAAATTTGCTACCCATCTCTTCAACCGCCCGCTCTGATTTCGTCGGCTAAGATTGCCTGAGCGAGTGCAAATTAGCGTCAATATCACGCAAAGCTGTGTGGGCAGATGTGAGCAATCAGGCTTGGGTACGCCGTGCTTTGTAGCGCGCCACCATGGTCATGAGTGCCTGATAAATCAGCCCCGCATACAAGCTCTTCACCACCACCATGCTGATTGCTTCCCCTTGTGCTTGCCATGACATAAACCACATGAATACACCCCACAGCAACGAAAACAGCAACCAGCCTTTTACAAACTTGATGACACCCTGCATACCACCTCCAGAATCTGAAGCGCTGAAGATAACGGTTTCACCGGCAAAAGACACGGTTGATAAAGCCTGAGTGTTAACTGTTTCAAAGTTTTGCTGAATGTGTTGCTGAGCCTCTCCACTTTCCGTGAAACAAACTCGCACAGAGAGACTTTGCGGTATTCAACTCCCTTTACGAGATGGCTAGTGTGGCCATCACCACGCTCGATGACGTGCCAATCAGATTGCAAAGGTGTGTATCGTGTGTATAATCCCCATTCAAGGACAGCCATGAAAAGCGCAGAGTTGATAAAGCTGTTGAAGCGCAACGGATGGATTCTGGAGAGAATTAAGGGTAGCCATCATCAATTCTCACATCCTGATTTCGTCCACCTTATTACGGTGCCGCATCCGCAAAAGGACCTTAAGAAAGGCACCCTGCTGCAGATACTGAAAGACGCCAACCTCAATGATCGGCACTAATTGCCCCATCACCCAGCAGGAGAGATTATGCTATTTCCCGCCTTTGTAGAAATCGATGCTGATGGCTCCGCAAGCGGTTTTTTCCCCGATGTAACCGGGTGCTATTTTGCAGGTGACACCCCGGAGCAGACGCTGCACGATGCACACAGCGCATTACACACGCACTTCGAATTAATGGCAGAAAAAGGTCTGTTGATCCCAGAGCCCTCGAACCAGTGGATGAACAATCTTCCTCAGCCGGGAATATGGATATACGTGGAGATTGATATCACGCGCTACCTCGGTAAATCCGAGCGCATCAATATCACCATGCCTCATCTGTTAATCGAGAAGATTGATCGTGTTGTGGGTCATGATGCGCGTTATAGCAGCCGCAGCCACTTTCTGGCGGAAGCAGCACGCAAAGCGCTGTCGCATTCGTGAGCTGAAACCCAGAATGCGCACGCGTCGCTTATAGTCCCTAGAAGGAATATGTTTGAATTCCCGCCAACGTTGTCAGGCCTGTGGTTGAAATGAATTATTTAAGTGATATCCAGAAGTTTATTGAAGGCAATTCCCTGTTATCTACCCCGTTTAGCCTGCTGCTGTTAGTGATTGCCGGTCTGGTAACCCATCTAATCTGTAAATTCTTACTGGTGAAAGTGGTGCGCAAGGTGTTTTTCAGCGCACACAAAAATCAAGTACCGTTAGATAAGGATGTGCGTCTTTCTGAGAAACTGTCCAACTTTATCCCGGTGATCACGGTTTATTATCTGCTGCAGTTTATGCCGGATTTGCCCGAACATTTGCAGATTGCGATAAAAACCATCTGCGGCATCCTGTTCTTTATTTATCTCTCGCTGTTCTTTACCGAAGTACTGGAGATCGTTAATAACTCCTACTCCCGCAAATCAAAACGTAAAAACCACTCCATCAAGGGCTACATTCAGGTCGGTAAGATTCTGGTGCACATTATCTCGGCGATCATGATTCTGGCAATCATGTCGAATAAATCGCCGGTGATCATTATCTCCAGTCTGGGTGCAGTGGCAGCGGTCTTGATGTTGGTGTTTCAACATACTTTACTTTCACTGGTGGCAAATATTCAGGTGTCATCCAATGATGTTCTGCAATTGGGTGACTGGATTGAAATGCCCGATAACGGCCTCAGCGGTGAAGTGATCGACATTGCGCTGCACACCATCACCATTCGTAACTGGGATAACACGCTTTCGCGTATACCGACGAAAAACTTCCTGACCGAAACCTACACCAACTGGCAAGCGATGTTCGCCTCAGGGGCACGCCGAATCATGCGCAGTTTTCATCTTGACCAGACCTCAATTCGCTTTGTCGATCAAGAGATGGTGCAACAGATGAGTCAGGTGCGTGGCGTGAACGAACAGCTGTCGGCGTTAATGGATGGACGTGACAGCAGCGTGGTGGGTGATCGCTGGTTTGCGGAAAATGGCATGACCAACCTAACGGTATTTCGCAAATATCTGACTGCCTGGCTGGCACAGCGTGATGACATCAAGAAAGACATGTACCTGGTGGTGCGCACGATGAAGCCCTCACCTGAAGGGTTGCCCGTCGAAGTGTACTGTTTCACCTCATCGGTGCTGTGGGTCGATTATGAGAACTCACAATCAGCGATCTTTGAATATATTTACGCCATCCTGCCACAGTTCTCACTGCGAACGTATCAGCATCCGACTGGCCATGATTTTTGGCGGCTGTCGCAGCCGCGGGAAAAATCATCACTTTCGCATGACAGTGACGGCCACTAATCAGACTTAGCAGGCGCTTCCGCGTCTGCTACTTCTCGACCAGCCCAGTCAGATAGTTTTTTCCCTACCTCAATTCTGGTAAGATTTATCCCAATTAACACCCTGATTGTTATCTTCATTTCACTGTTGCTTATATTCGGCGATAGCTTTGCCACCGATGAGCAATCAAAAATAATCGATTTATTGTCAGGATTTAACTGACCGTCAATGATGCTAAAACTTTTTGCGCGATACTCTTCGATTGGAGTGATCAATACGCTCATACATTGGGCACTGTTCGGCCTGCTATATGCCTTGGGCTCGCCGCAGTCGCTGGCAAATTTCCTCGCTTTTTGCGTTGCCGTTACCTTCTCTTTCTTTGCCAATGCCCGCTGGACCTTCAATACCCAGGCTACCCATTTAAGATATCTGCTTTATGTCGTTTTTATGGGAGCACTCGCTTTGGGAGTGGGTCGGGCTGCCGACCGGTTCGCCATCAACCCGCTGGTTACGCTTATTTTCTTCTCTCTGCTAAGTTTGCTGGCCGGTTTTTTCTACTCACGCTTCATCGTTTTCAGGATTAAAAAGTGAAAATTTCTCTGGTGGTCCCTGTTTTCAATGAAGAGGACGCGATACCTATTTTTTACCGCGCCGTTAAAGAAAAACTCAGCCAGTATGAGATTGAGATAATTTTTATCAATGATGGCAGCAAAGATGCTACCGAACGCATTATCAACGCGTTATCAGATGCTGACTCAGCCGTTAACGCGATCAGTTTTGTGAGAAACTTTGGCAAAGAGGCGGCATTGCTGGCTGGGCTTGAACATGCTAACGGCGATGCGGTGATCCCGATTGACGTCGATTTGCAAGATCCGATTGAAATCATCCCAGACATGATCGCCAAATGGCAGGAAGGCTGGTCGGTAGTGCTGGCAAAGCGCAGTGACCGAAGTAGCGACACTAATTTCAAGCGTAAAACAGCGGAATGGTTTTATCGTCTTCACAATAAGATTAGCCATCCCAAAATTGAAGAGAACGTGGGTGATTTCAGACTCCTGTCGCGCGAAACCGTTGAGAACATAAAACAGTTACAGGAAAGAAACCTTTTTATGAAAGGTCTTCTCAGCTGGGTGGAAGGTGAAACAGCGATTGTTGAATATGCGCGTTCAGAACGCATCAGCGGCACAACAAAATTCAATGGCTGGAAATTATGGAACCTCGCACTTGAGGGACTGACCAGTTTCTCAACGTTTCCGCTACGGATGTGGACTTACATCGGCTTTACCGTCGCTGCACTGTCATTCATTTATGGCATATGGATGGTTATCGATAAATTGGTGTGGGGAAATCCCGTTGCAGGCTACCCTTCCTTGCTGGTTTCCATCCTCTTCCTTGGGGGGGTGCAGTTGATCGGTATCGGTGTACTTGGCGAATATATCGGCAGAATTTACATTGAGAGTAAACAAAGACCACGTTACTTAATTAAGAGTATTAAAGGGAATACAAAATGCTAAATGCACCACGCTCGCAAAAAATAGCCTGGATAGCCATCACGCTATTTACGCTAGCAGTCTCATGGTTCTTAACTTTTCGTTATTTCCCGTATGAGCCTGATGTAGCTAACAGCCCGATTGTTTGGCGTGCCTTCCTCAATGAGGGGTTTTCCATCTTCCGTGACTGGCTCCCGACCCCAGACAACTGGTACTTTACCGTTTATCCGGTGAATTTTATCTTCTTTACCTTGCTGTCGGATGATGGTCGATTTGCTCTCACCTTATCCACGGTGTTCTTTGTTTTCCTTACTCCATTACTGATTGCGGCGGTCAATAACGGGGCAAATCGCAAAAACACCTTTATATTAGCGCCCATCTTGATTGTGTGCTTACCCGCATATTGCTACGTCAGCGGTTTTATCGCGCATCCCTTTTCACATTATTCCACTCAATTTTTTGGCGTACTGGTTTTCACCCTTTGCTTCTTCAACTTGCAAAAACGTTCTACTGGCATGGTGCTGCTGTATAGCTTGATATCGATACTGTCTGCCGTTTCAGATCCCTGGTTTGCTGCCACCTTCTTCTTGCCGCTGTTACTGGTTCATTTTTATTTCTCATGGAATAAAACCATCAGTAAAAAGGCCACGGCAATCTTCCTGATCGCATTTATCTTCACCATGATTCATGCAGTACCGCGCTGGTTACATATCCCTGTGCAACGTTTTACCCTTGTGCCCGTGGATCAGTGGTTCATTAATGCAGAGTGGGTAGTGCATATCCTGGGTCGTGGATTGAATCTGTTCTTTATCGATAACAGTATTGCCTATGCCGTGTCGCTGATACTTTGGGTGGCTCTCTTTCTTCATGCGATGGTAATTTGCTGGAATAAAGGTGAAAAGGCACGTTTTATTGCCCTCTTTGCTTTCCTCAGTATCGCGGCCATCATAACCTCGTTTATCATCGGTTATGATATGCCTTATGAGGGCAGTGCACGCTTCTTTGTCAATGCATTTTGTTTCGTCATGATGCTGGTTGCTCTTCGGTTATCTTTTAAGGGGAATATGTTTATTGGCTGCATCTTAGCCTTATTCTTAGCCTCTTCGGGCTACTCCTGGTATAAAAATACTGGCCCCTTCGCAGACCATGAAGCACAAACCAGAGCGTATATCGCGTTCCTGCAGCAAAACGATCTGACTTTTGGCTACGGTGATTTCTGGAAGCTCTCCAATAACGTTAACTGGCTTTCAGATAACAAAATCCATATCACCCCCGTTCTGTGGGAAGATAATTATCAGATCATGTTCTCCAGCTCACGCGGGCAAACACTGCGCTCATGGTTGCAGCCAGCGTTTATTGCGCAATCACCTGAAAGACAGTTTGTATCCATTCCCGCTATTGCGACGTCAGATGCAAACAGTGAAGCTAACCGACGTGTAGCGGCCATTCGTCAACAGCTTGGTGAGCCCGATGAAGTAAAAACTTTCGCCGGGATGACTTTCTTTATCTATAACCACAGAATTACGTTTAATTAATTCGAAGTAATGGACAAATAAAAACGGGAGCCCATTGGCTCCCGTTATGCATTCTGCCTGAAGGCAAATTACATATTAGCGATGATCGCGTCACCAAACTCTGAACATTTCAGCAGTTTAGCGCCATCCATCAGACGCTCGAAGTCATAGGTCACGGTCTTAGCGGCGATTGCGCCTTCCATGCCTTTAACAATCAGGTCTGCAGCTTCGAACCACTCCAGGTGACGCAGCATCATTTCAGCTGACAGGATAACCGAACCTGGGTTCACTTTATCCTGACCGGCGTACTTAGGCGCAGTACCGTGGGTTGCTTCGAACAGTGCGCACTCGTCACCGATGTTTGCGCCCGGTGCGATACCGATACCGCCTACCTGTGCCGCCAGGGCATCAGAAATGTAGTCGCCGTTCAGGTTCATACAGGCGATAACGTCGTATTCTGCTGGACGCAACAGGATCTGCTGCAGGAAGGCATCCGCGATCACGTCTTTAACGATGATCTCTTTACCGGTGTTCGGGTTCTTGAACTTCATCCATGGGCCGCCATCGATCAGCTCGCCGCCGAACTCCTCTTTCACCAACTGGTAGCCCCAGTCTTTGAAAGAGCCTTCGGTGAACTTCATGATGTTGCCTTTGTGGACCAGGGTCAGAGAATCACGATCGTTGGTGATGGTGTACTCAACCGCTGCGCGTACCAGACGTTTAGTGCCCTCTTCAGAGCACGGCTTCACGCCGATACCACACTGCTCAGGGAAGCGAATTTTCTTCACGCCCATCTCTTCGCGCAGGAACTTGATCACTTTATCCGCTTCTGGCGTACCCGCTTTCCACTCGATACCTGCGTAGATATCTTCAGAGTTTTCGCGGAAGATCACCATATCGGTATCTTCTGGACGCTTAACCGGGCTTGGCGTACCGGTGTAGTAGCGAACCGGGCGCAGACACACGTACAGATCCAACTCCTGACGCAGCGCAACGTTCAGAGAACGAATACCGCCACCGACTGGGGTTGTCAGCGGGCCTTTGATGGCAACGCGATATTCTTTAATTAAATCGAGGGTTTCTTGCGGCAGCCAGACGTCCTGACCGTAAAGTTCTACTGATTTCTCACCAGTATAAATTTCCATCCAGGAAATTTTACGCTCGCCGTTGTAGGCTTTCTTCACAGCGGCATCAACCACTTTCAGCATGACAGGGGAAACATCAACGCCGATGCCATCACCTTCGATATAAGGAATGACTGGGTTATTCGGAACGTTCAGTTTGCCCTGATCCAGGGTGATTTTTTGACCTTCCGCCGGAACAACTACTTTGCTTTCCATCAACCTCTCCTTCGAGCGATTTTTTGTTAATGATTTGTAAGATGCGGGTCAATACTACTTGAATATTTACGCTACGCCAATCACCGTCGTTTCGCGCTATAATGCGCCGATTGTTTCCGACTGCAAAGATCATGCGAAAAACTTCTCAACAAATTCACCAGGATAAACGTCCAAACACCGCCGCACGCAAGCCCGTGCGCCGAGACACGCGCCCAAAAGGGCCGCGCCGCGTCATACTCTTTAACAAACCTTTCGATGTCTTACCGCAGTTCAGCGATGAGGCGGGCCGCCGCACGCTGAAGGATTTCATTCCCGTTAGCGACGTCTATGCCGCAGGCCGACTCGATCGTGACAGCGAAGGGTTGCTGGTCCTGACCAACGACGGCGCGCTGCAGGCGCAGTTGACACAACCGGGCAAACGCACCGGGAAAATCTATTACGTGCAGGTGGAAGGCGCACCGCAGGAATCAGATTTATCCCCATTACGCAGCGGCGTGACCTTGAATGATGGCCCCACGCTGCCCGCTGGCGTGGAGTTGGTGGATGAGCCAGCGTGGTTATGGCCGCGCCAACCGCCGATCCGCGAGCGCAAAGCAATTCCAACCTGTTGGTTAAAAATCACTTTATATGAGGGCCGGAACCGCCAGGTGCGTCGGATGACCGCACATATTGGCTTTCCGACCCTGCGCCTGATTCGCTATGCGATGGGTGGATACAGTTTGGGCGACTTAGCCTGCGGCGCGTGGCGCGAAGTCGAGGCGTCAGTCTAAACTGGATTTTTTAATAACTTTTAGTTAACAAATTCGGAGGAAGGATGTTTAAACCTCATGTAACCGTGGCCTGTATTGTGCAGGCACAAGGTGAGTTACTGGTGGTTGAGGAGCGCGTCCACGGCCGCATCACCTGGAACCAGCCCGCTGGACACCTGGAAGCAGACGAAACCATTATCGAAGCCGCCCAGCGCGAACTGTTTGAAGAAACCGGCATAGACGCGAAACCGGAATATTTCCTCGGCGTCCAACAGTGGATCGCCCCGGACGATACACCTTTTGTGCGTTTCCTGTTTGGCCTTGATTTGCCCGAAAAATGCGAGACCTCCCCACAGGATCGTGACATCGATTGCTGCTGGTGGCTGCCGCCAGAGCAGATTCTCACGGCTAATCGCCTGCGTTCACCGCTGGTCGCCGAGAGCGTCAGATTGTGGCAACAAGGTGAGCGTTATCCGCTGCAACTGGTCGCGCCGTTCCAGTGGCCTTTTCACGAGGGTGCGCGCCCGGCTTCTGCATGATAGAATGCGCCGCCTGTTTTTATCGTAATCATAGAGTGCGTCATGTCTGACAACAGCCAGAAAAAAGTGATCGTCGGGATGTCCGGCGGCGTCGATTCTTCCGTATCCGCCTGGTTACTGCAACAGCAGGGCTATCAGGTTGAAGGCCTGTTCATGAAGAACTGGGAGGAAGACGACGGTGAGGAGTATTGCACCGCCGCAGATGATCTGGCTGACGCACAAGCCGTGTGTGACAAACTCGGCATCAAACTGCACAAAATCAACTTCGCGGCTGAGTACTGGGATAACGTCTTCGAGCACTTCCTTGAAGAGTACAAAGCGGGCCGTACACCGAACCCTGATATTCTGTGCAACAAAGAGATCAAATTTAAAGCCTTCCTGGAATTTGCCGCAGACGATCTCGGTGCCGACTTCATCGCCACCGGGCACTACGTGCGCCGTGCCGATGTCGACGGCACCAGCCAGTTACTGCGAGGCCTCGACGGCAATAAAGATCAGAGCTACTTCCTTTACACCCTGAGCCACCAGCAGATCGCGCAAAGCCTGTTCCCGGTTGGCGAGCTGGAGAAGCCAGAAGTTCGCCGTATCGCTGAAGAACTGGATTTAATCACCGCGAAGAAAAAAGACTCCACCGGTATCTGTTTCATTGGTGAGCGCAAATTCCGCGACTTCCTTGGTCGTTATTTGCCCGCGCAGCCAGGTGAAATCGAAACCGTTGACGGTGAAATTGTCGGTGAGCACCAGGGCCTGATGTATCACACCTTGGGTCAGCGCAAAGGGTTGGGCATCGGTGGCCGTAAAGAGAGCAATGATGATCCTTGGTATGTCGTCGATAAAGACGTGGCGCGCAACCGACTGGTGGTCGCCCAAGGCGGCGATCATCCGCGTCTGATGTCTGTTGGCTTGATTGCGCAGCAACTGCACTGGGTTGATCGCCAGCCCATCACCGCACAGCTGCGTTGCACGGTGAAAACCCGCTATCGCCAGACCGATATTCCTTGCCAGATTATTCCGCTGGCAGAAGACCGTATCGAAGTGCGTTTTGACGAGCCGGTTGCGGCCGTCACGCCAGGCCAATCGGCCGTATTTTATCTGGGTGATGTTTGCCTCGGCGGCGGCATCATTGAACAGCGCCTGCCACTGGCAGAAGCCTAAGGTCGGCGCTGCCGACGCGATGACAGGAGTTAAGCGTGGCTAAGAACTATTATGAGATTACGCTTGCGTTAGCGGGTGTTTGCCAGGCCGCCCATTTGGTGCAGCAATTAGCGCATCAAGGAAACTGCAACACTGCCGCGCTGAATGTGTCCCTGCGCAGTGTGTTGGATCTTAATCCCGGTTCGACGCTTGCCGTCTTCAGTAACGATGAAGCCAATCTGCATTTGGGATTAGAAACACTGATGGCGGTGCTGAATAGCGGCAGTCGTCAGGGTGCGGGCGCTGAACTGACGCGTTACACCCTGAGCATGATGGTGCTGGAACGCAAGCTGGAGAGTAACAAGTCGGCGCTGAACACGCTGGCACAGCGTATTAGTCAACTCGATCGCCAGTTGGCGCATTATGAACTGGAGTCAGACACCATCACCAGCGCGATGGCAGGCATTTATGTCGATGTGATCAGTCCATTAGGCCCGCGTATCCAGGTGACAGGTTCGCCACAGGTTTTACAGAATTCGCAAGTGCAGAGCAAAGTCCGCGCCACGCTGCTGGCCGGTATTCGCGCTGCCGTGTTGTGGCAGCAGGTTGGCGGTGGCCGCCTGCAGCTGATGTTCTCACGTCAGCGCTTGCTGCGTGAAGCCAAAACCATTTTATCCCGGCTGGGCCCGGCGTATTAAGCGCCGCCCTGCCCTTAATTGTTAACGATTCAGGAGTTGCACTGATGGAATTATCCTCTCTGACCGCCGTCTCACCTGTCGATGGTCGTTACGGCGATAAAGTCAGCCCACTGCGCGCCATTTTCAGCGAATACGGTTTGCTGAAATTCCGCGTTGAGGTTGAAGTTCGCTGGTTACAGAAACTGGCCGCGACCGCAGAGATCAAGGAAGTTCCTGCATTTGATGCTGACGCAAACGCTTTCCTTGATGCGATTGTCGCTAATTTCAGCGAAGAAGATGCTGCGCGAATCAAAACCATTGAACGTACCACCAACCACGACGTGAAAGCGGTTGAGTATTTCCTGAAAGAGAAAGTGGCCGGTGTCGCAGCGCTGCACGCCGTTTCCGAGTTCATCCACTTCGCTTGTACTTCCGAAGACATCAATAACCTGTCGCATGCGCTGATGCTGGAAACGGCACGCCGCGATGTTATCGTGCCGTTCTGGAACAAAATCATCGATGCGGTGAAAGGTCTGGCGCACGAGTATCGTGATATTCCGCTGCTGTCTCGCACGCACGGTCAGCCAGCCACCCCGTCAACCATGGGTAAAGAGATGGCTAACGTCGCTTACCGCATGGAGCGCCAGCTGCGCCAGTTAGGTAAGATCGAAGTGCTGGGTAAAATCAACGGCGCGGTCGGTAACTATAACGCCCACATCGCCGCTTATCCGGAAGTGGACTGGCACCAGCTGAGCGAGCAGTTCGTGACCTCACTGGGTATCACCTGGAACCCGTACACCACGCAGATCGAGCCACACGATTACATCGCTGAATTGTTCGATTGCATCGCACGTTTCAACACCATTTTGATCGACTTCGACCGTGATATCTGGGGTTACGTTGCGCTGAACCACTTCAAGCAAAAAACCATTGCCGGTGAAATCGGTTCTTCTACCATGCCACACAAAGTGAACCCGATTGACTTCGAGAACTCTGAAGGCAACCTCGGTCTGGCCAACGCGATGATGCACCACTTGGCCAGCAAACTGCCTGTTTCCCGCTGGCAGCGTGACCTCACCGACTCCACCGTGCTGCGTAACCTCGGTGTCGGCGTAGGCTATTCACTGATCGCCTATCAGGCCACCCTGAAAGGTATCTCTAAACTGGAAGTGAACCGCGATCGTCTGTTAGATGAACTGGATCATAACTGGGAAGTACTGGCAGAGCCGATTCAGACCGTGATGCGTCGCTACGGAATTGAGAAGCCTTACGAGAAGTTGAAAGAGCTGACGCGTGGCAAGCGCGTGGATGCCGCCGGTATGCAGGCGTTTATCGACAGTCTTGAGATGCCGGAAGAGGAAAAAGCGCGTCTGAAGCAGATGACACCAGCCAATTACCTCGGCCGTGCTATCCAGATGGTTGATGATCTGAAGTAATCCTCTGCGGGCGGTCATCTGGCCGCCCCTGCTGTGACAATCTTGCCCTACTGCAGACGCATGACGGGCAAGCGTTGTTATGCTGTTTAATTCGCTTCGCATATACTCTTGCCATCATCACTGAGTTTGAAGGTAAGGAAATACTATGCGTGTTCTGGTTGTGGAAGATAATGCACTGCTGCGCCATCACCTCGCTGTGCAGTTACGTGAGATGGGCCATCAGGTGGATGCCGCCGAAGATGCGAAAGAAGCCGACTATTTCCTTCAGGAACACATTCCCGACATTGCACTGGTCGATTTAGGTCTGCCCGATGAAGATGGCATGTCATTAATTCGCCGCTGGCGCGGTGATGCCATCCGTCAGCCGATTCTGGTATTAACCGCGCGTGAAGGCTGGCAGGCCAAAGTCGAAGCGCTGGAAGCCGGTGCCGATGACTATGTCACCAAGCCTTTCCATATTGAAGAAGTCGCGGCTCGCCTGCAGGCATTGATGCGTCGTAACAGCGGGCACGCCTCGCAGATCATCTCCATGCCGCCGTTCCAGGTTGACCTGTCTCGCCGTGAAGTCACGGTAAATGATGAGCCGGTCAAACTGACCGCTTTTGAATACACCATCGTGGAAACGCTGATCCGCAATGCCGGAAAAGTGGTCAGCAAAGACTTGCTGATGCTGCAACTCTATCCCGATGCCGAACTGCGTGAAAGTCACACCATTGATGTCTTGATGGGACGTCTACGCAAAAAAATTCTCGCGCTCCACCCGACCGAAGTGATTAACACCGTGCGCGGCCAGGGCTATCGATTTGATCTCTGATTTATGAATTGGTTACGCCGTCAACGCCCCTTCTCTTTACGTGCTCGCTTTTTGCTGGCAACAGCCGCCATCGTCCTGTTTCTGTCGCTTTCCTACGGCATGGTGGCGGTGGTCGGTTATGTGGTGAGCTTTGATAAAAACACTTATCGCGTGATGCGTGGTGAGAGCAACCTGTTCTTTACCCTCGCACAATGGCAGAACAATAAGCTCACCATCGCGCAACCCGAGCGCATGACGCTGAACTTCCCGACGCTGGTGTTTATCTACGATGAGCACGGTAAATTGCTGTGGCAACAGCGCGACGTGCCCGACATCCGCAACAATATCCGTCGTGAATGGCTGCTGAAGCCCGATTTCTATGAAATCGACACCACCAATCGCACCAGTCTGGCGGCCATCGGTAACAACTCCGAGGTGAAAGAGCGGCTTCAGCAGTTGGATAGTGATAACAACGACACCTTCACCCACTCTGTTGCGGTGAACCGTTACGATGCCACCACCAATCTGCCAGCTTTGACCATTGTGGTGGTGGATTCGATCCCGCAAGAACTCCAGCACTCTGATGTGGTGTGGTCATGGTTTAGCTATGTGCTGGCGGCCAACCTGCTGTTGGTCATTCCACTGTTGTGGTTGGCTGCGCACTGGAGTTTGCGTCCTATCGGCCATCTGACGACGCAAGTCCGTGAACTCGAAACCGGGCATCGTGAAAACCTTGATGATAATCCACCGCAGGAGTTACGCAGTCTGGTGCGTAACCTCAACCTGCTACTGACCAATGAGCGTCAGCGTTACACGCGCTATCGCACCACGCTGTCGGATTTAACCCACAGTCTGAAAACACCACTGGCGGTGTTGCAAAGTACGTTACGCTCACTGCGCAGCGGTAAAGAGCTGACCGTAGAGCAGGCAGAACCGGTGATGCTGGAGCAAATCAGCCGTATTTCTCAGCAAATCGGTTATTACCTGCATCGCGCCAGCATGCAGGCTGACCACAACCCATTGCAACGCGATCTGCACTCAGTTTCGGCCTTGCTCGATAGCCTGTGCTCTGCCTTGAACAAGGTTTATCAGCGCAAAGGGGTCGACATCACGCTGGATATCTCGCCAGAGCTGACCTTTATCGGCGACCAAAATGATTTTATGGAAGTGCTCGGCAACGTATTGGATAACGCCTGCAAATACTGCCTCGAATTTATTGAGGTTAGCGCACGGCAAACAGATAAAGCCCTGCATCTGTTTATCGATGATGATGGTCCCGGCATTCCTGAGAGCAAACGCGACCTAATCTTTTTACGTGGTCAGCGCGCTGATACCTTACGCCCCGGACAGGGCTTGGGCCTGGCAGTGGTGCGTGACATCCTCGAACAGTACGCTGGCCAGGTAATCGCCACCACCAGCCCACTGGGCGGTGCGCGCATGGAAGTGATTTTCCAGCGTCAGGAAGTTGAACATCACCGCGAGTAGAAAGGCCTGTGGGCTGTTATACTTGCCTGCATTCATGGCCCCAACCGGAACACTCGTATGGACTATCAGCTCGACATCAACTGGCCCGACTTTATTCAGCGCTACTGGCAAAAACGCCCAGTGGTGCTCAAACGTGGTTTTAAAAACTTTATTGATCCTATTTCTCCTGATGAGCTTGCTGGTCTGGCAATGGAAAACGAGGTGGATAGTCGCCTTGTCAGCCATCACAACGGCAAATGGCAGGTCAGCCACGGTCCGTTCGAAAGCTATGATCATTTAGGCGAAAGTAACTGGTCTCTGCTGGTTCAGGCCGTCAACCACTGGCATGAACCCTCTGCTGCGCTGATGCGCCCGTTCCGTTTTCTGCCTGACTGGCGCATCGACGATCTGATGATCTCCTTCGCCGTACCTGGCGGTGGCGTGGGTCCCCACTTCGATCAGTATGATGTGTTTATCATTCAGGGCACCGGTCGTCGTCGCTGGCGTGTGGGCGAGAAAGTGCCGATGAAACAGCACTGTCCGCATCCCGATTTGCTGCAGGTTGAGCCTTTCGACGCCATCATCGACGAAGAGATGGAACCCGGCGATATTCTTTATATTCCGCCAGGATTCCCGCATGAAGGGTATTCGCTGGAAAATGCCATCAACTACTCGGTTGGCTTCCGCGCGCCCAACGGCCGTGAATTGATCAGTGGTTTTGCCGACTTTATGTTGGCGCATGAGTTAGGCAGCTATCGCTTCAGCGATCCGGATGTGCCCTCACGTGATTGCCCGTCGCAGATCCTGCCTTCCGAAGTAGAGGGCATTCGCCAGGTGATGCTGGATGTGATCAATCAGCCGGAACAGTTTGAACAGTGGTTTGGTGAGTTCATTTCCCAGTCACGCCACGAGCTGGATATCGCGCCACCTGAACCGCCGTACCAACCTGACGAGATTTATGATGCGTTGCAGCAAGGCGATGCGCTGACGCGTCTCGGTGGGCTGCGCGTGCTGACCCTCGGCGATGGCGTGTTTGTGAATGGCGAACGCGTGGCATGCAGCCATCCTGAAGTGCTGGCTGCACTGGCGCATAATCAGGTGCTGACGCTGGAAGATTTTGGCGATGCGCTGGATGATCCTTCTCTGCTGGCGCAGCTTGCCGCGCTGGTGAATAGCGGGTATTGGTTTTTTGGTGAGTAATAGATAGCTTGCCATGGCACTGATTGTAGCGGCGCGATTCATCGTGCATTTTGGCAACGGCACTGCTGTTGAATGCGCAATAAATTGCGCCGCTACAGAACGTGCTGAGGAAAGACCAAGTGCGCACAAATGCGCACACTACGTAAACCCCGCACGTTCGTCGTAGGGTTGCCATTTATGGCGACCACAAAGCGTTTAAGTGACCCGTGTTGCGCCATCCATGGCGTCCGCCAAGGGCTTAAAGGACAAGCGTTACTGCGGTGCAGGCCTATTTACTACTCTTTCTTTTCTGCTGCCAGCGCCGACAAGCGCACAATCACGTCTACTGCTTGCGACATCACATTCAATGATGCGAACTCGTGTTTACCGTGATAGTTATATCCGCCAGTGAACAGATTCGGGCACGGCAGTCCTTTCCATGACAGTGCTGAACCATCGGTTCCTCCGCGAATCGGCTTCACCACTGGTTCGATGCCGCAATCACGAATCGCCTGCAGTGCCAGCTCAATAATTTGCGGATGCGGTTCCACCTTCTCGCGCATGTTGCGATAGCTGTCGCTGATTTCCACTTTCACGCCGCACTCATTCGGCAAACCTTTGCTGATACGTTGCCCGATCTCTTCCATCATTTTTTTGCGCTGCTCATAGCTGTCGGCGTCAAAATCACGGATCAGATACATCAACTCAGCGTGTTCCACCGTTCCCTTAATGGTGTGCAGGTGGAAGAAGCCTTCGTAGCCATCGGTGAACTGCGGTTTTTCTTTGGCAGGCAATTCCGCATGGAAACGCATCGCCAGGTCCAGAGAGTTGACCATCACGTTTTTCGCGCTGCCGGGATGCACATTGTTGCCGGTGATTTTCACCATCACGGTGGCGGCATTGAAGTTTTCAAACTCAAATTCACCGAGGTCACTGCCATCCACGGTGTAGGCCCAATCGGCGGCAAAACCTTCCACATCAAAATGCGAGGTTCCGCGTCCAATTTCTTCATCGGGGGTGAACGCCACGCGGATCGCGCCGTGGGGAATATCCCCTTTCGCCAGACGCGCCATGGCCGTCATGATTTCAGCGATGCCGGCTTTGTCATCCGCCCCAAGCAATGTCTTGCCATCGGTGGTAATCAGCGTATGACCAATCAGCTTATGCAGGATGGGGAACATCACCGGTGATAAAATCTCATCGCCATTGCCCAGCGCAATGTCACCACCACGGTAATTTTCGATAATCTGCGGATTGACGTTTTTAGCGGTAAAGTCCGGTGAGGTATCCATATGCGAGATAAAACCAATCACCGGGGTCGGCCAGTCAACATTGGCGGGCAACGTACCCATCACGCAACAATGATCGCTCAGGGAGACATCGACGAATCCCAGTGCAATCAGCTCTTCTTGTAACTGGCGCGCCAGCGTCCACTGCCCTTCACTGCTGGGTACCTGTCGCGCCTGCGGTTTTGACTGAGTTTCTACTGCCACATAACTGAGAAAACGCTCAAGTAATTGATCCATTTGTCATCCCTCTAAAGAACCTGCGTTATTATCATGGCGCTTGAAGCCCGCCATGTTGCGTCAAATCATTATCCCTTAGGTTAGCGTTCTCAGCGCGAATTGCTTAACCGGATACAGCCTACTTATAAAGTCCGCGTAAAAAGGTATGCACAAACTCCGGCACCACTTCGCTGGCCAAGCCGTAGTGGCTTTCCGCGAACTCATTGCCGACCTGGCTCGGTTCCAGATTGAGTTCAACGGTGTGAGCACCTTGCAGTTTTGCTTCATGCACAAAACCGGCCGCCGGATAGACATGGCCAGAGGTGCCAATTGCGATAAACAGATTCGCTTTCTCTATTGCCTGATAAATCTCTTCCATGCCCAATGGCATTTCACCAAACCACACCACATGTGGGCGCAGCCTCGCCGGAAACTGGCAACAGGTGCAGCGATCGTCTGGCGTGACATCTTCAGTCCAGTCCAACACCTGACCGCTGCTCTCACAGCGCACTTTTAGTAGCTCGCCATGCATATGCAGCACGCGTTGGCTGCCCGCACGCTCGTGCAGGTTATCGATGTTTTGCGTCACCAGCAGGAAGTTATCACCTAGCACCTGCTCCATCTCTGCCAGCGCTTTGTGAGCGGCATTCGGCTGGATCTCTGGCAGCTGCAATTGACGGCGGCGCGAATTGTAAAACCCTTGCACCAAGGCCGGATCGCGATGAAACCCTTCGGGTGTTGCCACATCTTCCACCCGATGCTCTTCCCAGAGTCCGTCAGCGGCACGGAATGTGCGAATCCCGGATTCGGCGGAGATGCCCGCTCCCGTCAGCACCACCACGCGCGGTTGCGGATGCGCAGCCAGTTCAGCTTTGCGATCGCGTTCAAAGATGCGCTGGCGAAAGCGCTGATGCACTTTGCGGCGGTTTTTCTTGTCGCGGGCGAGTCGTAGGCGTCGGCGCGGTATGCGCATAAAGGCTCCTTAATCTGCGGCGGTTAACGCTGCACGTCGGGTGTTTTGTTCGGGTTAATGGTTCCCGATAATAGCGGCTACGCATGACGGCTGCATGCCACTGATGCTGAAAATGTGCGCAGCCGCGAGGGCGGCTGCGTTTATCGCTTTACTGACCACTGAGTACGCGTGCAGGATCGATACGGCTGGCACGTCGTGCCGGATACCAACTGGCGATCAAACTGAGCACAATCGCCGTCACCAGCACCGAAATCACGTCAAGCCAGTGCAGTTCAGAGGGCAGGAAATCAATGAAGTAGATATCCCCGGCCAGTAACTGGTGTCCGGTCAGATGCTCCAGGCCGCGGATAATCGGCGTGAGATTGATTGCCACCAGCACCCCGACTACTACACCGCTAATGCTGCCGAGCAGCCCAGCCAGTAAGCCATACCAGATAAAGATAGCGCGGATCAGCCCATCTTTAGCACCCAAGGTACGCAGCACCGCAATATCACTGCTCTTATCTTTGACGGCCATCACCAGCGTCGAGACGATGTTGAAACAGGCCACACCAATCACCAGCACCATCGCCAGATACATGATGGCGCGGATCATCTGGATATCGCGGTACATGTAGCCATAAGTGCCGATCCAGCTTTTGATGTAGACATCAGAGTGCGTCACTTCACCGGCATCGCGCACCAGTTTCTGTGCCTGGAACGGATCGCTCATTTTCAGTGCAATCCCGCTGACGCTGTCGCCCATGTCCAGATACTTCTGCGCATCAACTATGGGAACCAGTGCCAGGCTGTGATCGAGCATGCCGCTAAGCTGGAGAATGCCTGAAACCTGCAAGCGAATACGCTTCGGCTGCAGCAGCTTGTTCTCACCGTCGTTGTTGGGGATCATGATGGTGATCCAGTCGCCCTGCTTCACGTTCAGCGATTTCGCAATGCCGCCACCGAGAATGATTTGCTGTTTACCCGCGGCGAACTGTTGCCAGGCATCACCGTCCACAAAGCTTGGCAGCGCACTGAGGCGCGACTCCTGCTGCGGATCAACGCCCTTCACCTGCAGCGCCTGCATCTTCGCCCCGCTTTCGATCAAACCGGTAAAGTTGACGTACGGTGCCGCCGCCGCAATGCCTGGGACTTTTTCAATCGGCGCGATCATCGGCTGCCAGTTGCGGAATGGCTGATTCACGGGCTCGATCTCCCCGTGCGGCACCACGGCCAGAATGCGTTTGTTCAGTTCGCGTTCGAAACCGTTCATGGCACTCAGGCCGATGATCAATACCGCCACGCCTAATGCAATGCCAATAGTAGAGATGATGGAGATCAGCGAGACCATGCCACCACGTCGCCGACCGCGGCTAAACCGCAGTCCAAGCAACAGGGATAATGATGAAGCCATTAGATCGCTCCCAACGTCAGTTGGTCGTTCAACTGACCGTCTCGCATCTCCATCTGGCGGCTGAGACGCTTAGCCAGGTTGAGATCGTGCGTTACCACTAAAAATGCCGTGCCCTGCTGGACGTTGAGTTCGCCAAGCAGTTCAAAAATTGCATCCGCATTGCGCGCATCGAGGTTGCCTGTCGGCTCATCGGCCATTACCAGACGCGGACGATTCACCAGCGCACGCGCAATCGCCACACGCTGACGTTCCCCGCCTGATAGCTCAGATGGACGGTGCGCGGCACGTTTTTCCAGCCCTACTGCCGCCAGCATTTCACGCGCGCGTGAGGCGGCTTCATCTTTACCGGTTTTGCCAATCAGCAGTGGCATCGCCACATTTTCCAGCGCGCTGAAATCAGGCAGCAGATGATGGAACTGATAAATAAAGCCCAGCTCGCGGTTGCGCAGTTCAGCTTTGGCAGAAGAAGACATGGCGTTCAGTGACTTGCCATCAAACACCACATCACCTGAGGTTGGCGCATCCAGGCCACCCAGCAGATGCAGTAAGGTACTTTTACCCGAACCCGAACTGCCAACGATGGCGGTCAGTTCACCTGGCTGCAGGCTAAAAGCCACATTGCGCAGCACATCGGTCTGCACGCTGCCTTCCTGATAGCGTTTGCACAGGTCACGACACTGCAACAAAGGGGTATTACTCATAACGTAAAGCCTCAGCGGGTTGTACGGCGGCAGCGCGCCATGACGGATAAAGGGTAGAGAGCAGCGCCACGATCATAGAGACCAGCGCAATGGTAACCACCTGCCAGACATTGATGTCCACCGGCAGCGCGGCGCCGTCCAGGAACAGGCCAATGACCGGCATTAAATTGTTAAGCTGGCTGGCGAGCAACACCCCCAGCAGCGTGCCGAGTAAGGTACCGATAATGCCCGCACTGGCACCCTGCACCATAAACACCGCCACAATCTGCCGACGGGTTAAGCCTTGGGTTTGCAGAATCGCCACTTCGCCCTGCTTTTCCATGATCAACAGGCCGAGCGAGGTGATGATATTAAACGCGGCCACCGCAATGATCAGACTCAGCAGCAACCCCATCATATTTTTCTCCATGCGTACCGCCTGGAAAAGATCACCCTTACGCTCGCGCCAGTCTTTCATTGTTAGCCCATCGGGCAAATGCTGTTCACTGAACGCATCAATGTTCAGCGGCTTTTCCAGCCATAAACGCCAGCCCGTAATGTTACCCAGCGGATAGCGCATCACGCGTGAGGCGTCCTGCTGGTTAACCAGAATCTGGTAGCCATCCACCTCACTGTTGGCCGCATAGGTCCCGGCAACGGTAAAGATTCGCTGGCTTGGCAGACGCCCTACTGGCGTGAACTGACTGACTGAAGGCACCATCAAACGCAGTTGGTCGCCGCGTTTCACCGCCAACTGCGACGCCAGTTGTTCACCGATGATGACGTTATATTGGCCGGGTTGCAGCACGCTCTGCTGGGTATTGACGAGATACGGCGTCAGCGGGTCCTGTTCGTCAGGGTTGATGCCCAGCATCACGCCGACAGAAACATTGCGCGCACTTTGCAACACCACATCCGCGGTGGTGAGCGGCGCCATGCGCGTCACACCTTGCAATTCAAGGTCCTGCGCAGGGATCTGCTGCGGATTGATGCTGCCTTTATCGCTGGTCACCAGCGCTTGCGGCATCAGGCCGAGGATATTGCCCTCCAGCTCACGCTCGAAGCCGTTCATCACTGACAATACCGTGACCAGCGCCAGCACGCCGAGCGTGATGCCGATGGTCGAAAGCCAGGAGACAAAGCGACCAAAGCGGTCTGAGGCTCGTCCACGCATGTAGCGCAAACCGATGAATAACGCGACTGGTTGATACATGAGATCCGTCTTGGCAGTTGCCTGAAAATAAGTAGTGGGATGATAAAGGAGCCGTCTGCTTTATGAAACCTCTAACCCTCTGAGTCTGCGGCAAAGTTACGTCTAAATACGTCACGATCTGCGTCAATGCATAAAATTTCGACAAAATAATGATACTTATTGTGCGTTTATTAGACATCACCTGGCGTAGACTGCTTTAAAAGAAGTAGTTTTTACAACCGGCACCGCAGCCAGCCCAAAGATTTCGTGCTGTGGCAAGGCGGCAAGTCTGCTAATCCCCAGGAGCTTACATTAGTAAGTGACTGGGGTTAGTAGGCGCAGCCAACGCCGCCACGGTGCGAAAGATTTCGTGCGGTGGCAAGGCGGCAAGCCTGTGAATCCCCAGGAGCTCACATCAGTAAGTGACTGGGGTTAGCAGGCGCAGCCAACGCCGCCACGGTGCGAAAGATGCCGGGCGAAAAGGAGTACACCCATGTTCAGATTTCCGAAGGGCAGTATCGTTAAACACAAATCGGGAGAAATCAGAGGCGAGATCGTTAACGTCTTTGAACAGGGAGATGCGCCAACCGGCTATTACGTGAAGTGGGACGACGGCAATCACAGCTACCATCTGGAGAAAGAGCTGTCATGGGCCAATATCGATCGTCCGCGCATGCACTATACACAGCAATCCAGTAAGTGACTGGGGTTCGCAGGCGCGGCCACAGCGCGAAGTATGAAGGGCGATGAGAAATAGCACCGCGACAGATGATCCTCAAGGCAGATTGTGGAATGATGACGCCCTGGAATCCAAGGAGAGAATGTCGAGTCCTTATGTCGGAACAGCGTCGTTATACCCTGCCTGCGAAAGCGGGCGATCATCGTCAGCTCGGCGAACTGATTGGCGCCGCGCAAGCGGTGGAGTGCGCCAGCATCACTGAACGTCATCCCGGTCCGGTGTTGATGATTACCCCGGATATGCAGTCTGCCCTGCGTTTGCAGGAGGAGATTCGCCAGTTCACCGATCTGCCGGTCACTAACCTCGCCGACTGGGAAACGCTGCCCTATGACAGCTTTTCCCCGCACCAGGACATTATCTCTGCCCGTCTCTCCACCTTATACCAACTGCCCAATTTAACGCGCGGCATGCTGATTATGCCGGTTAACACGCTGATGCAGCGCGTTTGCCCGCACAGCTTCCTGCACGGCCATGCGCTGGTAATGAAACAGGGGCAAAAACTGTCGCGCGATGCACTGCGTGACCAGCTGGAGCAAGCGGGTTACCGCCATGTCGATCAGGTGATGGAACACGGTGAATATGCCACGCGTGGTGCGCTGCTGGACCTCTATCCGATGGGCAGCGATCAGCCTTATCGCATTGATTTCTTTGATGACGAAATCGACAGTCTGCGTCTGTTTGACGTTGACAGCCAGCGCACGCTGGAAGCGGTTGATGCCATCAATTTGCTGCCCGCCCATGAATTTCCGACCGATAAAACCGCCATCGAGCTGTTCCGCACCCGCTGGCGTGAAATTTTTGACGTGCGCCGCGAGCCGGAACACGTCTATCAGCAGGTGAGCAAAGGCACCTTGCCTGCGGGCATCGAATACTGGCAGCCGCTGTTCTTTGAGCAGGAACTGCCCACGCTGTTTAGCTATCTACCCGCTAACACGCTAGTGCTAAACAGCGGCGATCTGCACGGCAGCGCCGATCGGTTCTGGCAAGATGCCAATGCCCGTTATGAAAATCGCCGTATCGATCCGATGCGTCCGCTGCTGGAACCCGCCAGCCTGTGGCTGCGCCCGGACGCTCTGCTGGGTGAACTGAAAGCCTGGCCGCGCATGCAGTTAAGCAATGAGACGCTGCCAGAGAAAGCCGCCAACACCAACCTGGGCTATCAGCCCCTGCCCGAACTGGCGGTGCAAGCACAGGCTAAAGCCCCGCTTGATCTTCTGCGCCAGTTTATCGAGCAGTTCGATGGGCAGATTATCTTCTCAGTGGAGAGCGAAGGACGCCGTGAAAGCCTGCAAGAGCTGCTGGCACGTATCAAGCTTCGCCCACAGCCGATCGAGCACTTTGATCAGGCGAGTCAACACCCCCACAGTTTGATGATCGGTGCCAGCGAGCGCGGCTTCATCGACAGCACCCGTCACCGTGCACTGATTTGCGAAAGTGATTTACTGGGTGAACGCGTCAGTCGCCGCCGCCAGGATAATCGTCGCACCATCAACCCTGATGTGCTGATCCGTAACCTGGCTGAGCTGCATCCCGGCCAGCCAGTGGTGCATCTGGAACATGGCGTGGGACGTTATATCGGCCTGACCACGCTGGAAGCCGGCGGCATTGTTGCCGAGTACCTGATGCTCTCCTATGCAGGTGATGCCAAGCTCTACGTGCCGGTTTCCTCACTGCACCTGATTAGCCGTTACGCCGGCGGTGCGGATGAAAATGCCCCCTTACACAAACTCGGCAGTGATGCCTGGTCCCGCGCGCGGCAGAAAGCCGCCGAGAAAGTGCGTGATGTCGCGGCAGAATTGCTGGATATCTACGCCCAGCGCGCCGCCAAAACCGGCTTCGCCTTCAAACATGACCGCGACCAGTATCAGCTGTTCTGCGAAGGTTTCCCGTTTGAAACCACGCCGGATCAAGGCCAGGCCATCAATGCCGTGCTGAGTGACATGTGCCAACCGCTGGCGATGGATCGTCTGGTGTGTGGTGACGTAGGTTTCGGTAAAACCGAAGTGGCAATGCGTGCCGCTTTCCTCGCCGTTGAGAATGCCAAACAAATCGCGGTGCTGGTGCCGACCACCCTGCTGGCGCAGCAGCACTACGACAACTTCCGCGATCGTTTTGCCAACTGGCCGGTACGTATCGAAATGCTTTCACGCTTCCGCAGCGCCAAAGAGCAGAGTCAGGTGCTGGAGCAGGCGCGCGAAGGCAAAGTGGATATTTTGATCGGCACACATAAGTTGCTGTCCAGCGATCTGAAATGGCACGACCTTGGTCTGCTAATTGTCGATGAGGAGCACCGCTTTGGGGTGCGACACAAAGAGCGGATTAAAGCGATGCGTGCCGATGTGGACATCCTGACGCTCACCGCCACGCCGATTCCACGTACCCTGAATATGGCAATGAGCGGTATGCGCGATCTGTCGATTATCGCCACCCCGCCAGCCCGCCGACTGGCGGTTAAAACCTTTGTTCGCGAATACGATAGTTTGGTGGTGCGTGAAGCGATCCTGCGTGAGATTTTACGCGGCGGTCAGGTTTACTACCTGTATAACGATGTCGAGAACATCGAAAAAGCCGCGCAGCGCCTGGCGGATCTGGTACCGGAAGCACGTATTGCCATTGGTCACGGCCAAATGCGCGAACGCGACCTGGAACGGGTGATGAACGATTTCCACCACCAGCGTTTTAACGTGCTGGTGTGTACTACCATCATCGAAACCGGTATCGACGTACCCAGCGCCAACACCATTATCATTGAGCGTGCCGATCACTTTGGCCTGGCGCAGTTGCATCAGTTGCGTGGCCGTGTGGGGCGTTCGCACCATCAGGCCTACGCCTGGTTACTCACGCCGCATCCTAAAGCGATGACCACCGATGCGCAGAAACGTCTGGAGGCCATCGCCTCGCTGGAAGATTTGGGTGCGGGCTTTGCGCTGGCAACACACGATCTGGAGATCCGCGGTGCTGGTGAATTGCTGGGTGAAGATCAAAGCGGCCAGATGGAAACCATTGGCTTCACGCTGTACATGGAATTGCTGGAGAACGCTGTGGATGCGCTAAAAGCCGGGCGTGAACCTTCACTTGAAGATCTCACCAGCAATCAGACGGAAATCGAACTGCGCATGCCCGCTCTGCTGCCAGATGATTTTATCCCGGATGTGAATACGCGTTTGTCACTGTATAAGCGCGTGGCTTCGGCCAGCGATGCGCAAGAGTTGGCGGAACTGAAAGTGGAGATGATTGACCGATTTGGTAAGTTGCCTGATGCGGCGCGAAATCTGCTGGATGTCGCAGGGCTGCGCCTGGAGGCGCGTGAGCTGGGCATCCGCAAAATTGAAGCCAGTGAAAAAGGTGGCTTCTTCGAGTTCGCACCACAGAACCATGTCGATCCAGGCTGGCTGATCGGCCTGCTGCAAAAAGATCCCAAGCAGTGGAAGCTGGATGGCCCAACCCGCTTGAAGTTCACGCGTGATTTAGAAGAACGCAAAGTGCGCATGGAGTGGGTACAGAGCTTTATTGGCGAGTTGGCGAAGAACCGGGTTTAGTGTGATAAAAAAAGCGCCTTACGGCGCTTTTTTCGTTACTGCTGCTGTGATGTGTCTTTGCCCAATTAGGCCTGATTCGAATTCAGGATCAGCTGACCATTACGGTCGAGCGGAATGCGGGTGCCAGGGTCATTTTCCATGCGGATTTTGCCCTGCTGGTCGCCTATTTTATAGGTCACATCATAACCCAGCATTTTTTCCTGCTTGTCGTAGACGGTTTTGCAACGCTGTTCATTGGTGGTGTAAGTGTCACGATCCTGCAATGCACCCTGCACCTGATTACCACCGTAACCGCCTGCCAACGCGCCCGCTACCGTCGCGACATCGCGCCCACGACCGCCACCGAACTGGTGACCGAGCACACCGCCCGCCACGGCACCCAGTACCGAACCGGCGATGCGGTTCTCATCCTGTACCGGACGACGATGCGTTAACGTCACATTGCGACACTCCTGTCGCGGTTGTTTAATACTCTCTTTGATCGGCGTTGCCGAGAGAACCTGAGCATACTGCGGGCCACGATCAAAGACATCCATGCTGGCGACGGCGGCCACACCTAATGCGGCTGCCACGCCGATACCGATACCCGCTAACATTGATTTATTCACAGGAATGTCCTCCTGAAGGTTGTTACCGCGCAATCCTGCCGCTACCGAATCCTGTGTAGCCGAGGCATAAACGGCGTGCGCGCCGCGCCGTGTTTGTGGATATAAGTTTTACAGATGGTCCGTAATTGCAACATCAGATTAATGGAGGAAACGAGGCGGAAACCGGTCAGGGCCAGTTTTTCAGAGAGTTCTGAGAGCAGCTGAAATACCGCCGTAACCTTAAGCTGAACTGTCTTTTTTCAGTGGGTTACGGCAGGAGTAAGGCTTGAGGCGGTATTGCACCGCCCCGAAATCATTAGTGTAGCTTGAGGCGCGGGCGCAGCACGCGGTTCAGGCTACCCACCAGCATCATCAGGCCGGTTTTGAAATATCCGTGGAGCGCAATCTGGTGCATACGATATAGAGAGATGTAGACAAAACGCGCAATGCGCCCTTCTACCATCATCGAACCGCGCATCAGGTTACCCATCAGGCTGCCAACGGTACTGAAGCGGGACAGCGACACCAGTGAACCGTGATCTTTATAGACATAGGCTTTCAGCGCGTTGCCTTTACGCTGCGCCAGGATGTTCTCCAGCGCGCGTGAAGCCATCTGATGGGCAGACTGCGCGCGTGGAGGAACAAAACCGCCAGTTGGCAATGCGCATGAAGCACAATCACCAATCGCGTAGATATCATCATCCAGCGTGGTTTGCAGCGTGTCCTTCACCACCAGTTGGTTGATACGGTTGGTTTCCAGTCCGCCAATGTCCTTCATAAAGTCCGGCGCTTTGATCCCTGCCGCCCACACCATCAAATCCGCGTTGATGAACTCTCCACCTTTGGTGTTCAGCCCCTCTTCAGTGGCGCTGGTGACCATGGTTTGCGTCAACACACGCACGCCAAGCTTGGTCAGTTCCTGATGTGCCGCCGCAGAAATGCGGGGTGGCAACGCGGGCAGAATGCGCTCACCGGCTTCGACCAGCGTAACATTCAGCGCGGAGCTATCCAGACCTTTATAACCGTAGCTGTGCAACTGTTTGACTGCATTGTACAGCTCAGCCGACAGCTCAACGCCCGTGGCACCGCCGCCGACAATGGCAATATTGACCTTTTCCAGGCTGCCTTCACTGGCGGAGAAGCGCAGGAACAGGTTGAGCATTTCATTATGGAAACGACGGGCCTGATGCGGGTTATCAAGGAAGATGCAGTGGTCTTTCACGCCCGGCGTACCGAAGTCATTGGACGTACTGCCCAGCGCCATCACCAGACGGTCATAGGCCAGCTCACGCTGCGGCACCAGCAACTCACCGTTAGTATCGCGGATCTCTGCCAGTTCAATGGTTTTGGTTTCACGATTGATTTGCGTCAGCGATCCCAGCTGGAACTGGAAACCGTGGTTACGCGCGTGCGCCAGGTAACTCAGCGCATCGATACCTTCGTCCATCGAACCCGTCGCTACTTCATGTAACAACGGCTTCCACAGATGACTGTGATTGCGATCGACGAGAATGATCTCGGCTTTCTTTTTGCGGCCAAGCTTATGACCGAGCTGTGTTGCCAGCTCTAAGCCACCAGCACCACCGCCAATAATGACGATTTTTTCCATAGATGTAGTCAACAAAGACCCCCTCAAAGTTGTAAACCAATAGTTAATTAATGGTTACTAAAAACCTTAATAAACATAGGGTTGGCGACGTTAAATCGCGAGCTGAGGGCAGAATATCACGGCGCAATCGTCAGATCATAAGAAAATTGATGTACATCAATCTTTCAGCTGCATTATCAGAATGTTAAACATTCTGTGCGCCGCATCACACGGCGCGTTTTCGCTCAGGCAAGGGATTTGAAGGCTTTGATGCGGTGCAAATGAGGGGAAATATTCTTAAATTTATGGCTGGCGTCTTCGTCCCAGACAATCTCATAAAACGGATGTAACAGCGCAGCACTGCGTTGATTGTCCAGCGCCTCATCATGGCGTGAAAGGATTGTCAGGCAACGGTCACGGTTCTTTTCACGAAAATCGTTGACGCACTTAGTGGCGATATCGAGATACTCTTCCGGGCGATCGATCTTGCCTTCCATGTTCTCAAACGGGAACAGGTTGGGGTTAAACATCACCTGCCGCATGCCACAGAGAAAGCCAATACGCTCGGCCCAGTAACCGCCCAAGCCTACACCGCAAATCAACGGGTGCGCATCGCCTGCTTGCTGCAGCAGCTTGTCACTCTCTTTCAGCAAAAACTGCATGTCGTGTTTCGGGTGAAGCGTGCTGTAACTGATTAGCCTGACATCCGGGTCAATAAACTGCAGTTGCAGCACCTTTTCATGGTTGCCCGGACTACTGGAATCAAAACCGTGCAGATAGATGATCATGATTATCCTCAGCGTGGAATGAAATCCGGGCAGCGGCGCTTATCTGCCCGACGCTTTATGCTCCAGCCAGCGGTCCTGCAATGCGCTGAGCTGGTGGTGGTTCTGCTTCCAGCGTTCACTGGCTAACAGAGTCTGACGGGTGTATCGACCTTGATGGTATAACTGCGTCACACGCTCCGCCTGGATCGGCGTCAAGTTATCTAACACACTCACCGCGCCGGCACGTTGGTTGCACACCAGGATCATGTCGCATCCGGCATTGAGGGACTGCTGGGCGCGCTCGGCGTAGCTGCCCATCACCGCGGCGCCTTCCATTGACAGATCGTCAGAGAAAATTATCCCGTTGAAACCCAGCTCTTTGCGCAATACCGTTTGCAGCCAATAGGGTGAGCCGCTGGCGGGTAAAGGATCTACCTCAGTATAGATAACGTGGGCAGGCATCACCGCATCCAGTAACTGCTCATCAATCAACTGCTTGAAGATGGCCATATCGTGCTGACGCAGCGTGGCGGCATCACGGGGATCGCGCGGGGTTTCTTTATGTGAATCAGCACTCACCGCACCGTGCCCAGGGAAGTGCTTACCGGTGGTTTTCATTCCCGCTTCGTGCATGCCATTGATAAATCGGCGTGCGATTTGCAGTGCAATTGCCGGATCTTCATGGAATGAACGGTCACCAATCGCCGCGCTAATGTGACCGATATCCAGCACCGGCGCAAAGCTGATGTCGATGTCCATCGCAATCATCTCGGCCGCCATCTGCCAACCCGCCTGCTGCGCCACTTCACCGGCGGTAGCCATATCGTGCAGGGCCGCAAAAGATTGCATGGCGGGTAGCTTGGTGAAACCTTCGCGGAAACGTTGTACGCGCCCGCCTTCCTGATCCACTGCTACCACCAGACGATTGCGTGAAGCCGCACGAATCTGGCGCACCAGTTCAGCTAACTGTTCGACATCGTGAAAATTGCGGGCAAACAGAATCAGCCCGCCCACCAGCGGATGTTGCAAGATCTCGCGCTCTTCTGCATCGAGTTCATAGCCTTCGACATCCAACATCAGCGGGCCGGGGGTATTCATGGTCATGTTGACAATCCTGAGTTAAAGATGCTGCCAGCTGGATCGGGCCAGCTGCTGCAAAGTGTGATCATGGCTCTGCTCGGCGCGCAGTTGATACCAGCTCGCCATCAGCAGTTGCAGCCATGGCTGCCAGCGGCGCATCTGACGCGCCAGCACCTGTTCGTCAAGCTGACTGTGTTGCGCATATCCGGCAATCCAGTCCGCCTCATGTTCTCCATCGACCGCGCACAGCGCGGCGAGTTCCAGCGCCACATCGCCGTCGGCGGCGTACTCCCAGTCAATCAGGCGCAGGCCACCGTGCGTCGCCACCAGATTACCGGCGTGGATATCCATATGCAGCGGCGCGAGGCGTAACGGCTGCGGTTCGCCCTGTTTGATTAAGTGTTGCAACTGGTGCTGCCAGCGCCAGTGGCGTTGCTGACACAGTTGCCAGTAACGCTGTAGCAGGGGCGCGAGACGCAGACGATAGCCAGTCAGCGGTTGCTGATGCAGGCGATGTATCAGTGCCAACACAGCTGGACGCTGTTGATTGAATTGCGTCGGGGTTAACACTTCCCCTGGTAACCAGCTTTGTAAAAGCCAGGGTTCACGCCAGCTAAGTGGCGCTGGCCCTAACTGCGTATGGCGCATCTTGTGCAGTATGCGATATTCACGCTGACGATCGACAAACGGAATCGGTTGTAACGGAGAACGGCGCGCCAGCAACTCGCCCTGCTCTGTTTGCACATGCACGCTGTTGCCACTGAGTCCCGGCAGCGCGAAAAAATGACCGGCAGCTTGCGCCGTCGGCCATTGTTGCTGAAGCAGTTGTTGCAACTGGGGATCAGGGTTGTGCAATACCATTGCCTGACCAGATGATTTCACCGGTCTGCACCAGCATCAGCTGCATTTGCAGTGTTGGAGACTTCACATCGCCCTGCGCATTGCTGTAAAGCACGTACTGAGCGTTAACGTTACGCGCCAGGCCAATCGCTTTGCTGCGCGAATTCAAACTGTCATCCGCTGACAGGCCGAGTGCCTGCTTGGCCTGCGCCAACTGATCTGGGGTGACTAAGGTGAATTTGCCATTGTTTGCCAGTGCGCTTTGAATCGCGTCAGTGGCTTTATCACTCTGCAACGCGCCGTTTGTACTGTTTTTAATGCGATCCACCAGCAGCACGCTGCCAGGATTAACGCCTGCTGACTGCACCATATTCGCCACTAACGGCTGCACGCTGGCACTCCAGTTTATGGTTTTCAGTTTTGGCGGCTGCGGCACGTTTTCCGGCGGTGGCACCGGCGGCGTTGGCGGCTGCTCGGGTTGCGTTGGGGTAGTCGGCTGGGTCGGTTCAACCGGCGCCGGGGTTTGCTGTTTCACCACACAACCGGTGAGCATCAGCGCAAATAACAGCGCGCTGGAACGTTTTACACTGCGAATCACAGGTTACTCCTCAGAGAAAGAGATACAGACGCACCTTGCTGGCGGTCAAATTACCGATTTGCGAGACAACTTCAGTGCTGCCATGCGCGGGAACGGTCTGGGTTTGTGCCGGTTCTTCAGGCGTTATCTCAAGGCCTTTATCGTCATACCAGTAGAAACGATAGTGCACGGTCACCGGTGTTTCACGCTGATTATAGAGCACACTTGACGCACGCTGCTGGCCGTCACGGCTTGCAAGCGTGGGCTCATCGGTGATGATACCCGCAGACAACACGGAAGACTCCATCACCAGCGATTGCGAGGTATTGATCATCGGTTTGTTACTGCTGCAACCCGCCAGGGTCAGTAACAGCATGCCACACAGCCATTGACGCATCACAAGGTCCGCCTGAGGTTAGATGGCCAGCATCGGGCCCAGCGGCTGTCCGCCAACCAGGTGCATATGGATGTGGTAAACCTCTTGGCCGCCATGACGGTTGCAGTTCATGATCAGACGGTAGCCATCTTCGGCAATCCCTTCATCCTTCGCGATTTTCGCCGCTACCGTGATCATGCGGCCCAGCGCATGTTCGTGCGCCTCTTGCACGTCATTAGCGGTGGGGATCAATACGTTAGGAATGATCAGAATATGCGTCGGCGCTTTGGGCGCGATATCGCGGAAGGCAGTGACCAGTTCGTCCTGATAAACCACGTCGGCGGGGATTTCGCGACGGATGATTTTACTGAAAATCGTTTCTTCAGCCATGGTGCATTTCCTTAAGCCTTAAGTTCAGTCCGCCAGTATGCGTGAGGAATTCTGTTTCTTACAACCTCAGGACCACTTTTCTTGCATTGAATGACTGTCTTTGCACCATTTTTTCTTTTGGTTTAACCGCTGTGCGGCACCTCGCATTTCTGCATCGCCAATCAATACAAAAATGAAACGCTGTTTTATAAATTAGAAATATCGCGTCGATTTCTTTGTGTTTTTGCCACTATCCCGCCAACCCTTGCCAAATGACGAAGGTTTGCCGGGTCACAGCGCTCTACTTTCTATCCAATCCGGGCAAGCAGTACGGAGTAATGAGGGATGTGCAATCCGTCGATTTCAAGGAGAACCTGCCATGCAGTCTCGTAAGATTGGTCTGGGCCATTATCTGGCTTACGGTTCCGGGGATTTCCTCGGAGCAGGCACCACGGCGCTCACTGCCGCCTGGTTGCTCTATTTTTACACCACCTTCTGCGGACTTTCGCCGATAGAAGCCACCTTCATTTTTGCTGCCGCCCGCGTACTGGATGCGCTGGTCAGCCCCTTGATGGGCTTCCTCACCGACAACTTCGGTTCCACCTGGCTGGGTAAACGCTTTGGCCGCCGCAAATTTTTCATTCTGCTCGGCATCCCCTGCGTGTTCAGTTATAGCCTGATGTGGATTAGTGACATGAGTTTCTGGTGGTATCTGCTGACCTATCTGCTGTTCGATGTGGTCTACACCATGATTCTGGTGCCCTATGAAACGCTGGTACCGGAAATGACCGATGACTTTAAGCAGAAAACCCGATTTTCCGGTGCGCGTATTGCTCTCGCACAACTCTCCTCGATTCTCGCCGCCTTTTTACCCGGCGTGCTGATTGGCTGGTTTGGCAAAGAGAACCCGGTCTCCTTCTTCTATGCCAGTCTGGTCTTCTCGGTGATCTGCGCCCTGGTGTTGACGCTGGTATGGCGTTTCACCTGGGAACGTGCACCCGAAGATTTCTCCGCTGAGTCGCGTCGGGCGGAGGAGCAAAAGTCGCAGTTGTCGTTGCTGCAAAGCCTAAAGCGCTTGTATGTCGAACTGGCCTCCACGTTGCGCATTCGCATCTTCCGCCAGCACCTTGGCATGTATCTGGGCGGCTACATCGCGCAGGACGTGTTTAATGCGGTGTTCACCTGGTACGTGGTGTTTGTGCTGATGCAGAGCGCGCAGATCGCATCTAATCTGATGGGCACCATGGCGGTACTGCAGTTTATTGCCGTGATGGCGATGATTCCGCTGTGTATCCGCATTGGACCTGCCCCGGCCTATCGCATGGTGGTGGTGCTGTTCGGCCTCAGCGCCCTCTCTTACGCCGGGCTTTGGTACACCGGCATGAATGATAACCTTGCGCTACTGGTACTGATTTCCGCCTTAGCCGGTCTGGGCCGCGGCGGCATCAACTACGTTCCGTGGAATACCTATACCTACATTGCGGATGTCGATGAGGTGATCACTGGACAGCGCCGCGAGGGGATTTTCGCCGGCATCATGACCTTGACTCGCAAAGCCTCGCAAGCCGGTGCCGTCATGATGGTGGGTATTGTGCTGCAGTTAGCCGGATTTACTTCCGGGAAAGCGGAGCAGGCCCCAGCCGTAGGCCATACCATCCTGTTCATTCTCAGCGTCGGTACGCTGTGTGTGCTGACCTGCGGCTTTATCGTGTCATTGCGCTTCAAACTGAACCTGCACACCCACACGGTTTTACGCCAGGAAACGGTGAAAATGCGCGCGGCTGGACGCGTCGTGCCGGAACAGATTACACCGCAAGCGCGCACCATCGTCGAAACGCTGGCGGGCATGCCGTATGAAAATTTGTGGGGCAATAACAATGTGGGCTATCTCAATCGCCACAAGTCTGCTGCACCGCCGCTCCCCACGCACCGTAGCCCTTTGCAACCTCTCCCTACCCTGATTAACGATAGGAATGAACCATGACCGTATTTCCTGTAAAGCACAGTGCTTTGCTGCGCCAACCTGAGTTTTTGTTACCGCGCAGCGAACTGGTGCAGCTAATCCATAAGTTGACCGACAATCTAGTGAATATCACCGATCACAGCGGCGAGTTTTTACTGCGACTGGATGATGGCCGCGTGATAGACACCAAAGGCTGGGCCGGTTGGGAGTGGACGCACGGTATCGGCCTTTACGGCATGCTGCACTTCACCCAGCAAACCGGCGATAAGGCTACGCTGAAAATAATCGATGACTGGTTTGATGCCCGACTGGCGGAAGGCACCCCCACCAAAAACGTCAATACCATGTGCCCCTTCCTGACGCTGGCTTATCGCTACCAGGAGACCGGGAATGCCGCCTGGCGTCCGGTGCTGGAGCGCTGGGCCGAATGGGTAATGTATGAAATGCCGCGCACCGAACAGGGTGGCTTGCAGCATATCGTTTATAACAATGAGAATACCCAGCAGTTGTGGGATGACACGCTGATGATGAGCGTGATGGCGCTGGCGAAGATAGGACAGCTGCTTGATCGCCCTGAATTTGTCGAGGAAGCCAGTTATCAGTTCCTGATTCACACGCAATATTTGATGGATCGCCAAACTGGCCTGTGGTTCCACGGTTGGACGTTTGAGGGTCGCCACAATTTCGCCAACGCCCGTTGGGCGCGAGGAAACAGCTGGTTAACCATCGTGATTCCTGACTTCCTCGAGATGATGGACTGGCCTGAGCATCACGCCACGCGCCGTTTCCTGCAGCAGGTGCTGGCCAGTCAGGTGAAGGCATTGGCGGAATGCCAGCATAGCAGTGGGTTATGGCACACCTTGCTCGACGATCCACAAAGCTATCCAGAGGCGTCAGCGACCGCGGGATTTGCCTACGGCATTCTCAAAGCCGTTCGTAAGCGCTACTTACCCGAGGAGTATCGCCCGATAGCAGAAAAGGCGCTGCGTGGCGTGATTGCCAACATCGATGAACAAGGGGAGTTGAAACAGGTGTCGTTTGGTACCGCGATGGGCAGCGATCTGGACTACTATCGCCAGGTGCCCCTGACCTCAATGCCTTATGGTCAGGCCATGGCGCTGTTGTGTCTGACGGAGTATTTGCGGGTTTATCTCTGAATGTGTTGGGGGCAGCCATCTGGCCGCCCCCCTATCTCAATCCGTTACATATTACGGATATAGTCATCCATTTCGGTTTTCAGGTTATCGGATTTGGTCCCGAATATCGCCTGAACACCGGAACCGGCCACCACCACGCCGCGTGCGCCGAGGGTTTTCAGTTCTGCCTGATCAACCTTCGCCACATCCGCCACGCTCACACGCAGACGGGTAATACAGGCATCAAGGTTGGTAATGTTTTCTTTACCACCGAAGGCTGTCACCAGTTTGCCCGCCATTTCGCTGCCGGTTGCGCTGCTCTGTTCCATTGCCGTGTCCTCACGTCCAGGTGTTTTCAGGTTCAGTTTCACAATCAATACACGGAAAACGGTGTAGTAAATCAGGCCATAAATGATACCCACGATCGGGAACAGCCAGATTTTGCTGCTGTTACCGCTCAACACCACGAAGTCGATCAAGCCGTGTGAGAAACTGGTGCCGTCACGCATGCCCAGCAGAATACAGATTGGGAACGCCAGGCCAGCCAGAATCGCGTGGATCACGTACAGAATCGGCGCGACGAACATGAACGAGAACTCGATCGGTTCGGTAATACCGGTCAGGAACGAGGTCAGCGCAGCGGAGATCATGATGCCGCCCACTTTGGCGCGGTTCTCTGGTTTAGCCGAGTGCCAGATAGCAATCGCTGCAGCCGGTAAGCCATACATTTTAAACAGGAAGCCGCCAGAGAGTTTACCCGCGGTTGGATCGCCCGCCATGTAGCGCGGAATATCACCGTGGAACACCTGACCTGCTGCGTTAGTGAACTCACCAATCTGCATCTGGAATGGAACGTTCCAGATATGGTGCAGACCAAACGGCACCAGCGAACGCTCCACCACACCGTAGATACCAAACGCCACAACCGGGTTCTGATAGGCAGCCCATTGTGAGAAGTCCTGAATCGCCGTACCAATAGGTGGCCAGATAAAGGAGAGCACAATACCGGTGAAAATCGCGGTCAGACCCGAAATGATCGGCACAAAGCGTTTACCGGCGAAGAAGCCGAGATACTCAGGCAGTTTGATACGGTAGAAACGGTTGAACATGTAGGCGGCAATCGAACCCGCAATAATGCCCCCGAGCACCCCAGTATCCGCCAGGTGCTTGGCATCAATCTCCGCTGCAGGCAAATGCAACACCAACGGCGCAACCACCGCCATGGTTTTCACCATGATGCCGTAAGCCACCACGGACGCGAGTGCCGAAACACCGTCGTTGTTGGTAAAGCCGAGCGCCACACCAATCGCGAAGATCAACGGCATATTGGCGAACACGGAACCACCCGCTTCTGCCATGACATGGGAAACCACCGCTGGCAACCAGCTGAAGTTTGCCGAACCAACACCTAGCAAAATACCGGCAATCGGCAGAACCGATACCGGCAACATCAGCGATTTACCTACTTTCTGCAGGTTCGCAAATGCGTTCTTGAACATAGAAACTCCTGAGTATGAGTGCGTTTTTTGCGCAGTGCGCATGGTAAAGGGGGAGGATCCTTTACCGGGGTGACGCTGGGCGTCTTTTGATTTATTACGAAGGGTAAAATAAATAGCGAATTGTTACTTTGACGGCTATCACGTTTCGCTGATGAAATTTTATTGCTTTCAGTCATTTCTTACTGACCTGCATGAATAAGCAGCAATAAAACACTGCCTGCACCGCATTAAACGCGGTACAAGACAGCAATAAGGAATTAATTCATGGTTCGAAATAAAACGAATTAGCCGCCGAGACGGCTCATTGGGACGTGGAACAGGCGGGAAAAGTTCTCGGTGGTTGCTGCAGCCAGGGTTTCAATGTCTACCCCTTTCAGCACCGCCATATAATCGGCGACATCACGGGTAAAGGCGGGCTGATTCTCTTTTCCGCGATGCGGTACTGGCGCCAGATACGGAGAATCGGTTTCCACCAGCATCCGGTCCAGCGGCACATAGCGCGCGGCATCACGAATTTGCTCTGCGTTGCGGAAAGTCAAAATACCGGAGAAGGAGATATAGAAGCCCATATCCAGCAATTTCGCGGCGGTGGCTTGATCCTCGGTGAAGCAATGCAACACACCACCACACTTTTCAACCTGCTCTTCACGCAGGATCGCCAGCGTATCTTCACGCGCATCGCGGGTATGAACGATGATCGGTTTGTTCAGCGCAATACCGGTACGGATATGCTCGCGGAAGGAGGCTTGCTGCTGCGCTTTGGTTTCCTGCTGGTAAAAGTAATCCAGTCCCGTTTCACCCAGCGCGATCACCTGCTCTTCTGCGGCTAAGCGACGAAATTCGTCAACATCATAAGGCGTTTCCTGATTGAGTGGATGGACGCCGCACGCGAGCGCGATATTTTCACGGTCCCCCACCAGCTGTTTGATTTTGTAGTAATCCGGCAGCGTGGTGGCAATGGCCAGCATGAACTTCACATCACGGGCCGCCGCTTTGGCGATCACATCGTCCAAATCGCGGTGCTGTTTTTCATAATCAAGACCATCAAGATGGCAGTGCGAATCAACAATAAACATACTTCTCTCTTTTTTACTTAGCCGACCACCGCGGGTGACATCAATCGTCCCCAGGCGAGCAAGCGGTCGGTCAGAATCAGTTCACGATTTAGCGCTGCAACATGCAGCAACTGTTCGCGGCACTGCATCCACTGCTGGGCACTCGCATTCAGCGCACTGCTGTTGAGATGTTGTGCCAGTTGCATAACGACATCGACTCTGTCGCCGTTGCCGAGCCATTGGCTGGCACCCTGCTGCACTTTCATGGCATCAACTAACATCGAAATCAGCCAACTCAGTCGCTCTGCCACATCATCGCTATTGAGTGCTGGCAACAGTTGCAGCACATCCCCATTTATGGCGGTGAGCAAGGTCTCACATAGCCTGGTGCGCGCCTGCCAGCGTTCGGGTTGCAACAGCGATAACGCCGCAGCGGGTGCGCCATTACTTAAACGCAGTGCAGCACGCAGCACGACTTCAGGCTGCGGTTGCTGTTTGTGCAACCAAGACAGACTTTGCACTTCTTCCGGCGGGGACAAATGCCACGTCATGCAGCGACTGCGCAATGTTGCCAGTAAGCGCGACGGCTCAAGCACGCTGAGGAAGAACCAACAGTTTGCCGGGGGTTCTTCCAGTGTTTTCAGCAAGGCGTTTGCCGCGGCTTCGGTGAGTTGTGCGGCATCCGGTAACCAAACAATCTTCGCACCACCCTGTTGGGCAAAATGGTAGAGCTTTTCAGTCACATCGCGCACGGCATCGATCCCCAGCGACGACTTGCCCTTTTCAGCCTCTAGCCGATACCAGTCTGGATGGG
This sequence comes from Pantoea sp. CFCC18177, assembly GCF_059412425.1. Lineage (NCBI taxonomy): Bacteria > Pseudomonadati > Pseudomonadota > Gammaproteobacteria > Enterobacterales > Erwiniaceae > Pantoea > Pantoea sp. CFCC18177. The sequence continues at coordinate 55,727 of NZ_JBNBPL010000003.1, forward strand.
TGTGCGCCTGCATCAACTGGCAACCGTGGCAGTGACCACAGCTTTTTAACCCTTCCGGCTGCTGGCACATTAGCCAGCGGCTTACGCCCCAAACCAGCGCATCATCCCCCATTCCTTCGATGGCCTGGATCAATAAAGCATGATGCGCCTGACCGGCTTGATGTCGGGCAATAATCTGCCGATAAGGCTGGTTCAGCCATGGATACCAGTTCATGCCGCCTGACCTGCCAGCCAGTTGCGCAGCGCCTGCTGAAGTGACGATGTCACGTCTGCAATATTCTGCGTCGCGTCAATAGTGGTGATGGTAGGATCTGCGGCTGCCAGGGCCAGATAACGTTCACGTGTGCGCTCGAAAAAGCGCAGCGATTCCTGTTCAATACGATCCAGCTCACCGCGTGCACGCGCACGCTGCAGACCCATTTCTGGCGTGACATCAAGATAGAGCGTCAAATCAGGACGGAAATCACCCAGCACCGCATCGCGTAACGTGGTCATCAACTGCGTATCCAACCCACGACCTCCGCCTTGATAGGCCTGTGAAGACAAATCATGACGGTCGCCGATAACCCAGGCACCGCGCGCCAGAGCGGGCTTGATGACGTTTTCCACCAGTTGCACGCGTGCGGCATACAGCATCAGCAACTCGGCTTTATCCGTGACTTGCTCACCCTCGATGCCTTGCTTCACCAGCACACGAAGCTGCTCAGCCAGTGGCGTACCGCCGGGCTCACGGGTGAAAACCACGTCAGTGATCCCCTGCTCATGCAATACCGCGACGATGGCATCACAGGCGGTTGTTTTGCCTGCGCCTTCCAGACCCTCGATGACGATAAACTTACTTTTCATTTTTTTCCTTCATGGCCAGCCGGTAAACCTGTACCGCTTTATTGTGGCTGGCGAGGTTGGTGGTAAAGGTGTGACCGCCTTTACCATCCGCGACGAAATAGAGGTAATTGGTTTTTTCCGGATGCGCTGCCGCTTCCAGTGATGCCCTACCCGGCATGGCAATGGGCCCTGGCGGCATACCACTGATGGTATAGGTATTGTAATCGGTTGGCGTTTCCAGGTCTTTACGCGTCAGCGTGCCCGTGTAACTGTCACCCATACCGTAGATCACCGTGGGATCGGTTTGCAGTTTCATGCCGGTACGCAGTCGGTTTATAAACACCGATGCCACACGCGCGCGCTCTTCGCTGACGCCCGTTTCTTTTTCGATGATGGAGGCCATGGTCACCAAATCCTGCTCTTTCTTATAAGGCAGATTGTCCATGCGGCCTTGCCAAATCTCATCGACCAGTTTGTTCATGCGCGCGTGCGCACGCTCCAGTAGCGCCACATCGCTGGTATTGGCGGTGTAGAGATAAGTGTCAGGATAGAAAGCGCCTTCGAGCTGGCTGGCATCCAGTTTAAGGGCTGCTGCCACGGTGGCAAACTCATCATCCGTCAGGGTGTGTTTGAGATAAGGCGCTTTGCGCAGTTCTGCCAACCACTCTTTCAAACGTGAGCCTTCAACAAAGCGCACCGGGAACTGTGCCTCTTTACCGCTGGCCAACAGCTCAAGCAACTGGCGCACCGTCATATTGCTTTCCAGCCGATAAGTACCCGCCTTGAATTTGGCTAATTCCGGTTCCAGTTTCAATAACGGGCCAAACCAGATGCTGGCAGGAATAATATGCTGACTTTCCAGCTGTGCTTCCAGTACCACGCGACCGCTGCCTGCTGGCAGGGTATAAAGGGTTTCCTGGCTGATCGTCAAAGGTGTATCGGCTAAACGTTCGATTTGCCAATAACTAAAGGCGGCCGCGAGGCCGGCAATCGCCACGGCGCTGGCGACGATTTTTTTCATTCGGGTCATGTTGCTTCCATTGTCTGGCAACTGTCCTGCAGTTGCTGGTACAGCGTGCGCGCGGAGAACGAAACATCGTCAATTTTCCGCACAGGTAAAACCGGCATCAGGGCGTTACAAATCACCACTTCATCGGCGTTCAACACATCGTCCCTGCTACCGTCAATCAATTGACAAGACTGGCCTGCCATCGCCATTTGCGCCATCAGATAACGGCACATAATGCCATTCACACCCGCTTGTTCCAGGCGCGGCGTATAGATGCGTTCGCCTTTGCGCCAGAATAAATTGGCCGCACAGCATTCCACCACCGTCCCTGCAGTGTCAAGCACCAGCGCTTCGTCAGCGTCGGTCTGATCAAGATGTCGACGGATCAGCACTTGTTCAAGTCTGTTCAAATGCTTTAGCCCAGCCAGTAAAGGATTTCTTGCCAACCGAACCGGACTGGTGACGAGGGTTGCACCTTGCTGCTGCAAACGGGCGTAATGATTCGGCCAGGGTGCCAGCGAAAGAATGCGAGTCGGCGTCTCGCAGCCGGCTCTGCTGTAGCCTCTGCCTCCTGCACCGGGCGTCAGAATGACTTTTAATACGGCCTGAGCCTGACCGCTGGCCAGCTGCTGCATCTCTGCCGACAATCGGGCGAGATCAGGGAGCGGTATAAACAGGCGTTCACAGCTCTCTTTCAGCCGTTGCAGATGGGCATCCAGCAACTGAATTCTGCCGCCAACCACCGCTGCAGTGGTAAAGCAGCCGTCGCCAAACTGCACCGCGCGATCGCTTGCGGAGAGCACGTTCTGCTCTATGCCGTTTATCAACATACCCATCCCCTTGGCTACTGTGCCTGTTTACATACCATCGACGAACGTAAGATTCCACGCCACTGCGTGTCAAAATATAAAAAAGGCCCGCATTGCGGGCCTTTTATTGGGCGGGGTATGAATTATACCTTGCGGAAGATAAGCGAACCGTTGGTGCCGCCAAATCCGAAGGAGTTACACAAAGCATACTCCAGACCGCTCACCTGGCGCGCCGTATGCGGCACGAAATCCAGGTCGCAACCTTCATCTGGGTTATCCAGGTTGATGGTTGGCGGAATGGCCTGGTCACGCAGTGCCAGAATCGAATAAATCGATTCTACGGCCCCTGCCGCACCGAGCAAGTGTCCGGTCATGGATTTGGTAGAGCTGACCATCACACTGCGGGCCGCTGCACCAAATACTGACTTCACTGCCTGCGCTTCAGCTTTGTCACCGGCTGGCGTCGAGGTGCCATGCGCGTTAACGTAGCCAATCTGCTCCGCATTCAGCTGCGCATCACGCAAGGCATTGACCATTGCCGCTGCTGCACCTGAACCATCTTCCGGAGGAGAGGTCATGTGGTAAGCATCGCTGCTCATGCCGAAACCGATAATTTCAGCATAGATTTTAGCACCGCGCTTCTTCGCATGTTCGTACTCTTCCAGCACCACAATGCCTGCACCGTCACCCAGCACAAAGCCATCACGATCTTTATCCCACGGACGGCTTGCCGCCTGCGGGTTCTCGTTATTTGTGGAGAGCGCACGTGCAGCACCGAAGCCACCGACACCCAGTGGGGTACTGGCTTTTTCAGCACCACCAGCCAGCATAACGTCAGCATCGTTGTACGCGATGATACGCGCAGCATGACCAATGTTATGCACGCCTGAAGTACAAGCCGTTGCAATCGAAATGCTTGGACCTTTCAGACCGTACATGATGGTCAGATGACCGGCTACCATGTTAACGATGGTCGAAGGAACAAAGAATGGGCTGATTTTGCGCGGGCCGCCGTTGACCAGAGAACTATGGTTATCTTCAATTAAACCCAGTCCGCCGATGCCGGAACCAATTGCCGCACCGATGCGACCGGCATTCTCATCAGTTACAACCAGACCGGAGTCTGCCATAGCCTGAATGCCGGCAACAATGCCGTATTGGATGAAGTCATCCATCTTGCGCTGATCTTTGCGCGAGATGAATTCATCGCAATTAAAATCTCTTACTAAGCCCGCAAAGCGTGTTGCGTAGGCACTAGTATCAAAATGGTCGATCAGGTTAATGCCGCTCTGACCGGCAAGGAGAGCACTCCAGGTAGACTCTACGGTATTGCCGACAGGAGACAACATGCCAAGACCAGTCACAACTACACGACGCTTAGACACGTACGTCCTCCAGGGAGGGAAAAAATAACGCTATGTGGGGCAAACATAAAACTCAGGCGGTCGAGGTGACCGCCTGAAGATATTCATTAGCCTTGATGGCTATTGATGTAATCGATCGCTGCCTGAACGGTAGTGATTTTCTCAGCTTCTTCGTCTGGAATTTCAGTATCAAACTCTTCTTCCAGAGCCATTACCAGCTCAACGGTGTCAAGAGAATCTGCACCCAGGTCTTCAACGAAAGAAGCAGTGTTAATCACTTCGTCTTCTTTAACACCCAGCTGCTCAGCTACGATTTTCTTAACGCGTTGTTCGATATCGCTCATACTATTTAATTTCCTATCAAAACTCGCTTTCGCGATGGTTTTCGTAGTGTATAAAATGTTGAAAAAGATGCAACAAAATCCCGGCTGGTCGAACCACGATTTTGCGCTATTCTGCGGTGTTTACCGCAGATAATGCAAATGATTTCGTGATTATCAGACCATGTACATGCCGCCATTGACGTGCAGCGTCTCACCCGTGATGTAAGAGGCTTCGTCAGAGGCTAAGAATGCAACAGCATTGGCAATCTCCTGCGGGTCGCCTAAACGACCTGCCGGCACTTCTGCCAAAATGCCCGAGCGCTGATCTTCGTTCAGTGCACGCGTCATGTCCGTCTCAATAAAGCCCGGAGCCACGACGTTTACGGTAATGCCACGTGACGCGACTTCTCGCGCCAGTGATTTGCTAAAGCCAATCAAACCTGCTTTTGCTGCCGCGTAGTTTGTTTGGCCCGCGTTACCCATGGTTCCAACTACAGAACCGATGGTAATGATACGGCCCACGCGTTTTTTCATCATGGCACGCATAACCGCCTTAGAAAGACGGAAGACCGATGTCAGGTTGGTATCGAGGATATCCGCCCATTCATCGTCTTTCATGCGCATCAACAGATTGTCACGCGTAATGCCTGCATTATTGACTAAAATGTCCACTTCGCCAAATTCAGCGCGAACTTTCTCGAGCACGCTCTCAATAGAGGCGGCATCGGTCACGTTCAGCAGCAGACCTTTACCTTTATCGCCGAGGTAAGCACTGATTGCTTCCGCACCGCTTTCACTGGTAGCCGTTCCCACCACTTTCGCACCGCGTGCAACCAGCGTTTCCGCGATCGCACGGCCAATGCCGCGGCTTGCGCCAGTCACCAGCGCTACTTTACCTTCAAAGCTCATGTTTTTCCTCTTATTCCTGTGTAAACGCAGCGTTTAGTGAAGCAGAATCGTTCACTGCAGCAGCGGTCAGGCTATCTACAATACGTTTGGTCAGACCGGTCAGGACTTTACCTGGACCGATCTCCAGCAACTGGTCAACACCTTGGGTCGCGATAAACTCAACCGCTTCCGTCCAGCGAACGGGGCTGTACAGCTGGCGTACCAGGGCGCTGCGAATCGCCGCGGCCTCAGTTTCGCACTTCACATCCACGTTGTTAACCACCGGTACGGCTGGGGCGTTGAACGTAATGTTCTCCAGCGCAACGGCCAGTTTCTCTGCGGCGGGCTTCATTAACGCACAGTGCGACGGTACGCTGACAGGCAACGGCAACGCACGTTTTGCACCTGCTGCTTTGCAGGCTGCTCCAGCACGCTCTACCGCTTCTTTATTGCCCGCGATAACCACCTGGCCAGGCGAGTTGAAGTTGACCGGTGAAACCACCTGACCTTGCGCGCTTTCTTCGCAGGCTTTACGAATGGATTCATCATCAAGACCAATAATTGCCTGCATAGCGCCCGTGCCTTCTGGCACCGCTTCTTGCATCAATTTGCCGCGCAGCTCAACCAGCTTAATCGCATCGGCGAAATTCAGTACACCAGCACAAACCAGCGCAGAATATTCACCCAAGCTGTGGCCCGCCATTAACACCGGCTGTGAGCCATTTTTGCTCTGCCAGACACGGTAAATGGCCACTGAAGCCGCCAGCAAAGCTGGTTGGGTCTGCCAGGTTTTGTTCAACTCTTCAGCAGGGCCTTGTTGCACCAGCTGCCATAAGTCGTAACCCAGTGCATCTGAAGCTTCACGGAATGTGGCTTCAACCTGCGGATTTTCTACAGCCAGGTCGGCCAACATGCCAACGGTCTGCGATCCCTGTCCCGGGAAAACAAAAGCAAATTGTGTCATCTTTCGTTCCTGTCAATCAAAAGCGAACCAGCGCCGAACCCCAGGTAAAACCGCCACCAAAGGCTTCGAGCAAAATCAGTTGTCCTGGCTTGATACGGCCATCACGCACGGCTTCATCGAGTGCACTTGGCACTGAGGCAGCGGAAGTGTTGCCGTGGCGATCCAGCGTGACCACAACCTTGTCCATGCCCATGCCGAGTTTTTTGGCGGTGGCGCTGATAATGCGCAAGTTGGCCTGGTGTGGTACCAGCCAGTCGAGCATTTCGCGGTCAAGGTTATTGGCCTGCAACGTCTCGTCAACGATGTGGGCGAGTTCGGTTACCGCCACTTTGAAGACTTCATTACCTGCCATGGTGAGGTAAGCTGGCTCATCCTGATGCGCGCGGTCCTGATACGGCAGCGTCAACAGTTTGCCGTAGCGGCCATCAGCGTGAAGATGCGTTGACAGAATGCCCGGCTCTTCGCTTTGACCCAGTACCACCGCACCCGCACCATCACCGAACAGGATAATGGTGCCGCGATCTTCAGGATCCAGTGTCCGCGCCAGAACGTCCGCACCAATCACCAGCGCGTGTTTAACCACGCCATTTTTGATGTATTGATCGGCAACGCTTAATGCGTAGGTAAAACCTGCACAAGCGGCGGCCAAATCAAATGCCGCGCAGTCGTTAATCTCCAGCATTTGCTGGATCATACACGCTGAACTTGGGAAGGCGTGGCTGGAAGAGGTGGTTGCCACAATAATCAGACCGACATCGCTGGCAGCAACGCCAGCCATTTCCAGCGCACGTTGCGCGGCGGTAAAGCCCATGGTGGCAACGGTTTCATCTGGCGCAGCAATGCGGCGCTCACGGATGCCGGTACGGGTGACAATCCACTCGTCCGAAGTTTCCACCAGTTTTTCAAGATCCGCATTGGTGCGAACCTGCTCAGGCAAATAGCTGCCCGTACCGATAATTTTGGTAAACATCTACGCTTTGTCACTCCTGGCTAATACAGCGTCAAGGCGCGCAGCAATCCTCTCTGGGACTTGCCTTCGCACCGCCTGCTCTGCCTGCTCTATCGCCACGGCAAACGCACGTTGATTCGCCGCACCGTGGCTTTTGATCACTGTCCCGCGCAATCCTAACAGACAAGCGCCATTGTACTGGTCGGGGTTGAGATGACCGAAACGTTTTGCCAGGCGCTTTTGAATCCAGCGCCCGACCAGTTTCAACCACCAGGCCCGTTTTTTCCCATCCTCTGACGACTTGAGCAGAGAAAGAAACATTCTTACCACGCCTTCCATGGTTTTCAGCGTGACGTTACCCACGAAGCCATCACAGACCAGCACATCCGTCTTGCCGGTGAGGAGATCGTTCCCCTCAAGATATCCAATATAGTTGATTTGCGGTGTGTCTCGTAGAACCGCAGATGCTGCGCGAATCGTTTCCAGCCCTTTGGTCTCTTCCTGACCAATGTTCAACAGTGCAACGCGCGGCTTGGCAATTTCCAGTACTTCTTCTGCCATGACGGCGCCCATCACCGCAAACTGCACCAGCATGTCGCTGTCTGAATCGACGTTTGCGCCTAAATCCAGCACCACCGTTTTGCCATGCTGCTGATGCGGCAAGACGGTCATCAACGCCGGACGCTCAATCCCATCCAGCGGCTTTAATAACATTTTTGCCAGACCCATCAATGCGCCGGTATTTCCCGCACTGATACAAGCCTGCGCTCTTCCCTCTTTCACCTGTTCTAACGCCACGCGCATGGAACTGCCGCGACTGTTACGAATAGCTTGTGAAGGTTTGGCATCACTTGCAATAACCGATTCGGCAGGGATCACCTGCACACGCCCCAGTAACGAGGAATCCGCTTTGGCAAGAAATGACGAGATGATGTCGGGATCACCGACCAGAAGAAGAACCAGATGCGTATGAGAGGCCAGTGCCTGCAAGGATGCAGGCACTGTCACGCAGGGACCGAAATCCCCGCCCATGGCATCAACTGCCAGGGTCAAACGTGTCAAGGTATCGCCTTGCGTAACCGCAAAGAATTACTTGGTGATAACCTTGCGACCGCGGTAGTAACCATCCGCAGTGATATGGTGACGCAGATGAGTTTCACCAGAAACTTTATCTACTGACAGAGCTGCGGTGGTCAGCGCATCGTGTGAACGACGCATACCACGCTTAGAACGGGTTGGTTTATTCTGTTGTACGGCCATGGACCTTACTCCTATTACTTACGCTTTAAACTGGCTAATACGGCAAACGGATTTGGTTTTTCTGCCTCTTCAGGCAGCTTCCCAAATACCATGTCCGCGTCGGACACTTCACAGTGTTCAGAATCATGCACCGGAACGACAGGCAGCGCGAGGATGAGTTCATCTTCGATGACTGCCAGCAAGTCGATTTCGCCGAAATCATTGATATCAACTGGCTCGTACGCTTCCGGCAGTGCCTCGGCCTGCTCATCAGAAGAGACAGGACTGAAGCAATAGCTTACGTGAACATGATGCGGAAACGACTGGTTGCAGCGTTGACATGACAAGGTCACCTGCGTTTCAGCTGTTCCCTCAAGAACCGCTAAGCGCTGGTTGTCAATCGCAAACGACATGGTGCATTCCACATCACTGTCCACACTCACGACCGTTTCAGCCAAACGCGCCACCAATTCAGGTGCATACACACCTTGGTAATCAAGGCGTTTTTGCGCGGCACGGGCCACATCGATCGTCAGGGGTAATTTTACCTTTTGCATAGGGCGCGCATATTAACTTTGTAACGTCATAGAGTCAAAGAAAAAGGCCGGTTTACAGCATCTTTCACCCGTTAGTCGCATCCAGTGCGGCGCATAGTTTAAAATGACTGTCATCTTTACGCTATCTATTCTGAAAAAAAATGATGACTCCGTTAATTTTGGCCTCGACCTCCCCTTTCCGTCAGACCTTGCTGGCCAAGCTTGGCCTGCCGTTCATAGCCGCCGCCCCAGATTGTGACGAATCCCCGCTGCCCGATGAATCCGCGCATGCGTTGGTGCAACGCCTGGCGTTAGCCAAGGCTCAGGCACTGGCAAAAGATTACCCTGACCACTGGATCATCGGCTCAGATCAGGTTTGCGTGTTGGATGGTGTGATTACGGGAAAACCTCATACCGTTGAAAATGCCTGTCAGCAACTCTCGGCTGCCAGCGGTAAAGTGATCACTTTTTACACCGGGTTGGCATTGATTCAACCGCAAAGTCAGCAACAACAGGTGATTGTTGAGCCCTTTAACGTGCATTTCCGCACCTTAAGTGATGAAGAGATTCGTTACTACGTAGAAAAGGAACAACCGTTGAACTGTGCAGGCAGTTTTAAAAGTGAAGGGATGGGAATTTGTCTGTTTGAACGGCTTGAGGGACGCGATCCCAATACATTAATTGGTCTACCGTTGATTGCGCTAAATGAAATGCTGATAAAAGTGGGCATCAACGCATTAGGTTGATGCCCGTTGCATCACGCTTTTTTCTGACGTAACTGTGCAAGGCAATGCTTAAGCGCATTATCCAGCGGCGCTTCCATCCGCAACACTTCCCCGGTATTAGGGTGTGTGAAGGTCAGGGCTGCCGCGTGCAAGAACAAGCGAGCCAACCCCGTTGAAGCGAGTTGGCGGTCAAATTCACGATCGCCATAACGATCGTCAAACGCAATCGGATGTCCACCATGCAGCGTGTGCACGCGAATCTGATGCGTACGACCGGTGACCGGACTCGCTTTTACTAACGTCGCAAAGCCAAAACGCTCTTCGACTTTAAAGCGCGTTTCTGAAGGCTTACCTTCCGCACTCACGCGCACTACACGCTCACCACTTTGCAAAATGTTTTTCAGCAAAGGAGCCTGCACAACTTTCAAATGTGACGGCCAGTCGCCGCGCACCAGTGCCAGGTAATCTTTCTGCATGCCTTTTTCGCGCAACTGCTCATGCAACGAACGCAGAGCCGAGCGTTTTTTAGCAACCAGCAGAATGCCTGAGGTATCACGATCAAGGCGATGAACCAATTCAAGGAAACGCGCTTCCGGGCGCAGTGCGCGCAGACCTTCAATAACCCCAAAGCTCAGGCCGCTTCCGCCATGAACTGCTGTGCCTGCCGGTTTGTTCAACACCAGTAAATGATCGTCTTCGTACAGGATGGCATGCGCTAACGCCGCGACTTTATCAAGTTTCGGCGACACCACCTGCTCTTCTCGCTCAGCAACCCGCACTGGAGGAATTCGGACTTCGTCGCCCTCTTCCAGTTTGTACTCTGCTTTGACGCGACCTTTATTCACGCGCACCTCGCCTTTACGCAAGATGCGATAAATCATGCTTTTCGGCACGCCCTTGAGCTGGGTGCGCAAAAAGTTATCAATTCGTTGTCCGGCATTTTCAGCCGAAATGGCGACATACTGTACGCCGGGATTCTCTGTTTTCATGGCGGCGATTCTAAATAGTGTCCCTGGATAGCGCCACCCCTTTTTCTGTGCTTAACTCTCTCTTTATCGCGTTGGGAAAAGGTCTTAATGATGACTTTTTCATCAAAGCGAGGTTAAGCCCTGCAAATGAACAGGTTAAGGATGCACAAACTTCACAGCTCGGCAAAAGTCGCCTTGCTATATGTTGGTGAGCAATGGAATAATGCAGGGGTTTCTGTCCTGGAAAGAGTCAGGCAGGAAAAAGAGCGAAATTAAGGTATTTTGCCGGATGAAACTGACACGCAGCAATGGCGTAAGACGTGATGTTTAATCAGGCACTTAGCGGGCTGCGGGTTGCGGCCTGGACGACAGACTAGGATGTGTGGATTTCTGAATACTCTGTAGCAATTCCACCTTCAGGCGCTGGTTTTCCTTATGAAAAACAGGCCACCGACAAGATTTGCGCCTCTTTAGCCGACGACAACCGTGAGGTTGACGTCAGTGCATTAAGACACGAGGCCATCGGTTGATTCTCGTCCATGGGTAACGATGCCCGCAGCTTTATCACTCATGTGAGAATAACGAGTAAGTCACGATGAAAAGAATGTTAATTAACGCAACTCAGCAGGAGGAGTTGCGCGTTGCCCTTGTTGATGGACAACGTCTGTACGATCTGGATATCGAAAGCCCCGGACACGAGCAGAAAAAAGCCAATATCTACAAAGGTAAAATCACCCGTGTTGAACCAAGCCTCGAAGCTGCATTTGTAGACTACGGTGCTGAACGCCACGGTTTTCTCCCTCTTAAAGAAATTTCCCGCGAATATTTCCCTGCCAATTACAACGCACATGGTCGTCCTAACATCAAAGATGTGCTGCGTGAAGGTCAGGAAGTTATCGTTCAAATTGATAAAGAGGAGCGCGGTAATAAAGGTGCTGCATTAACCACCTTTATTTCACTGGCCGGTAGCTATCTGGTACTGATGCCGAACAACCCGCGTGCCGGTGGCATTTCCCGTCGCATCGAAGGTGATGACCGTACCGAACTGAAAGAAGCACTCTCCGCGTTGGAACTGCCAGACGGTATGGGCTTAATCGTTCGTACTGCAGGCGTGGGCAAATCTGCCGAATCACTGCAGTGGGATCTCAGCTTCCGACTGAAACACTGGGAAGCGATTAAAAAAGCCGCCGATAGCCGCCCTGCACCTTTCCTGATCCATCAGGAAAGTAATGTCATTGTGCGCGCCTTCCGCGACTACCTGCGTCAGGATATCGGTGAAATTCTTATCGATAACCCGAAAGTACTGGAACTGGCTCGTCAGCATATCGCTGCGTTGGGTCGCCCCGACTTCAGCAGCAAAATCAAACTGTACACCGGTGAAATACCGCTGTTCAGTCATTATCAGATCGAGTCGCAGATCGAATCCGCCTTCCAGCGTGAAGTGCGTCTGCCTTCCGGTGGTTCGATTGTTATCGACAGCACTGAAGCGTTGACCGCTATCGACATCAACTCCGCACGTGCCACGCGCGGTGGTGATATCGAAGAAACGGCGTTCAATACGAACCTGGAAGCCGCTGATGAAATCGCGCGCCAACTGCGCTTGCGTGACCTTGGTGGCCTGATCGTTATCGACTTCATCGATATGACACCAGTCCGTCACCAGCGTGCGGTTGAGAACCGTCTGCGCGAAGCCGTCCGTCAGGACCGCGCACGCATTCAGATCAGCCACATTTCGCGTTTCGGTTTACTGGAAATGTCGCGTCAGCGCCTCAGCCCTTCATTGGGCGAGTCCAGCCACCACGTGTGCCCACGTTGTAGCGGTACCGGCACCATTCGTGATAACGAATCGCTCTCCTTGTCTATTTTGCGTTTGATTGAAGAAGAAGCGCTGAAAGACAACACCAAAGAAGTGCATGCGATTGTACCTGTGCCGGTAGCCTCTTACCTGCTGAACGAAAAACGTGATGCAGTCAGCGCTATCGAGAAGCGCCAGGGTGGCGTCCGTGCCATTATCGTGCCGAACGATCAGATGGAAACGCCACACTACTCCGTGCTACGCGTGCGTAAAGGTGAAGAGACGCAGACCCTCTCTTATCACCTGCCGAAGTTACATGAGGCGGAGATGGCGTTGCCTTCGGAAGAAGAGCATGCTGAGCGTCGTCGTCCTGAGCAGCCAGCACTTGCCGCGTTCGTAATGCCGGATGCACCACCTGCACCGGTTGAAGCTGAACAATCTAGCCAGCCTGTGGCGAAAGCCGATGCTAAACCGGCCGCAGCTGCTGCACCTGCCGTTGCCAGCACCGGCTTTGTTGCTCGCCTTCTGAGTGGCTTGAAAAAACTGTTCGCGGGTGATGCACCTGCAGCAACTCCAGCAGAAGTTAAACCAGAAGAGAAAGCCGCTGAAGGTGAGAACAATCAACAGCGTGGCGAACGTCGTAACAACCGTCGCAGTAACAATCGTCGTGAGCGCACACCGCGTAATGGCGACAATGCGCAGGGCCGTGAAGCTCGTGAACCTCGCGAGTCGCGTGAACCGCGTGAACCGCGTGAACCGCGTGAAGCACGTGAGCCTCGTGATAACCAAGACAATCGCCGTAATAAGCGTCAGAACGAGCCACGTGGCGAGCGCCCTGCACTGACTGAAGAGCAGTTGCAGCAGCGTGATGAGCAGCAACAGCAGCGCCGTGAACAGCGTGCTGAGCGTCAGCGTCGTCGTCAGGAAGAAAAACGCACTCAGCAGCAAGATCAGAAAGCCGCTGATGCCGTTCAGACTGATATCGTTGACGAAAACGTTGCTCAGGAAGAAGAACGCGTTCAAGTCATGCCGCGTCGTAAACCGCGCCAGCTGAATCAGCGTGTACGCGTGGGTGATACCACTGAAGTGACCGCCGCGATTCCAACCCCAGCCGTTTCAGAAGCTGCGGTTGAAACAGCACAGCGCGCTCAGTTCAATGAACAACCTGAAGCAACCCATGATGAGCAAGATGACAACGAAAACCGTGATAGCGCGAATATGCCGCGCCGCTCACGTCGTTCTCCTCGTCACTTGCGCGTGAGTGGTCAACGCCGTCGTCGCTATCGTGACGAGCGCTACCCAACGCAGTCTGCGATGCCGCTGGAATCAGCCTCTGCTTCACCAGAAATGGCGTCAGGCAAAGTCTGGATTACCTATCCGGTTGCTCAGACCCACGAGCAGTTCTCTTCTCCGGAAGCGTTGAACGAAATGCCAGATTACAGCTATCAGCATACTGGTGAGCCGGATACTCAGCCTGTGGCAGTGGAAGCGGCATCAACTGAAGTCGCGCAGCCTGAAACACAAGAGATCGTTCATCTCGCTGAACCGCAGGCACACACTGAAGTGCCAGTGGTGAATACGGATGATCTGGCACCTGTTGCCGCTCCGGTCAACGAAGAACCTGCCGTGATCCCGGCTGCTGATGAGCAGATTGCGCAACAAACGGCGGCAGAAGCGGTCCCGGCCATCACCGCTGATGAGCCTGTTGTTGAAGCCGTCGCAGATGTTGAACCTGTGGCAGAAGTTGAGCCTGTAGCGGAAGTCGTGCGTGAAGCCGTAGTCGTCGCTGAACAAGCCCCAGCAGATGTCGCGCCGGCGGTTGAATCGCAAGTGGAAGACGTGCTGAGTGCACCGGTTGCTGCTGAAGCGCCTGTTGCAGCTGTCGCGGAACCCCATGCGCCTGTTGCAGCGCGTGACACTGCTGTCAACAACGCTGAAACCCGCTGGAAGCATCACGCCACTGCGCCGATGACCAAAGCACCGGCGCCGGCATGGGAACCTGAAGCGGTTCGTCACAGCGACTGGGTTCGCCCACCGTTCGACTTTGACGGTCGTGGTTCTGCAGGTGGCCACAGCGCCACTCACCAGGCGACAGCACCGGCTACACGTCCTGAAAGCGTTTAAGCTTAAGCCGTAAAGCGATAACAAAACCCCGACTGGTTCGGGGTTTTTTATTGCCAGTAAGAAGCGCGATAGATTGCGCAAAAAAAATCCCACGGCCTCGAAAGGCGGTGGGAGAAACTAAGCGCGCCCGGTTTAAGCACGCTCAAATTTTCAGTTCAGTTATTTAAGAGTTGAGCTGGAATAGCGACATCTTAGACATATCAGTGAAGGTCTTATAAGACGCCTGCAGTGCCGTTTGTTGCATGGTGTAGCTGGAGATCGCAGAGGTGTAATCGACATCCACCAGGTTGCTCATCTGTGTGGCCATAATGGTGTCATTGGTATCACCTTGTGCATCAAGGGTATCCACTTCATCCATTTTGATCCCGACATCAGAACGCACGGCCAACACATTGTTGAGGGAGTTGCTCAAACCACGGTTGGTCTTGTCCATTGCGTCCTGGAACGTCTGCTTAGTCGCATCATCGGCATCATCCTGTGGCACCTTCAATGCAGCAATTGCGGTATCCAGCATGGTGAATAGATTGGTTTCGCTGTCAGTACCATCCGGTTCGGCTTTGGCATTGCTGGTGATAGACATGAACACTGAGTCGCCGGTATTGCCGACGGTCATCGTGCGGCTGTCGCTGATCTTCTGACTGATCGCATCGTCGCTGCCAACATAGGTGACGCCTGTGCCTGTGTCGCTGAATGGTGCCGATTCGGTTTTATAACCGGCAAAAATATAGCGGCCACTGGCATCCTGGCTATTAGCCAGACCCAACAACTGATCGCGCAAACCTTGTAACTGAGTAGCCAGGGATGCACGGTCATCGTCACTCAATGTACCAGTGGAGGCATTGACGATAGTGGTCTGCGCTGACTGAATGGCTGAGGTCACGCCCTGTAATGTATTTTCTTCAAGCGACAAACTTTGATTCGCAAAAGTGCGCGCAGTGGCGTACTGGCTGCTCTTTGCTTGTGACTGCGCCAAAATGACCGAGCTTGCCGCTGCGATCGGGTCATCAGACGGATTATTAACGCGCAGACCACTAGAAAGCTGTTCGCCTACTTTTAACCATGAAGATTGGGAACCAGTGATACCGCGTACCTGCTGGTCAAAAATCATATTCGTGCTTAAACGCATGGGTTTTTATCCTCTGTTGACTTAGCCGCGGATATCCATCAGCGCATTGAAAATGGTGCTGGCGGTTTGCAATACCTGCGCATTCGCCATGTAAAACTGCTGATACTTGGTCAGGTTGGCGTACTCTTCATCGAGGTTGACACCCGAAACTGATTGCTGACGATCGGTTAACTGAGTCACTACGCTCTCTTGGGTCGTGCTTGCCGTCTCCAGTGAGCTGGTTTTGTTACCCACGGTGCTGACGATCGTGGCATAGGCTTGTGCCAGGGTGGCATTGCCATTTACCAGTTTTGAGTTCTGCAGGTCGAGCATTTTCTGCGCGTTGGTGTTATCACTTTCACCGCTGGTCGCAGAGGATGCGGCGGCGATCTGTGATTCATCCGTTATCGCGACTGACATTCCACCGATGACGTCCTGCACCGGCTTCACCAGGAAACTGTCTTTGGCTTGCGCGTCACCAGTGACCGTCAGGTTAAGACCATCAAAACTTAACGTGGTGTTGCCGTCAGTGTCTGTGCCCGGCGTGGCGTTAACTTTGACGTTGTCTGACATACGCGTGACCGACCAATTAGTACCGTCATAACTCACGGTATAATTTGAAGCTTTCAGCGCACTGCTGTCCGACCATGCTGCGGTGACCTCTGCGGTGCCGGTGTTTTTGGTATTGCTCACCACCGTTGGGCTGCCGATGGTAAAGAAGTTTGTGCCCTGATCGCCGTTGCTGTCGTAACCGGCGGTTTGAACCGCGTTAAAGCTGGTGGTGAAAGCGGCCGCCAGCTGGCCCAATTGATTTTGTGCAGTGTCGAGATCCTGAGTTCGGAAAGCCAGTAACCCGCCTAATGAACCGGTGGTCAGGGTTTTTTCTGGAATCTCGACATTGCCCGCAGACTTATCAACATAACCTACAGTGGTGCGCGATGGATCGCTGCTGGATGGCATTGCGACCAGTTGCGTGGTGTTTTTACCGTTGACCAACGTGGTACTACCCATAGAAACGATGTAGCTGCCATCCTGCTGAGAGACGGTGACGCCGACCACGTTATTGAGGTTATTCACCAGTTGATCACGTTGGTCCAACAGGTCATTAGGCGCCGAACCATCTGATGTGGTGAGTTTGGCAATTTGCGCGTTGAGATCGGCAATCTGACCGGTGTAAGTGTTGATCTGATCAACACTGGATGAAATATCCGTGTTGACGCTGCTTTGCATGTTGGTCAGATATTGCGACGTGGTCTGGAACTGATTCACCAACCCTTGCGCATAGCTCAGCATCGATTGACGCGCTGAAGGATCGTTAGCATTACTGACCACGTTAGACACGTTGGTAAAGAAGCTTTGAATGGATGTCGACAGGCTGGTGGTCGAAGTTGAAAGCAGATCGTCGATATTAGAGATCTGAGAATATTGGGTGTTCACCGCACTGTAGTTGGCGCTGGAACCGCGCAACTGGGCGGTAATGAACTCATCATATTCACGCTGCACGCCAGTGACGTTCACGCCATTGCCGTAATAACTGTTGCCCGATAACGTGCTGTTTGCCTGATTTAACAGGATAGTCTGACGTGAGTAGCCCGCTACCGTGTAGTTACTGATGTTATTACTGGTGGTGCTTAATGCGGCCTGTGCGGCGCTCAGCCCACTCATCGCTGAGTTAATTATGCTGGACATCTCGGTTCCTTAATTTCCCGTTAACCGGGCTGGCAGTCATCAGTGCGATTGTGCGGGCCAGAACGCCCGCAACTTATGTTGGTTATCGGCGTGCTTAAGTGAAACTTGAGGCAAAAAATCAGAACAAATCGGTGATATCCTGGCTGTATGCCTTTACCACTTTTTCGCCCATGTTTTTGAATTGTTGGATCATTCCCACCAGCTTTTGCGCATACTTCGGATCGGTAGCGTAACCTGCCTCTTGCAGGGCGCGTGCACCCTGCTCCGGCGTAGCGGCGTTGGCCACCGCGGCATAACGTGGGTTATTGGAGAGCAGTTTGACGTAGTCACTCAGCGCCTCCATATAGGAGCCGTAGACGCGGAAGGTGGCCCGGACTTTGTGTGCCACGCCGCCCTCATACTCGGTGGTCATGATATCGGTGGTGGCGCCTTTCCAGTCGCCACCGGCTTTGATGCCAAACACGTTGTAGCTTGGCTTGCCATCACGCGTCAGAATCTGACGTTGCCCCCAACCCGACTCCAGCGCGGCCTGCGCCAGAATCAAGTGATGAGGAATGCCACTCTGCTGGCTGGCGACCTGCGCCGGTTGTGCCAGCTGCGAGATAAAATCGCTGCTGTCCGCAGGCAAGCTGGAAGGTGAAACCGGCAAGCGCGGTACCGCCTTGCGCACCATCTGCTCTAACTGGCTCGAAGGCAGGTTGCTATAGATGAAGCTGTTATCCAGCTTCATCGGTACTGTCCCTGCGGTTTCATCCGGTTCCTGCGCTGGCTGCATCTGCTTGACGATGAGGTCCGCCATACCCAAACCACGTTTTCCAATTTCCTGTGCAATCTGCTGATCGTACATCGAGGTATACATACGTGTGGAATCACTGCTGAAGATGCCATCTTTCGGCAAGGCTTCACGCATGCTCTTCAACATCATTTGTACGAACATCCCCTCAACCTGTTTCGCCACCTGCAGCGCCTTTCCTTTTGGATCGGTGGCAGCTTCACGTTTCAGATCATTGAGTGAGCGGCTGTCAAACGCCGCATTCATCATCGATTGCGTATCAGTCATCAGATGATTTCCAGTTTGGCGCGCAGACAGCCTGCACTTTCCATCGATTGCAGAATCGACATCAGCTCAATCGGTGTCGCACCCAAGGCATTCAGCGCACGCACCACGTTGTTGAGGTTGGCGCTGGAATTTACGCGCTGCAGTGCCCCGCCACTCTGACGCACATCGATCTGCGTATTGTTGGTGGTTACGGTCTGTCCACCGGCGAACGGCGTGTTCGGCTGGCTGACGTTCTGCTGCTGGTTCACGGTGACGGACAGGTTACCCTGCGCAACGGCACAGGTGTTCAGCGTCACTTCGCGGTTCATCACGACAGATCCGGTACGTGAGTTGATGATCACCTTGGCATCTTCCAGCGGCACAGAAACGTCAATGTTCTGGATTTCAGAGAGCAAACGAACCTGCGAGCTGTTGTTTGGCGATACGCGAATCTGCACCGTGCGCGCATCCAGAGGTTGTGCTGACCCCATGCCACGGCTGTTAATGGCATCGGCGATGCGCTGCGCCATGGTGAAATCTTCATTATTCAGCTGCAGGTTAATGGTGTTTTGGCTGCCAAAGTTGCTCTGCAACTCACGTTCAACCGTCGCCCCGCCGGTGATACGCCCACCGTTCAACTGGTTGACCTGCACACTGCTGCCACCTGCTGATGCGCCCGCACCACCGACCAGGATGTTACCTTGTGCTAAGGCGTAAACCTGATTATCGACACCTTTCATCGGCGTCATCAACAGCGTACCGCCGCGTAAGCTTTTGGCGTTACCCAGTGAAGAGACCACCACATCGATGTTTTGTCCCTGCCGCGCAAAAGAAGGCAGTTTGGCGGTCACCATTACCGCAGCCACGTTTTTCAGCTGCATATTGGTGCCGGTGGGTACGGTGATACCTAACTGCGACAGCATGTTGCTGACAGTTTGTGTGGTGAATGGGGTTTGCGTGGTCTGGTCACCGGTTCCGTCCAGACCAACCACTAAGCCGTAACCGATCAGCTGGTTATCGCGCACGCCCTGCACGGAAGTCAGATCGCGGATGCGGTCAGCATGAGCAACCAGGCTGATGCCAAGCAGTAAGCTCAGGCCCAGACGCAGCAGAGTGTTTATTTTCATCATTACCTCGATTACATCGGCGAGACGTTCAGGAAGAAACGCTGGAACCAGCCCATGGTCTGCGCCTCATTGATATAGCCATTTCCGACGTACTCAATACGTGCATCGGCCACCTGCGTTGACAACACGGCGTTGCTGGCGCTGATGGTGCGTGGGTTAACCACACCAGAGAAGCGAATAAATTCGGTGCCCTGGTTGATTTCGATCTGTTTTTCACCGACGACGCGCAGGTTGCCGTTCGACAACACCTGATTAACCGTGACGGTGATAGTGCCGGTAAAGGTGTTATTGGCGGTTGCGCCACCTTTGCCAGCGAAGTCATTTTTGCCGGTTGCATCGACGCCCACTTTCTCGCCGCTGGCACCGACCAGTCCATTCAGCCCCGTCGGCACGCCGGTCACGCCAAAGCTGTTGCTGCCATCGCGGCTGGCATTGGCGGAAGAACTTTTGCTTGCGCTGACATTTTCTTGCAGCGTGATGGTTAGGGTATCGCCAATGTTGCGAGGACGACGATCCTCAAACAGTGGCTGGTAGCCGTAGTTCAGCGGCGCCACGCCCTGGAAAATAGAACCGTTGACCACCGGCGGTGCAGATGGCGTCGGTTCCGCCGTGGTCGCGCCTTGTACCAGTGGCGTGCGCGGTACCAACGCACAACCGTTAAGTGTCAGTAGCAGCGTGGCTACTAACCAATGCCCAGGCTTGAGAATCACTTGCTTCGCCACGGAGTTCTGACCTTATTCATGTTCTTAATCGGGCCAGCCAGGCTGGCCCAAAGACACCAGATTAGATCTGGGTTAATTTCTGCAGCATCTGATCAGAGGTCGTGATCGCTTTGCTGTTGATTTCATATGCGCGCTGTGTCTGGATCATCGTCACCAACTCTTCCGCCACGTTGACGTTCGAGGTTTCGACATAACCCTGATAGAGCAAGCCCGCGCCGTTCTGGCCTGGCGTGCTCTGCGTGGCCGCACCAGATGCCTGAGTTTCCTGGTAAAGGTTTTCCCCCAGGCTATCCAGACCGGCATCGTTCATAAAGGTGCTCAGTGTCAGCTGACCCACCTGTGCCGGGTTCGTCTGCCCCTGCTGCGTCACGCTCACCACACCGTCACGCGAGATGGTGATGCTGGTGGCGTTTGCAGGAATGGTAATCCCTGGCTGCACCGGATAACCGGCGTTGGTCACCAACTGGCCATTCTGATCGACCTGGAATGAACCATCACGGGTGTAAGAAGAGGTGCCATCCGGCATCTGCACTTCGAAATAACCCTGACCGTTGATCGCCACATCTTTCGAGTTGCTGGTCTGCGACAGGTTGCCCTGGGTATGCAGGCGTTCGGTGGTCACGGGACGCACACCGGTACCAATCTGCAAACCCGATGGCAGCGTTGTTTGTTCAGAGGACTGAGTACCCGGCTGACGCAGCGTTTGGTACATCAGATCTTCAAACACCGCACGCGAACGTTTAAAGCCGTTGGTCGACACG
The DNA here is from genome assembly GCF_059412425.1 of Pantoea sp. CFCC18177. Lineage (NCBI taxonomy): Bacteria > Pseudomonadati > Pseudomonadota > Gammaproteobacteria > Enterobacterales > Erwiniaceae > Pantoea > Pantoea sp. CFCC18177. Next base: position 76,688 of record NZ_JBNBPL010000003.1, read on the forward strand.
TTGGCGAGGTTGTTCGAGATGACGTCCATATTGGTTTGCTGGGCATCAAGACCGGTTTTCGCGATCCACAAAGAACGAATCATGCTGTTTTCCTTACGCCTTAGCTGCTCATGTTGAGCAGTTGATTGGCTTTCTGTTCGTTTTCATCGACGTTAGTGATGACTTTCATCTGCATCTCAAAACGTCGGGCGTTGGCGATCATATCGACCATGGTTTCCACCGGCTTGACGTTGCTGCCCTCCAGCACGCCCGGCATCACGGCAACAGTGGCGTCATTGGCCAGTGCTGCACCGCGCGTGGCTTGCGTGGCTTGGGTCGGACGGAACATGCCGTCGTCGCCACGCTGCAGCTCTTTCCCCGTGGCGCGCACCAACTTCAGCTTGCCAATTTGTACCGTGGCATTCGGCGCATCACCCGCATTACGCGAAGTGATGGTACCGTCAGCCGCGATAGTCAGTTCGGAGCCCTGTGGAATGGCGATTGGACCGCCATCGCCCATCACGGGATTGCCTTGAATGGTCAGAATACCGGTCGAGCTGATCTGCATATTGCCGTTGCGGGTATAGGCTTCAGAACCGTCAGCGGTTCGCACCGCCAGCCAGCCATCTTGCTGAACCGCCACGTCCAGCGGACGCCCGGTGTTGTCCATCGCGCCGGGCGTCATGTCCGCGCCCGGCGTGGAGGCCGCCACCAGGGTACGCGTTGGCAGCGACCAGCCGTTGACCGGCACCGCGCGCAACGCGTTGAGCTGGGCACGAAAACCCGGCGTTGAGGCGTTGGCGAGGTTGCTGGCTGTCACCGACTGTTGTTCCATCGTCTGACTGGCCGCGCCCATCGCGGTATATATTGCGTGATCCATAGTGCAATCCCGTTAGCGTATTAACGTAAGTTGATCAGTGTGTTGAGGATCTGATCCTGCGTTTTGATGGTCTGGCTGTTCGCCTGATAGTTACGCTGCGCAACAATCATGTTGACCAGTTCTTTACTCAGATCAACGTTGGAAGCTTCCAGTGCGCCTGAAGTCAATGAACCGTATGTGCCGGTGTTCGCCAGACCAATCGCTGCCTGACCTGAAGAGTTGGTCGCCGACCAGACGTTATCGCCCTCTGACTGCAAGCCTTCTGGGTTAGAGAAGCTGGCCAGCACGATTTGACCCAGTAACTGCGTTTTCTGGTTGGAGTAGGTACCGGTGATGGTGCCGTCATCGTTGATGGCATAGCTGGTCAAATCGCCTGGTGCATAACCATCCTGAGTCGGGTTACCGAATGAGGTGGTGCCGGTGTTCTGCTGCGCACTGCCCAACAGGCTCAGGCTGATCACCTGGTTAGCAGCCGCGCCGTTGGCGGCAGTCGCTGTTGCTGATGGGTTCAGCGTCAGTGAAACGGTGCTGGCGGTGCTGGCACCGCTGCTGTCTGTCACACTGGTCAACTGGCCGTTGGTGCTGAACTGCATATTGAAGCTGCCCAGGTCATCGCCAGTGGTAGAGTCAAGCGCATGTACGGTCCAGCTGTTGCTCGCAGAGTCTTTGACGTAGTACAAATCCAGCGAGTGGTCGTTACCCTGTGAGTCATACACAGTTACAGTACTTTTCGCGTTATAGCTATCCACGTCAGACGCACTGAAGGTGGTTACGGTTGGCACGGTATCAGTCGAGTTCAGGTTTGAGACCAGGCCTGCCGTGGTGGTGGCGCGCGCGGCCATCTGCGTGGTCGGGACGCTCAATGCCACTGGGTTAGCACCGGTTTGAATGGTTGGCGGCGTACCGGTTGCCGGGTAGCCTGTCACGCTCATACCTTGGGTGTTTACCAGATTACGGTTTTCGTCCAAAGTGAACTGGCCATTACGTGAGTAATACACGCTGCCCGCTGCATCGGTCATACGGAAGAAACCGTTGCCGCTCAGTGCCACATCCAGACCACGGCTGGTTGAGGTGGTGGTACCGTCGTTGAAGTTCTGGATTACCGCAGCCACTTTAGTACCCATACCGATGTCAGAACCCGCGAACATATCGGCAAAGGAGATGGTGCTGGATTTGAAACCTGCAGTGGCGGAGTTGGCGATGTTGTTACCGATGACATCCAGGTTACTGGAGGCCGCATTCATACCACTTACAGCTTGAGAAAAAGACATAACGTGTCTCCTGCTTAAATTGAGTTAGAGAATCTGACGAACTTCATCAAGAGTGGCGGAGCCCATGGTGCCGAGATCCAGTTTTGCGGTGTCATCGACCGTACTCACGCCATTGACGTAGGCATAGTTGAGCGGCTGGGCCACCAGTTGTGTGCTGCCGTTACTGGCGGCGATCGAAACAGAATATTTGCCGTCGGCCACGGTTGCGCCATTGGCATCAGTGCCATCCCACGAGAAGGCATGCACACCTGACGTCAGTGCGCCCAAATCGATGGTGCGAACCACTGTTCCGTTGGCATCTTTGATGGTGGCCGTAGTCGCAGTGGAAGCGGTGGTCAGTTCCACACCGAATGGTGTGGTGGTGCCGCTTCCAACCAAAATCTGGCTGCCATCGATCATCACGCCATGACCAATCAGCGTGGTGCTTTGCAAGGACTGGCTGGTGGTCAACTGACCGGAAATGGAGCCCAGGGTGGTATTCAACTTCTCAATACCACTCAGGGTATTGATCTGTGCCAGCTGGGTGGTGAGCTGGCTGTTATCCATCGGATTGGTTGGGTCCTGGTTCTGCAACTGCGTTACCAGCATGGTCAGGAACTGGTTCTGCAGGTCCTGTGCACTGTTGCCGGTATCGGTAGAACTGGAAGAACTGAGGACCGTTGGGTCAAGATTGGCGTTAACGCCTACTGCTACACTCATGATCGTGCTCCGTTATTGACCCATGGTCAGGGTTTTCATCATCATTGACTTCACCGTGTTCAGCACTTCGACGTTGGCCTGATAGCTGCGCGACGCTGACATGGTGTTAACGGTTTCTGAGACAACATCCACGTTTGGCATCTTGACGTAGCCCTTCTCATCCGCCATCGGATTGCCCGGGTCATACACCAATTTGGCGGGGGTTGGGTCGTTGACCACGCCAGCCACTTTGACACCGCCCGTTGCCGCACCCGGTGCCGCATCGGTCTGGAAAATCACCTGCTTCGCCACGTAAGGCTGGCCATCCGGTCCGGTGACGCTGTCGGCGTTGGCCAGGTTACTGGCGCTGACGTTAAGGCGCTGAGACTGCGCCGTCATTGCAGAACCGGCGATATCAAAGATATTCAGCAATGCCATGATTATTGCCCCTGCAGTACGTTCATCATGCCTTTGATCTGGCTACTGATGAGGGTGAGATCGGTTTGGTATTTCAGGCTGTTATCAGCAAACTGCGTACGTTCCCGATCCATATCCACGGTGTTGCCATCCGCGGCAGGTTGATCGGGTATGCGATACATCAGGTCCATTGACGGCTGAGAATTGGTCTCAGCCGCAATGTGACGAGAAGAGGTCACCTTCAGCGCCATGCTGCTGCCTTCGGCGCGACCGTTCTCCATTACCTTGCTCAGTTGGCTGGCAAAGTCGATATCCCGCGCCTGGTAGCCCGGGGTATCGGCGTTGGCAATGTTTGACGCCAGGATTTCCTGACGCTGAGCACGCAGGTTTAACGCTTCTGTACCAAATCGCAGCGCGGCATCGAGTTTGTCGAGCATGCTTCCTCCGCGAATGAGAATTTTGAGCTGACAGCTTAAGTGGACAAAAGCAAGGGTGATCGTCTGAATAGCAGCAAAAATAACGGCTATTTTTGACATTGAATTTTTCGCGCGAAGAGTAGACTCAGGCCATCTTCTCGACAGGAGGCGTTTATGCGCAGATTTTCACCCTTGCTGGCCACCCTTTTGTTGGCCATCGCGCTGCCCGGCTATTCAACGGATTTGACCGCTCAGTTAACCCAGTTTTTTAAAGCGCGCGATCCGCAGCACGCGGCGGGTATGACCGTGGTGATTCGTACGCCACAAGAACAGTGGCCGACGTGTGATACGCCGGAGCTGCAGCTCCCGGGCAACAGCCGCCAGTGGGGTAATCTCAGCATTTCAGCTAACTGTGCGCAGAATCGTCGCTTTTTGCAGGTGCAGGTGCAGGTCACGGGGCAATATCTGGTGGCCAGTCGTCAGGTGATGCGCGGTACAACGCTCGACCCAAATGACTTCCGCATGGAAACCGGTCGTCTGGATGAATTACCGCCACGCGCCCTGTTTGATCACAACAGCGTGGCCGATGCGATTGCGCTGCGCGATATCCCCCCTGGACAGGCGGTAACCGCTTCCATGTTGCGTCAGCCATGGCGTGTTAAAGCGGGTCAAAATGTGATGGTAGTGGCGAGTGGAAACGGGTTTAATGCCAGCAGCGAAGGACGTGCGCTGAACAACGCCAGTGCAGCTCAAATGGTGCGTGTACGCATGGGAAATGGGCAGGTGGTCAGTGGTCGCGTCGACGCGGATGGGAATATTCTGATATCGCTATAAAGCGTTAAAGAACCCTGCTGTTCTGCCGATAGAGATATCAACAAAGACATTACCCTATGCTGACTCAGTTGGCTGACCCCCAACTGACCTTACAGGAGCAAGACCATGAGCATCGAAAGAACGCAACCATTAAACCCGGTGAGCACTGTACAGTCTCGCGACACCAACGACAACAGCGGCAAAGTGCGTCAAACCGCCACGTCTGCCACCACAACCACCACCAGCGAAAGCGGTGCGGAAGTGAAGTTGAGTGCCGCTCAGGCGCAGCTGATGCAGCCTGGCAGTAAAGACATCAACACCGCACGTGTTGAACAACTGAAAACCGCCATTCGTAATGGTGAACTGAAAATGGATACCGGTAAGATCGCCGATGCGCTGATCGCCGATACCAAGGCGTATTTAGAGGGTAACTGATCCCAATGGACAATCTGCTGACCACCTTAGAAAAAATGCAGGACGTGCTGGCTTCACTCACCGTAGTGATGGATGAAGAGCAACAGCAACTTTCTGCCGGCCAGGTTAATGGCAACCTGTTACAGCGCATATCAGAAGACAAAAGCGCGCTGCTGACTACGTTGAATTATCTGGACGAAATGCGCCGTAATACCGAAAAATCGCTCGGTACTCAGGCGCCATATGGTGGTCACAGCGATCGTGAACGCCGCTGGCAGAGCATTCAGCAGCATACCCGTCGTTTGCGTGATACCAATACGCACAATGGGATTCTGCTGCAGCATCAAATCCGCTATACCCATGATGCGCTGGCCGTGCTTAAACCGCACCAGACGCAGGCGTTTTACGGCCCAGATGGATTAGGCAAGGGTCAGGCGACTTTGAGTCGCAAAGGGTAAAAAGAAAAATCCCGCCGAGGCGGGATTTTTTTTATGCCAACGTGCGGCGGGCAAAATCTTTGGGTCGGAAGCCGAGCAAGCCCAGCATCACAAAGTAGGCGCCGCCACCGATGGCGCACACCGCCGCCAGACGCAGCAAACGCCACCACATCTGCCCCTCTTCCCACGCCGGCATCACGTACAGAATGCCGAGCAGTGCAGCGGCCATCACCACCACCGCAATAAACAACCGCACAAGGAAGCTGAGCCAGCCAGGCTGCGGCTGGAAGATATCTTGCTTACGTAATTGCCAGTAAAGCAGCGCGGCATTAAGACAGGCCGCCAGACCAATCGATAATGACAGCCCAGCATGCTTAAGCGGGCCAATAAAGGCCAGGTTCATCAGCTGTGTCATGATTAGCGTGACGATAGCAATTTTAACCGGCGTTTTGATGTCCTGACGGGAATAGAAACCGGGTGCCAGCACCTTCACCACAATCAGCCCCATCAAGCCCACCGAATACGCGACCAGCGCGCGTTGCGTCATGGCGGCATCAAACGCCGTGAACTTACCGTACTGGAACAAGGCCACTGTCAACGGCCCGGAAAGAATGCCCAATGCCACCGCGCTAGGCAGCGCCAGCAGGAAGCACAAACGCAAACCCCAATCCATTAAACGCGAATATTCGTCATGATTACCGCTAGCAAAACTCTTCGCCAGTGACGGCAACAAAATGGTGCCTAATGCCACACCCAGTACGCCGGAAGGGAATTCCATCAGTCGGTCCGCATAGTACATCCAGGATACCGAACCGGAGACGAGGAAGGAGGCAAAAATGGTGTTGATGATCAACGAAATCTGACTCACCGACACACCAAGAATGGCTGGCCCCATCTGACGCATCACACGCCATACGCCCGCATCACGCAGATTAACGCGAGGCAGCACCAGCATGCCAATTTTCTTCAGATGCGGCAGCTGGTAGAAGAGCTGCAGAACGCCCCCCACCACCACGGCCCATGCCAGTGCCATCACCGGCGGATGGAAGTGTGGCGCGGCAAACACGGCAAAACCAATCATGCTGATGTTCAGCAGCGTAGGAGCAAACGCGGGCACCGAAAAGCGATTCCAGGTGTTCAGAATAGCCCCCGCCAGGGACGCGAGGGAGATCAGCAGAATATAAGGAAAGGTCACGCGTAACAGCGAACTGGTCAGGGCAAATTTATCCGCTGTATCGGCAAATCCTGGCGCCGTCACGATAATCACCCAAGGTGCGGCAATCATGCCCAGCACCGTCACCACCGCCAACACCAGCGTCAGCAAACCCGAGACATAGGCGACAAACACGCGCGTGGCGTCTTCACCCTGTTTACTTTTGTACTCAGCGAGAATGGGCACGAACGCCTGTGAAAATGCGCCTTCGGCAAAAATACGGCGCAATAGATTCGGCAGCTTGAAGGCAACGAAGAAGGCATCGGTGGCCATCCCGGCACCGAAAACCCGGGCCACAATGGCATCACGGGCAAAACCCAGCACGCGGGAAAACAGCGTCATCGAACTGACCGCAGCCAGCGATTTCAACAAATTCATAATGTGTGGCGCATCCTGAAAAGTTTCGGATAAATGAGCAACTTAGCGCGGACATCCTGTGATGTCCGGCGATAGTCTACTGCCACAGCGGGAAATGACCAGCATTGAGTGTTACAAGGGGTTATTCCTGTTCAGCATCTCGCCACAGTTTTTCTATCCAACGCTGCGCTGCCAGCGCCTGTTCGCCACTGGTTTCAGGCATCGTCTGATTTTCTACGCACTGGATAAAATGGTGTGCCGCACCGCTGAAGCCACGCTGCGTAAGATGACTTTGCCATGCTGGCGGCGCACTGCGATATAAACCGCTGCTACTCTCTTGCTGCCAGTCACGCATTTCGTTGATTTCGATATAGTCGCCGTCACAGATAGCACTGACCACTTCACGCTGTGTGCCGGCACGCCGATGCATGCTGGTGGTGATTTGCAGCGCACCTGCCGAGAAGTGATGCTCCGCGAACAGCATCGCACCCTCGTCATTAGTCTCAATGTGGCCTTGCTCGCGCGTCAGTTTGCCTCCTGCCAGCCACAGTGCGGTATCAACCACATGCAGATAATCATCCAGCAGGGTAAAACGCAGATCATGAGGGCCGACGCTATCCGCACGATGTTTCTCAATGCGCAAAGAGGCTGCACGCGGCATTTCACTTTTCAACTGCTGATAACGTGGCGCAAAACGGCGATTGAACCCCACCATCAATTTACGTTTACGCTTCTCCGCCAACGCCACCAGGTTTTCAGCTTGCTGCAAGGTTTCGGCTAAGGGTTTATCGACACAGACATCTTTACCCGCCAGCAGCAGTGCTTGCACCACCTCAAAATGGCTGGCGGTACTGCTGTGCACAAATACCGCGTCACTGGCCGCGGCCAGTGCATCGAGCCGGCTAAAATAAGGCATACGATAGCTGTCGCAGATCGGCTGCGCTTTCGCCTGATTGGGCGAAAAAGCCCCGGCTAACTGCCAGCCGGTCGCCTGAGACAACACCGGCAACCAGGCTTTCTGCGCGATGCCGCCTAATCCCACCATGCCAATACGCAGCGTCATCTTAATGCTCCTGTTGCAGCAATTGTTCCAGCTGCGCCACGCGGGCTTCTAACTGTGCAACCCGTGTAGCAAGATCGTCGTGGTTAACTGCACTGACGTTTTCTGATGCCTCTTCCAGCACATCACCAGCGAAAAGGTGCGTGTAGCGGCTTTCGCGTTTGCCCGGCTCACGTGCAAGGCGCACCACCATCGGGCCATCGTCCCGCGTAATTAAGCCGTTGAGCGTCTGTTCCACTTCGTTCATGTCGCTAAACTCATGCAGGCGTCCACTGCGGGTACGCAGTTCGCCTGGCGTCTGAGCACCGCGCAAAAACAGCAAGGTCAATACCGCCACTTCAGCACTGCTGAGTTGCAGGTTGCCAAACGCCGAGTTGCAAAAGCGCTGCTCATATTTACTCACGCGCTGACCAAAACCGCTATTGGAGGTCACCAGATGCTTCTTCACCAGCTCATCAAGTTGTGACTGCACCTCCATTTCGCTGAGGTTCATCACCGGTTCGCGGTTGGATTTTTGATTGCAGGCGGTGACCACGCCATTGAGGGAGAGTGGGTACTGTTCGGGCGTAGTGACCTGCTTTTCCAGCAGGCAGCCAATAACGCGCAGCGCCTGAGCAGAGAGTGCCATCTTCATTTTCAAGTCCTTATTATTGTCCACGACGATCCGGGGTCCAGTCGCGCCAGGTGAGCGCCGTGAGGACATGATCCTGCCAGCGTCCATCAATCAGCAAATAGTCTTTCGCATAACCCTCTTTCTCAAAACCGAGTCGTGCCAGCAGATCGCCACTGCGCTGATTATGCGGCATATAGTTGGCCATGATGCGATGGATACGTTGCTGGCGCTGCATATAGCGAATCGCCGACTGCAGCGCTTCAAACATCATGCCCTGCCCTTGCCACTTTTCACCCAGCGAATAGCCGAGATAACAGGCGTGAAAGGAACCGCGCAGCACATTACTGAAATTCGCGACGCCGCGTATTTCATGCTCTTCCTGGTCCATCAACACAAAATAGTAGGCAGACCCCTGTTTATGCATATCAGCGATCAATCCTAAACGCGCCTGCCAGCCGGAGGGATAGCAGTGGCTTTCATCACGCACCGGCTCCCAGGGTTTGAGAAAAACGCGATTTTCGGCGTAATAATCCGCCAGTCGCCAGGCATCGCGTTCGTGCACTAAACGAACCACTAAACGGTCGGTCGTGAGGCGCACGCGTGGGCCAGCAGAACGATAGCCAAACATCATGACTCCTGAAATCCATAACTTTAAGAAAGATGTACGCCAGCGGCGATACTTCTCACTATAACCGCCACCTTGGCTGCGGTAAAACCCTTGCCACGGGGCAAAGTGATTCTTCCCGATCCAGGATTAATATTCCTGCTCATGCGATTAAAAAATATCATCCTGATAACCCTGTTTTTCCCCTGTTGGCAGGTGGAAAATAGACCAACTGGTCTCTTTCTCTTCTCTCTTGCTCAGGATAAAGCATGTCTCGGGTAGCGCGGGCACGACGCCTCGGTAAAACATTTTTGTTAGTGGATAACATGCTGGTGGTGTTAGGGTTTTTCGTGGTATTCCCCCTGATTTCCATTCACTTTGTTGAGCAACTCGGCTGGGCGGCATTAATGGTCGGCATCGCGCTGGGTCTGCGTCAATTTGTGCAGCAAGGATTGGGCATTTTTGGCGGTGCTATTGCTGACCGCTTTGGTGCGCGTCCTTTGATTGTGACAGGCATGTTGATGCGCGCCGCCGGGTTTGCCTGCATGGCGCTGGCACACCAACCCTGGCTGCTGTGGCTGGCCTGCCTGCTCTCGGGGCTGGGAGGCACCTTGTTTGATCCCCCCCGCAGTGCCATGGTGGTTAAGCTGGTGCGTGCTCGCGAGCGCGGACGTTTTTTCTCCCTTCTGATGATGCAAGACAGTGCCGGTGCGGTATTGGGCGCGCTGGTCGGCAGTTGGCTGCTGGCGTGGGATTTCCGTCTGGTGTGCTGGGTGGGTGCAGCGGTGTTTGTCGCGGCGGCCATATTTAATGCCGTATGGTTACCGGCATGGCGCATTTCGACCGAACGGATTGCCATGCGCGAAGGCATGCTGCGGGTCTGGCAAGATAAGCGTTTTCGCCTCTATGTGCTGACGCTGACCGGCTATTACATCCTGGCGGTGCAAGTGATGCTGATGCTGCCCGTGATGGTCAACCAGGTGGCTGGCGCGCCGGCTGCGGTGAAATGGATGTATGCCATCGAAGCCATGTTGTCATTGAGCCTGCTCTATCCGCTGGCACGCTGGAGCGAAAAACGTTTTCGTTTAGAAACGCGTCTGATGGCCGGTTTGTTCCTGATGACCTTCAGCCTGCTGCCAGTAGGCATGACCGATTCATTGCCCTCTCTGTTTATGCTCATTGGCGTGTTTTATCTCGGTTCCATTATTGCCGAACCGGCGCGAGAAACGCTTAGCGCTTCGCTGGCCAGTTCACGCGCTCGCGGGAGTTACATGGGCTTTAGCCGCTTAGGGCTCGCCATTGGAGGGTTGATTGGCTACTCCGGTGGCGGCTGGATGTTTGATGTTGGGCAGCAGATGGCACTGCCTGAACTGCCATGGATGTTATTGAGCAGCGTTGGCATGGTCACGCTTTTGGCCTTGTGGTGGCAGTTCCAGCCACGCCCGGTGGCACCGGCCATCTTCAGCAGCTAGTTTGCCCCTGTTGATAATCTCTTCCATACTTCCCGCACGTCCGGAAAAAGGGTGACGCTTGTCACCCTTATCATCACAGGAGAAGCGGGATGAAACTCTACATCTACGATCACTGCCCTTTCTGCGTCAAAGCGCGCATGATTTTTGGTTTAAAAAATCTGCCGGTCGAGCTGATCGTCATGCTCAATGACGACGAGCAGATGCCAAAGAAACTGATTGGTCAGAAGATGGCCCCGATACTGCAAAAGGCCGATGGCAGTGCGATGCCGGAAAGCATGGATATTGTGCGACTGGTGGATAAGCAAGACCGCGAGCCGCTGCTTAACGGCAAAAATAACCCGGCTATCAGTGACTGGCTGCGCCGTGTCAACGGCTACATTAATAAACTGCTGATTCCCCGTATTGCTGACGCCGCCTTTGCCGAGTTTGCCACGCCTGAAGCGCGCAACTATTTCCGTGATAAAAAGCAAGCCAGCCTCGGTGACTTTGGCGAACTGCGCAAACACGCGCCGGGACTGATTAAAAATATCAGTGATGATTTGCGCCAGCTCGATAAGTTGATCGTCAAACCCAATGCGGTGAATGGCGAACTGTCTGAAGACGACATCAATCTGTTCCCGCTGCTGCGCTCCCTAACGCTGGTTGCCGGTATCGACTGGCCGAGCCGCGTCGCCGATTATCGTGACAACATGGCGAAGCAAACGCAGATTAACCTGCTCTCTTCTATCGCTGCATAATCTGTGCTTTACGAGAAACGCATCGGCGTTTCTCGTCCCTCTCCTGGTGACTCCTGGCCCGCTTTCAGGCAGGCTATGCCGGGTTTGCCATATCATTCAGGAAGAGGAACGATGAAAAAGGCGATGTACGGGCTACTGGCCCTGTTTTTAGCCGTGCTATTGAGCGGCTGTAACCAATTGACGCAATACACCATCAGCGAACAAGAAGTGAATCAGGCGCTGCAAAAGCGCAATAACTTCGAGAAAGACGTCGGCGTTTCTGGGCTGGTGAATGCGCATATTGTCCTAAGCGATCTGAATAGCCAGATTGGCCGCGAAGAACCGGGCAAGATCACCCTTTCCGGTAAAGCCAACATCAATGTCAGCTCACTGTTTGGCCCACAGCAAGCAGAAATGCAGCTGAAGATGAAGGCACAGCCGGTGTTCAATGCGCAGGAAGGGGCAATTTACCTGCATGACATGGAGATCGTCGATGCCCAGGTGCAGCCGGAAAAAATGGCCTCAATAATGAAGACCCTGACGCCCTACCTGAATGAGTCGCTGAAGCGCTATTTCAATGAAAAACCGGCCTATGTGCTGAGTGAAGATCGCAGTAAAGGTGAAGCTTTTGCGAAGAAATTTGCCAAAGGCATTGAGGTAAAACCCGGACAACTGGTGATTCCGTTTACGGATTAACCGGCAAAACCGCACCTTCTGGTGCGGTTTTTCATGGCGGCAACAAAATCCCGTGCAAACGGTTGCTCACACCCTTATGATTACTCCCCGGCCTAAACGTGCCCTTTCGTTTTTTTTCTTAGCCGGAGCCTTTTGAATGACAGCCCAACCTCAGCAAATCACCATTCGCCGCCCTGACGACTGGCACATCCATCTGCGCGATGGCGCGATGCTCAATGCAGTACTGCCTTATACCAGTGCGGTGAACGGTCGTGCGATTGTCATGCCAAACCTGGTTCCGCCAGTCACCAGCGTTGAAGCCGCTGTTGCTTATCGCGAACGCATTCTTGCCGCGCTGCCAGCAGAACACGCTTTCACGCCGCTGATGACCTGCTACCTCACGGATTCATTAGATCCGGATGAAATTGAACGCGGCTTCCGCAACGGCACGTTCACCGCCGCTAAGCTTTATCCCGCTCATGCCACCACGAACTCCAGCCATGGCGTCACCAATATTGATTCCATTGCCAAGGTGTTAGAGCGTATGCAGCAGCTCGGTATGCCGATGCTGGTTCATGGTGAAGTCACGGATTCCCATATCGATATTTTTGACCGCGAAGCACGCTTTATTGAAACCGTGCTGGAGCCGCTGCGTCAGCGCTTCCCGGCATTAAAAGTCGTCATGGAACACATTACGACCAAAGAAGCTGCGGAGTACCTCGCGGCAGGTAACGAATTGCTTGGTGCCACCATCACGCCTCAACACCTGATGTTCAACCGGAACCACATGCTGGTGGGCGGCGTGCGCCCGCATCTTTATTGCCTGCCGATTCTAAAACGAAATATCCATCAGGAAGCGCTGCGTAAATTGGTCGCCAGTGGCAACCGTCGCGTGTTCCTTGGCACGGATACCGCACCACATTTGCGCCATTTGAAAGAAGCCAGCTGCGGCTGCGCGGGCGTGTTTAACGCACCGACCTCTCTGCCGGCCTACGCCACGGTGTTTGAAGATTTGAATGCGCTGGAACACTTTGAGGCGTTCTGTTCAGAGAATGGTCCCAACTTCTATGGCTTGCCACTTAACGAAGGCACCTTAACCCTGGTGCGTGAATCCTGGGTAGTGCAGGAAAGCGTTCAGGTCGCCGACGATACACTGGTCCCCTTCCTGGCCGGTGAGACCCTCAACTGGCGCATAAAAGAATAACGTTGCATCTGTTGCCTTCGGCATAATTATACTGTACAAATAAACAGTATATTATCCCGGAGGCTTTTATGCGTGTTGAAATTACCGTTGCGAAAACTCAGCCCCTTCCCGCGGGTGCACTGGATGCGCTCAGTGCAGAACTGACCCGCCGTATTTCTCGTGATTTCCCCGATGACGATCACCATGTCAAAGTCCGCTATGCCGGCGGCAACCAGCTCAGCGTATTCGGCGGCGGCAAAGACACGCGGGAGCGTATTAGCGATATTTTACAAGAAACGTGGGAAAGTGCAGACGACTGGTTTATTACTGATTAACTGCCGCAGTGCCGTTTTACCGGGTTTCGCCACCCGGTTTTTTTGTTTTTATTTCCCCCTCGCCAGATAAACTCGCTGCATCTAGACTCTGATCAAACGATCCCCTATTCTTGCCTCGTCATGCTTACAGGAGGTGTTTTACATGACTACTGAAAAACCAGAAGAGGCGATGACCTTTGGTGAGTTGCTGGCTTTAATTGCCGAACAACAGCGCCGTTTAACCGTGCTGGAAAACGCATTCGCCAGTTTAACGTTCTGTCTCGACGATCGTGCCAGTCAGCTACTGGTGCACAATCTGTCGCTCGAAGCACAAAACCAGAACCATGACGCACAGTTACAGCAGCATTTTACCCGGTTAGCGGAAGAGATTCAGAAACGCAATGGCCAGTCGCCCACAGAACCTCACGCCTGAGACCAGCACTTTCGCTCGTGTTGAGAGAACCTAAAGTTTCTGGTTAGGTTCGCCGATAATGCTGTTACTGATACGCGTTAGTTTATCGAATAAATGCCCGTCTCGCTGGGCATGCTATTATTCGACGAAAGTCGCATTCTAAACGCAATTATTTTAGTTAAGATTTAGAACACGCCACTTTTTAACTATTGTACCGCCTGTTTCATGTTATAATTGTCCCGCTAGTGCAAGAAAAGCCGCATTGAACCTCAAGAAGCACTTCGTTTAACGAGTAATATGGAGGTTATAATGGACAGAAATAAAGACGTCATTCAGACTCATCCGCTGGTAGGATGGGACATCAGTACTGTAGACAGTTATGACGCCATGATGATCCGCCTGCACTCGCTATCATCGCAGGATCAGAAAGAAGAAGAAGCTGACGTGGGACCCACCTACTGGCTGACTACCGATGTAGCCAGACAGTTCATCTCGATACTCGAAGCTGGCATTGCAAAGATAGAGTCCACAGAGCAATACCTACGCGATAATCAAAAGCACTAATTTCTTATCTTCGCGTGAAAGGGCACCCAACAGGGTGCCTTTTTCATGGGCGCTCTCTTTTGGTATGCTGTTGAAAATTTTCGCCGTTTTGCAGGAGTGATGGGGTTATGGTTTATGATCTGATTGTGGTGGGCAGCGGATCGGTCGGGGCAGCCGCCGGTTTTTATGCCACGCAGGCTGGCTTATCTGTATTAATGATTGATAGTGCCCACCCGCCACACAACCAAGGCACGCACCATGGTGAAACCCGCTTGATCCGTCATGCGTATGGTGAAGGTGAACGTTATGTCCCTTTGGTGTTACGTGCGCAAACTCTGTGGGACGAGCTGGAACAGCAGAGCGGTGAACGCATTATGCATCGCAGCGGTATTCTTAACCTCGCGCCCATCACTTCTTCGTTTATCCAGAACGTCATCGACAGCGCAAAAGCGTTTCAACTGGACGTGAAAGTGTTGCAGGCTGATGAGGTGCGCAAGCGCTGGCCGCAGGTTAGCGTACCAGACGGATACATTGGCGTATTTGAACCTCATTCCGGCTTCCTCAAATGTGAACAGGCCGTGCGCAGTTGGGTGCAATTGGCTGAGCATGCTGGCTGTGCCCAGCTGTTTAACTGTCCAGTGAGTGAAATTGGCCGCGATGGTGATCTTCAGCAGGTCACGACGCGTGACGGCGTGTTTCGCGCACGTAAGCTGCTTATCAGCGCCGGAACCTGGGTCAGCCAGTTAGTGAAAGATTTGCCAGTCACACCGGTGCGTAAAGTCTTCGCCTGGTATCAGGCTGACGGTCGTTACAGTGAGAACAACCAATTCCCTGGTTTCACCGTTGAGATGCCAGACGGTACTCATTTTTATGGCTTCCCTGCGGATAACAACGCCTTAAAAGTGGGCCGCCATGATGGCGGACAGCCAATGCAAAAACCTGAGGACCGCAAGCCTTTTGGCAGCATCGCGGCTGATGGTAATGAAGCCTTTAGTTTCCTGCGCCAGTTCCTGCCCGGTGTGGGAGTTTGTTTACATGGTGAAGCGTGCAGCTATGACAACACGCCAGATGAAGACTTCATTATTGATACACTGCCGGGCGAACCCAATCGTTTGATCATCACCGGTTTGAGTGGGCACGGTTTTAAATTTGCCAGCGTGCTGGGTGAACTGGCCAGCGAATTTGCGCAGGAAAAACCGTTCTCTTTCGACGTTTCACCGTTCTCACTGGCACGATTCGCATAAAATTCCTTGGTGCTGGCGCAGTGATGCGCCAGCCTTATTGACATAAACTGACGTTAATTGTTATTTCATGAAACTTTACCGACAGCGGTGACGCATTTGGTGTAGTAATTATGCCATTATTCATTTTTATCCCCACCGATAACACCCTGCATTCAATAATCCTGGTTAACTTTTAAATAATCACTCATTTATTCCGAAAGTCTTTGCGGAAGTTATAGAAAAGTAAGCCTGATTGCTTTCACATTTCAAAATGTGGATGCTCATTGCTACTTATTTCCATCACTGGTTCACAAACATGTGGCGTAATTCATCCCAACACTTCGGGCTCGTCTCCATTTTATTACACTGGCTCATGGCGCTGGCTATTTACGGCATGTTTGCATTGGGTTTATGGATGGTGGGTTTGGGGTATTACGATAGCTGGTACCACAACGCCCCGGAAATCCATAAAGGCATCGGCATCCTGTTGTTCGCTGCACTCCTTCTGCGCCTGTGCTGGCGTGTAATCTCCCCTCCTCCTGCGCCGCTCAAACATTACTCGCCGCAGGTTCGCCGTGCAGTCAGCGCCGCGCACTGGCTGCTGTATGGGCTGTTGCTGGTTCTCTTATTGAGCGGCTATCTCATCTCTACAGCCGATGGCAAACCCATTTCTGTTTTTGGCTGGTTCAATGTCCCCGCCCTGTTCAGTGGAGCCGGCGTCCAGGTTGACCTGGCGGGGAATGTGCATCTATGGCTGGCATGGAGTTTGGTGCTGTTTTCCGTTCTGCATGCGCTGGCCGCGTTGAAACACCATTTTATCGATCGAGATGTGACCCTAAAAAGGATGCTGGGTTACCGCATCCCCTTAACCTCTGAAAAGGAAAAGTAACATGTTAAAGAAAACGATTTTGGCGTTGAGCGCCGCCGGTGTACTGAGCACCGGTTCTATGGCTAACGCTGCGGAGTATAAGTTTGATAAAGAAGGCCAGCATGCCTTTGTACAGTTCCGCATCCAGCATCTGGGTTACAGTTGGTTGTATGGCAGCTTTAAAGACTTTGACGGTACCTTTACCTTTGACGAGGCGAATCCGGCCGCAGATAAAGTTAACGTCACCCTCAATACTGCCAGCCTTGATACTAATCATGCTGAGCGTGACAAACATATCCGCAGTGCCGACTTCCTGAATACCGCAAAATTCCCGCAGGCCACTTTTGCCTCCACCGCGGTGAAAAAAGAGGGGCAGGATTATAAGATCACCGGCAATCTCACGCTGAATGGCGTGACGAAACCGATCACACTGGATGCCAAATTAATCGGCGAAGGCAAAGATCCATGGGGCGGTTATCGTGCAGGGTTTGAAGCCAGCGGCAATATCGTCCTGAAAGAGTTTAATATCAGCAAAGATCTCGGACCCGCATCGCAAACGGCAGAACTGATCATTTCGGTGGAAGGCGTGCGTCAGTAACATATATAAACCCTAAATACTTCTAGTCCCCTCATGGGGCCTACTCTTGGTGCAGGAAGGCGGCAACTGAACGAATCCCCGGGAGCATACACCAGTATGTGACTGGGGTGAGTGAAGGCAGCCAACGCACCTGCGGCTTGAAGTATGACGGGTATATAGCCTGAAGTCAGGTGACCTCAGGCTGTTAAGCGATTACTTCTTCTCAGGTACAGGGATGGCCATGGTCATGTTCAGTAATCCGCGAGATTTATTGAACACTTTATTGCCATTTTCCCGACCAGCACGGCGTGCGCGCTGCTCTTCAGGTTCCAGTTTTGACTCTTCCATGCAGATAGGGCTGCAGCAGTTATGGTACTTCTCTGCGCAGCTTGGGCACTGAATAAACAGCAGATGGCAGCCGTCATTGACGCAGTTAGTATGGCTGTCGCAAGGCGCGCCACACTGGTGGCAGCTGGAAAGAATATCGTCGGAAATACGCTCCCCCATGCGTTCATCAAAGACAAAGTTTTTGCCTTTGAAACGCACCGGTAACCCTTGCTCACGGGCGCGACGGGTATATTCAATAATGCCGCCCTCAATGTGTGACACATCGTTGAAGCCGTTGTGTTTCATCCACGCGCTGGCTTTTTCACAGCGAATGCCGCCGGTGCAGTACATGACAATTTTTTTGTCTTTCTGGTCTTGCAGCATATCCACTGCCATCGGCAGTTGATCGCGGAACGTATCAGCCGGGACTTCAATGGCATTATCGAAATGCCCCACTTCAAATTCGTAGTGATTACGCATATCGACAAAAACCACTTCCGGGTCGTCGAGCAAGGCATTCACGTCCGCGGCTTTCAAATAGGCGCCGACATCGCTGGCATCAAAACTCGTGTCTTCTATCCCGTCCGCGACAATACGTTCGCGCACTTTAAGACGTAACACCCAGAATGATTTGCCGTCATCGTCTAACGCAATGTTCATACGCAGATTGTTGAATGCCGGATCAAACGCATAGAGCGCAGACTTCATGGCTTCATACTGACTGGCGGGCACACTGATTTGCGCGTTAATCCCTTCATGAGCAACGTACACGCGGCCAAACACCTTGAGCCTGGTCATCTCAACATAGAGGGCGTCACGGAATGCTTTTGGGTCGGCAATCTGGAAATACTTATAAAAAGAGACTGTGGTACGTGGCTCGGTTTCCACCAACATACGTTCTTTCAGCTCTTTATTGGAAACAAGGTTGTGTAACACTGGCATGGTGTTCTTCCTGTTAGCAATCAGAGAAATTTAGCGCGCACATGATACCTGAATTCCCCCCGAAGCAAAGCCCCAGGAAGGATTATCCTGATAGCCGTGATTACGGGCGCAGTTCTGCGCTGCCATTGCTATTTAATGCGCAAAGCTGCTGCCTTTCACCAACGTGCAAGCTATGCTTGATTTCAGTCAGCAAGAAAAAATGGCATAATCGCGGCAAATAACAGAAACCGGACTCTCTGGCACAAGACGCAGGATACTGACATTTCAATGACTCAACTTCCCCAATTTACTCGTGAGCTTCTTCATCCACGTTACTGGTTTACCTGGATTGGCATTGGTTTCCTCTACCTGTTGGTATTACTCCCCTATCCGGTTTTGCACGCGTTTGGCTGTGGTCTGGGTCGTGTAGCGATGCGTTTCATGAAACGGCGTGTTGAAGTAGCGCAACGTAACCTTGAACTCTGTTTCCCTGACATGCCCACCAACGAACGTGAGGCGATGGTAAAGCATAATTTTGAATCGGTGGGTATGGGGCTGATTGAAACAGGTATGGCGTGGTTCTGGCCAGACTGGCGCATCCAGAAATGGGTGAAGACCACTGGGCTTGAGCATGTGGCTAATGCCTTGGCCGAGAAACGCGGCATTTTACTGATTGGCATGCATTTTCTCACCCTTGAACTGGGCGCGCGCGTATTTGGCATGCATAATCCGGGCATCGGTGTTTATCGCCCTAACGACAACAAGTTGATTGACTGGCTGCAGACGTGGGGAAGAATGCGCTCCAATAAAAGCATGCTTGATCGTAAGGATCTTAAAGGCATGATTCGCGCCATGAAGAACAATGACATCATCTGGTATGCACCCGACCATGATTATGGTCCACGCAGCAGCGTGTTTGCGCCGTTCTTCGCCGTGCAGGATGCCGCAACCACCACTGGCACACATATGCTGATTCGCCTGGGCAATCCCAGCGTGGTGCCTTTTCTGGCGCGCCGCCTGCCCAATGGACGCGGCTATGAATTAAAGATGATGCCCGACATTCGTGCGAAGTTCTCACTGGAAAGCGAGCTTGATACAGCAGTTGTGATGAATAAAGTGGTGGAAGAGTCCGTTCTACTCGCACCAGAACAATACATGTGGCTGCATCGTCGTTTCAAAACCCGCCCCGAAGGTCAACCATCGCTGTATTAATGTGATGTGGAGCACACTTTGTGTTCCACTGTTTTCCGTGTGAATTTGCCTTATATCACGATGATATCCGCTCAAATTAGGTAAAACTGGACCAGTCGGAACTCAGGCTGAATGTTTCGTTGGTACCAGTTTTAACTTTATTCGATGTGATAAAGCATCAGTAGCGATGCAGAATCTTAATCTTTGTTAACAAAATGTGAACATCCAACCACGCAACTTATTGAAATTAGCTCTATCAGCATCAACGCCATTTACTGATTGAAATATGCTCGCACGGATCTGATTTTCATCAATTCCAGGCCTATTCCTATTTAATATTGCTGAATGCTTTGGCTCCGCTTATCAATGCAGTAAAATTAACTTACTTAACAAGGTATTGTCTTAGTGCTTGGTCACTATATGCCACTTTTGTGTATTTAAAACTATCCTTATTCCATTCTGGAATTTGTCCGCGAAATCGATTCCAGTTAGTTTCAACCGTGACAGTTAGTTCAATAACTGCCCTTCTAAAAATATAAAAAGATTACACACAGCAAATATATCGCAGGAACTTATAATATGAATAAAGGCATCTATTACTACGTAACGATCAGTACCGATCAGGAGGGCTATCACCTTCTACATCGGAAAGAGTGTAAACGTCTACCCGTAAAGGAGGATATGGTTTTTATCGGTACGCTCTATAATTTAAATCAGGCTTTATCGACCGCGAGAATTAATTTTAAAAAGGTGAAACCCTGTATTAAATGCTGCATCCGTTATTCTGCCCCAATTATTCGCGAGTCTGTGCGTCCTGTACTGCACTTCCCGCAAAAGATGATATAAACGGTATGGGTGGTTGAATTTTCCTCAACCACCCACCGTTATTTTCTCGCCGCTCTGCACGCTGCCATTTTTTTGTCTATTCTTCTGTGAAATCCTCTTTCAAGCGACAAGGAGTTCACCATGAACCTGTTTAGCACCCTCGAAGAAGCCATTGAAGCTGCACGTGAAGAGTTTCTTGCCAGCCAATCTGATATCACCGCAGACGATGCCAGTGTGAGTCAGTTCGCGCTGCAAAAGTATATCATGCAAGATGGCGACACTATGTGGCAGGCCGAGTTTTTTGCCGACGAAGAAGGCCAGGGAGAATGCCTGCCCATCTGTAACGGCGATGCAGCACAGGCGGTGTTTGACGGTGATTTCGACGAGGTTGAACTGCGACAGGAGTGGCAGTCAGAAAATACCTTGCACGAGTGGGATGAAGGCGAGTTCCAGCTTGAACCTCCGCGTGACCTCGAAGAAGGCGAGGCTGCAGCGGAAGAGTGGGAAGATGATGATAGCCCCTCAGACAACTGGGCCTAAAGCTTATTCGTACGGGCCATGATGGGCATCAACCGGTAATAGCAGGGTGTCCATCACCAGCGACAGCGGCAAGTCTAATATGGTCAGTACGCGCCAGGGCCCATCACGGACATCCCACTGTACGCCGGGATAATATTGGCTACCGTGCCCTTGGCCAGGAATGGTGCGGCTGATAATACTGCCGCAACCGCTCAACAGCAGAATGGCGGCACTGAGCGCGGTTATTTTCAGGAAATCTTTCACAACATTTACTCACAATGAACTGGCGCCAGTTTAACCGCCCGTGTAGTGAAATAACCACACCTCAATACGTAAAGATTACGTTAGTCAGAATCATGACCAAAAAAAAGCGGCATTTCTGCCGCTTTTTCGATTTCCCATCTTAACGCTGAGGCAATGCCTCAGGATTGAGTTTCAGCTTTTGATAGCTCTCCACCCACTGATGGTATTTATCCGCACTTTCCCACAAACGTGAATGCACGCGTGCCAGCACCACCGGGTCACTGATTAACTGCAAGCGTTGCTCGCGGTTCAGTTTTTCTGGTGCATCACTCAAGGCCTGATCGACGCGACGATCACGTGCATGATCCAGCAAGGTACTTTGCTTATGACGTGAGGTCGCCATGGCTGTCGCCAGCGCGTTAAACGCCGGGTTGAACAGTGCATGCATAAAGCCATTCTTCAGCGCGCGCTGGCGGTTCACCTGTAAGTAGTGATCGGTATCGACCAGCTCTTTCGGCGGCTCATACTCTTCCGGAATCAGGAACAGTTTGGCGTTCTTACTTTTCTGCCCCACAGTGGCACGGCTCGACATCACCGAGACAAAGGGTGACAGAATCAGTGAGAACACAATCGGCGCCAACCACCACAGGAAATTGAGATCCAGCACGCCCATACCCACTGCCCAGACAATACCTAATAGCAGTTGCGAACCATGGCGACGGAAAGCTTCACCCCATGGCGTGGCATCGTCGTCACGCTGCGGTGAGTTCCAGACCACTTCCCAACCCAGGAAGGCGCTGACCACAAACACCGTGTGGAACAGCATACGCACCGGCGCTAACAGCACCGAGAACAACATTTCCAGTATCAGTGAGCAGAATAAGCGGATGGCGCCACCATAAGGTTTTGCCCCTTTACACCAGATCAGCACGACACTGAGCAGTTTCGGCAGGAACAGCAGCACCAAAGTGGTAGAGAACAGCGCAATTGCCAGATCAGGACGCCACTGCGGCCACACCGGGAACAGCTGGCGCGGTTGCAGGAAGTAGGTCGGCTCCATGAGCGTATGTACCACCTGCAAAGCGGTGGACAAGGCGAGGAACATAAACCACAACGGCGCTGACAGGTAAGACATCACCCCGGTCAGGAACACCGCACGGTGCACCGGGTGCATACCTTTCACCAGGAACAGGCGGAAGTTCATCAGGTTACCGTGACACCAGCGACGGTCACGCTTCAGTTCATCCAGCAAGTTCGGCGGCAGCTCTTCATAAGAGCCAGGCAGATCATAGGCGATCCACACCCCCCAACCGGCACGGCGCATTAAGGCCGCTTCAACGAAGTCATGCGACAGGATCGAGCCCGCGAAGGAACCCTCACCCGGTAGCGGTGCCAGCGCACAGTGTTCGATAAACGGCTGAACACGGATGATGGCGTTATGGCCCCAGTAGTGCGACTCCCCTAACTGCCAGAAGTGCAGACCGGCCGTAAACAGCGGACCATATACACGCGTGGCAAACTGCTGACAGCGAGCATACAGGGTATCCATACCGGACGCTTTAGGTGACGACTGGATGATACCGGCGTTCGGGTTCGCTTCCATCATGCGCACCAGACCGCACAGGCACTCACCGCTCATCACGCTATCGGCATCCAGCACCACCATGTAGCTGTAGTTGCTCCCCCAGCGACGGCAGAAGTCATCGATGTTGCCACTTTTACGCTTCACACGGCGACGGCGACGGCGGTAGAAAATCTTCCCTGCCCCACCGACATCACGCACCAGCTCCATCCAGGCTTTCTGCTCGGCGATGGCAATATCGGCATCATAGCTGTCACTCAGGATGTAAACATCGAAGTGCTCAGCATTACCGGTACGCTGCACCGATTCCCAGGTGGCACGCAGTCCGGCAAACACACGCTCAACATCCTCATTACAGATAGGCATGATCAACGCAGTACGGTGTTCAGGATTGAGTGGTTCATCACCGGTGGTGGAATAGGAGATGCTGTACTTATCGCGGCCAATCAGCAGTTGCAAGAACCCCATTAAAGCGGTCCAGAAACCGGCGGAGACCCAGCAGAACAAAATGGCAAACAGGAACAAGATCCCGGTTTGTAATATGTACGGCAGGATCAGCTCAACTGACTGCAACCAGTTCTGGTTAAACAACTCGATCGGGTCGAGCAGTGTCCAGCCCTGATAAGGCAGAATGGTTTTCATGTACCAGGTGGCAACCACGGTCTGCAACAGCGTAAGGATCAGCAGCACGTAACGACGCATAGAACCCACATGGCGCCATTTGTCTTCCGTCTTCTGCTCTTCTGCTGTGGCATAGCGCGGGTTGGATTTCTGACCACGCAGTGAATCCCAGGCGCGGGCAATCGGGTTAGTCCGCCAGATTTCCGGGAACATCAGCGATCGCTTCACTTTTGGCATCGCCTTCAGTGTGGTGCGGTCGAGATAATCCTTGCTGAGCTGTTGACCATCCGCCAGCGAATCTGGCCAGGCCATTTGCACGCGGGATGACACCGATTTGAGCGGCGCATCGTCCGGGCGCTCGCTGGCGGCGTTATCCTGCCCCAGCGACGTATGAATAGCGTGGAACGCCTGAGCATGCTGAAGCGAATCGCTCAGACGAGCCCGCCCTGCCGCATCTAGCGGCAGAGCTTCCACGTAAGATTGAGGTAGAAATATCGATTTATTCATTGGCAGGTAACTGATAGCTCCAGGTTTCCGTCAATGTCTTGTCGCCGCTCACCAGCGCCGCACGCATTTCGGTCGGCTGCTTGTTATCTTTCACGCGCAGACGCAACACTAAACGCCAGCCTTTGGTGACCGGGTTGTAGCGTACGCTTTGCTCAACCACATCGGCGTTATTGCCCACGCTAACCTGCGGCGTAACTTGCGTATTGTCAGGCAGTTTGCTCATCGCTTTACCGACGAAATCGATGGTAAAGGCGATGGAGCCATCTGGCTGACGCACCAGATTAGACTGTTTAACATCACCGGCTGAACGCAGCGTGTTTTTCACCCATGCCACATCATCTTGATGCAACAGGTTTTCATCACGCGTGAAGTGCAGGCGATACTGGAAGTTCATCTCTTTGCCTGGATCAGGCAGTTTTTCCGGCGTCCAGAACGCAACGATGTTGTCGTTGGTTTCATCGGCGGTCGGGATTTCAACCAGCTCAACACGGCCTTTGCCCCAGTCACCCATTGGCTCAACCCAGCCACTTGGGCGCAGGTCGTAGCGATCGTCGAGATCCTGATAGTGGCTGAAGTCACGACCACGTTGCAGCAGACCAAAACCTTTCGGGTTTTCGATGGTGAAGGTACTCACCGCCAGATGTTTCGGGTTATTCAGCGGACGCCAAATCCACTCACCGTTGCCCGCGTGAATCGACAGGCCATTGGAGTCATGCAATTCATTACGGAAATTGGTGACTGGCGATGGCTGATTAGCGCCAAACAGGAACATACTGGTCAGCGGTGCTACACCCAGTTTGCCGACGTTGTCACGCAGGTAGACTTTCGACTGCACATCAACCGTCGATTCTTTGCCCGGCTTGATGATAAAGCGATAGGCACCGGCGGCACGCGGTGAATCCAGCAGTGCATAGATCACCAGCTGTTTGTCTTGCGGTTTTGGACGTTCAATCCAGAACTCTTTAAAGCGCGGGAACTCTTCACCTGACGGCAACGCGGTATCAATGGCTAAACCACGCGCTGAAAGACCATAAACCTGGCCTTCACCAATCACACGGAAGTAGCTGGCGCCGAGGAAACTGGCAATCTCGTCGTCTTTACCCTTTTTGTTCAGCGGGTACAGCACCTTGAAACCGGCAAAGCCGAGATTTTTAACCGAATCAGCATCGTGCTTGACGTTGCCGAAGTTGAAATAGTCGGGGTTGTATTTGATTTCGCGAACAGAAGACGCCGTGACTTCATTAATTTTCACTGGCGTATCGAAATACATGCCCTGATGATAAAACTCGAGCTTAAACGGCGTACGCAGTTTGCCCCAGTATGCTTTGTCGTGGTTAAACTGGATTTGCTGATAATCCGCAAATTTCATATCACGAAACTGAGAGGGTAAATTGCTCTTCGGCGCTTCGTAACCTTTCCCTGCCAACGCCTTGGCTTGTTTTGCCACATCATCAATGTTGAACGCCCAGCTATTGTTGGCGTACAACGCCAGCAGGACTGCCGCGCCTACCCAGCGCATTTTTACCAGTCCCACTTTATTATTCACTTTATTTAGCACATCCCCCCCTTTCGTGCGCTCAAATCAAACCTGTTTATCTTAAAGGATTATTCGGTTTTCCGACAGCATATGCATAAGATTGTTCCGCTGATTTGTAAGCTAAAAGCGTGCTTTTCGGATAATTAAACCCTTCAGGTTAAGATACAGAATCACCTGATAGTATACGCTGTTTACAGGCGGTAGAATTTTCATCCAGCATAATCTGGTTTCAGGGCGAAACCGGCAAGTAAACTGACAAATTGGAAGCTTATGAGTTCAGCAAAACCCGAACGCGAATATTTTCTCGACTCCATCCGAGCATATTTGATGTTATTAGGCGTACCCTTTCACGTCTCTCTGATTTACTCCACTCAGCGCTGGGCTGTTAACAGCCAGGATGCCTCTATGTGGTTGACGGTGTTGAATGATTTTATTCACGCGTTCCGCATGCAGGTCTTCTTCGTTATATCCGGTTATTTTTCCTACATGCTCTATCTGCGCTACAAGCCTCAACGCTGGTTGAAGGTGCGCATGGAGCGTGTTGGCATCCCCCTTTTGACCGCCATTCCGCTGATTACGTTGCCGCAGTTTTTTATGCTGAAAAACCTCACGGATAAGGTAGGGAATTGGGATAGCTTTTCGCTGTATGACAAGTACAACACCCTGGCCTGGGAACTGATTTCTCACCTGTGGTTTTTGCTGGTACTGGTAATTCTGACTGCAATGGGGATGATGACGTTCCGTTGGTTACGTACCCAGCAACGCCGCATTGATTATCAGCAGGTTGGCTGGGGGAAATTGACGCTGGCCTTTTTGGCTTATGCGCTGCTGTGGTGCCTGTTCCGCCGCGCCCTGTTTTACACCGTACCCGCGGTTTTCGCCGACGGTTTGTTTAGCGTAGCCGTGATGCAGACTCTGACCTTTCTGCCGTTCTTTATGCTGGGCGCTTTGGCCTGGAAGCATCAGGCATTGAAAGCACTGTTCGTGCGTTTCAACCCGGTGATGTGCTTTGGTGCTATCGCCGTGTTTATTGCTTACAGCTTGAATCAGCGCTACAGCAGCGGCGACGGTTGGTTATATGAAATTGATGCCATTGTCTCAACCCTTATGGGGTTGTGCATGTTGAATGTCTGTTTTTGCTTTGGTCACAAGCTGTTGAACAGCCATTCACCGCGCATTATGTATCTGGTCAATGCTTCGCTGTTTATCTACCTGGTGCACCATCCACTGACCATTTTGTACGGTATTTACGTTGTGCCGCACATCAGCAGCAACACGCTGGGCTTCTTTGTCGGTTTGGCTATGGTGTTTGGTATCGCCTTTAGCCTGTACGAAATCCATCTACGTATCCCGCTACTGCGCTTCCTGTTTTCGGGTAAGCCGCAACGTAAATAGTGACTTGGTGAGTTAAATCACCCACTGCCCAGCCTGCTCATGAGCTTCAGTGCGAGTTGTAAAAAAGGGCACATTGCCTGAAGCTCTGACGCCTCTGCTGCCCCCTCAGGGCTATCCGCAGCGCTGAGACTTTTACGTTGGGCCAGGAGGCCCACGCGGGGAGGCGTGGGGCAGTTCGCGGCCGACCATGGATGGTCATCCGCGAACGGTCCGTCCGGCACGACGTGGAAGTCGAAGGTACCGCTTCAGCGGCGCGAGGACGGCCCAGAGGGGGCAGTAGTGGCGGCAGAGCCCGCACTGAAAAGAAAGGCCACTTATCAATAAGCAGCCTGAGTTCTTAACTGACGAGCATTACGCAGTAAATGAGTGATGCGCGAAGAATCTCGCCGCTACAGCAACCACTCCACCGGTAAGCGCCAGACCAGTCGCACCAACAGTCGTTGCATCAAGGTGCACTGCGGTTCGTGTTTATGCACCACTTCCCCTGACTCTCCTTCGTACTCCACCCAGTTCACGCGCCCCCAGTTATCCAGCCTTAATGTCCAGGCACGATCGCGCATCCCGGCAATAAAGCGTTGATGGGTTTGCTGCGCTAAGGTTTCACTTTCAATCACCAAGCCCATCTCGGTATTTAACACCGCCGATCGCGGATCAAAATTAAACGAGCCGATAAACACCTTGCGGTTATCCACGGTGAAGGTTTTGGCGTGCAAACTCGACCCTGAGTTACCGGTCAAACCGCGGTCATGTGGCGCTTCGCTGGCATTGTCTTGCGGCTTCATCTCATACAGCGCAATGCCGTGGCGCAGTAATTTTTTACGCCAGCGTGCATAACCGGCGTGGACGACTGAGACATCGTTTGCCGCTAGCGAGTTGGTTAGGACTGCAATTTTTACACCACGCCTTTTTAAGGCGAGCAATTGAGCTACACCCGCGCGCGTCGGCACAAAATAGGCTGAAATAATGTCGAATTGCTGCTGTGGGGTGCCGATCACCTCCAGCATACGCTGCGGTAGCAGGCTGGAGCGCTTGGCCTTACCTAACCCTTTGCGCGGGTCGTCGCTTAACAACCGCGATTCCGCCCAGGTCATCTGCATAGAGCCCTGCTCCATCTGGCTGACAAAAGATGAGTGTTCCAGCCTGGCAAGATAGCGCTGCACTGCCTCGCTCTGCTGCCATTCCTTCGGTAAACGCACCGCTTGATGCGCATCGCCGGAGACATCGACCACGCTGCGCAAAGGCGAAACCGCTTTACTGTTCCAGTACCGCTCAAAATCGTGCGCTACCTGTTGCACCACCGGCCCTATTGCCAGCACGTCCAGGTCAGTGAACAGCGGCTCGTCACCGGTACCAAAATATTCATCACCGATATTGCGGCCCCCTACCAGCGTCACCGCGCCATCTACCGTCAGGCTCTTATTATGCATACGGCGATTAAGACGAGCGAAATCGGTTAAATAACCCAGCGCACGCAATGTGCGAAAGGAAAAGGGGTTGAATAGCCGCACGGCAATATTGGGATGGCGATCAAGCTCGGCCAGCGTGTCATCGAGGCCTGGCGTGTTGTTATCATCCAGCAGCAAACGTACTTTAACGCCACGTTCAGCGGCATCTAACAATGCGCTAAACAGCAATCGCCCCGACATATCGTTGTGCCAGATGTAGTACTGCACATCGATAGTATGCTGCGCCATGCCCATCACCAGGTATCGCGCAGCAAAAGCATCCAGCCCATCGTTGAGCGGATGAATACCGCTCATATCCGGATGCAGCGCACAGCGCGCATCAATAATTTCTCGTAACCCCTCTCCTGCCGGCGATGGGTATTGCACAGGTGCTGCTTCACTCATATCGAATCCCTGAATTCGCTGGATCTATTATTGTTGGTATGACCGCGCCTCACGGCAATCAGAGGCTTCTGCATCCGCCCGCTAACGCGACATGCATTTAAAGTCTAGACTTAGGCTTGCGTTCTGCATCCGGCGTTTACCGTGAGGAGAGGATTATGACTCAGCAATCCCCGCGCCATCACCCGCAACTTTTCCGCAGTTTCTTCCAGGGAAGCTTCCCCTGCTCTACCGCCCGTCGCAGCGGCGGGCGCCGCATGGATATGGTGATCAGCAGCGGGCATGACATGCTACTGGAAAAAGATTACGCCTCGCTGGCACAGGAAGGTTTGCTCACCGCCCGTGACGGCGCGCGCTGGCACCTTATCGAAGCTACGCCCAATGAGTACGACTGGCGCAGCTTCTTGCCCATGGTTCACGCGGCGGCGCGCAATGATATACAGGTCATCTGGGAACTGGCGCACTTTGGCTATCCCGACCATCTGGATATCTGGCGCGCCTCCTTTATCGACCACTTCGAGCGTTTTGCGCGCGCGATGGCACAACTGATGCGCGATGAGGGCGTACAGCACCCCTTTTTTACCCCCATCAACCAGATTTCCTTTTGGTCATGGGCGGGCGCGGACGTTTCCTGGCTCGATCCTTACGCCAGCGAACGCGGGCGTGAACTTAAACGGCAACTGGTGCGCGCCTCGTTAGCGGCCATGCACGCCATCCGTGATGTCTATCCCGATGCACGTTTTGTGTTGACCGATCCGCTGGTACAGATCGCGACCGATCCTGAGAACCCTGACAGCAAACCTTACGCCGATGCACAGCATCAGGCGCAATTTGAAGCCTGGGATTGGATCGCCGGACGGGATGCGCCGGAACTGGGCGGACGCGAGGATTTTCTCGATATCCTTGGGCTGAACTACTATCCCGACAATCACTGGTTCTTCTCAGGAGACACCATCCCGGCCGATCACAGGGCGTATCAGCCGCTGCATCGTTTGATGTTGCAATGCTGGCAACGCTACCAGCGACCGTTGCTGCTGGCAGAAACCGGAGCGGAGGGCGATGCACGCGCATCCTGGCTGCGGCATGTCACAGAAGAGGCACGGTTAGCACTGGATGAAGGGGTCGCGCTGGAAGGGATATCGCTCTATCCGGTGGTGGAGTATCCAGCATGGGCCGACGACCGTCGTTCACCGGGCGCCCTGTTTGGCTTGGGGGATCCGAATGGCAATCGCACGCTGCATGAAGCGCTGGCGCTGGAATTACGCAGTCAACAGATTAAATGGCAAAACAGGGAAAAGCAGCCTTAAGAGTGTTGCGTTGGTAAGGTCTTGGGCGGGCAGGTTTGCACATCGAGTGTGGGATCGGCGGGATGGCGAACATCAGTCAGCCAGGTCATGGTGAACAGGAATACCACGCCAATTAAACAGGCGGAAAGCAGGCCAATTATGGCGATCAGTTTGTCATCTCGGGCTTCCATCGACATCTCCTTGCAGGCTTCCATGAACCGTTGCTGACCTTAGCTCATCCATAACGTCACCATCAGGACGAAGATTATAAGGGTAACAGAGGTCACTGCAAGTACCACAATGGCGAAGTGTGCGTCGTCGAGCGACTGTCTTAACGGTTCATCGTGATCGTCAGGTGGCGCGGGTGAACTCATGTTGACTCAATAACAAGAAGACGTTTTAAGCGCAGGATTGCCGCACTGAGTGTAATGAAATGCAGGATAAGGTACAGGATTATTTCAGCATGAAATGACAACGGGGCGCGATTGCGCCCCGTAAACAGCAGATTAGAAATCGTAGCTCATAGAGACTTTCAGGGTACGAGGATCGCCCTGCACCAGATAAGTGCCGGTACCATCGACGTTGGCCCAGTACTTCTCATTCGTCACGTTATCCACACCGACACGCCATACCAAATCGTTTTGGCTCACCTTCATGCGATAGCGCACACCCAAATCCAGGGTGGTGTAGCTGTCCAGCTTCAGCGTATTGGCAGAGTTGGCATACTGTGAACCGGAGTGATTCAACATCGCCGTTGCAGTCAGACCCTCAACAGGTTTGATGTCGTATTCCGCACCCAGCACATAGTTGTAACGCGGCACACCGATAGCCTGTTTGCCATCGTAAGTTCCACCCGAGGTTTTCACCATGACTGGATCGATCCAGGTGGCACTGGCGTTCAAACGCAGGCCCAGTACAGGTTCACCAAAGATGTTCGCTTCCAGACCGCGATGGCGTTGTTCTCCGTCCATCACATACGCGCCGTCGCTATTCAGCAAACCGGATGGTTTCTTGATTTCAAACAGCCCCAGTGACCCGCCAACACGACCAAAGTCGGTCTTCACGCCAATTTCGTTCTGTTTAGAATGTGCAACGCCCGTCACGCTGCCGTAGTTGGTGGCAGTATTCGGTGCTACATCGCCGGGTTGCAACGCTTCGGTATGGTTTGCGTAGAAGGAAACCTCTTTCCACGGCTTATACACCACGCCGTAGGTTGGCATCCAACGGTCATTGGTGTAACGAGAGCTGACGTCCTCTGCACCTGTGCCATAAGCATAGTTACGCACCACCACTTTCTGATGACGGGCACCTACGGTAAACAGCAGCGTATCGTCAAATACGCCCAGGGTATCACTAAGCAAATAACCCTGGGTACGGGTGCGTGCCGTGGTCAGAGGGTCTGAGAACTTACCGCCTGCGAAGGTTGCAGCGGGTTCAGCAACGTCACCACTGTTGTAAATATTGAACGGCGTGCCGACCAGCGACATGTTATAGGCGTTCTTCGCATTAGTGGTTAATGCTGAATAGCCCACATTCACTTTATGGCTGACAAAGCCTGTATGGAAGTCACCACGCAGTCCCACCATTCCGCTCATGTTGTCCTGAATACGGTTGGAGTAGAAGCTACTGATAGTGCCATCACCATTGGTATCAGTGACCGTTGGTGAACCATAGTTACCGGTTTCATGTGCGTGCTGCGCACCCAAACCCGCATAGGCGGTCCAGCTATCGGTGATGTCATATTCGGCTTTTGCCATACCGAATTCAGACTCCATATCGCTGTACACCCATTTCTGGCTGTAGTTGTGCGAATTGGAGGGAACTTCAGGAATGAAGCTACCGAATTTCACGCCTTGCAGCGCATCGTGATAGGTCTTTTTCTGGTAGCCAACATCCAGCGATGTACGCAGACGATCGCCGCGATAATCGAGGCCCAGCGAGGCGGCCGTGGTACGTTTCTTCTCACCATCGACACCGGTTTCACCCTCACGATGCACGGCATTAAAGCGTACGCCAAATTGATTGTTATCACCGAAACGACGTCCGACATCCAGCGTGCCGCCCACCTGAGAAGAGGACGTATAATCTACACCGACACGAGTGATCGGCGTATCTTCCGCATGTTTAGGTTCAAGGTTAATCATCCCGCCGACGCCCGATGATGCCGCACCGTTCACCAGGCTGTTCGCGCCTTTAAAGATCTCAACACGGTCAATCAGTGAGGCATCCATGACCTGACGAGGCACCACACCCGGCAAACCGCCAAATGTCATATCGTCGCCATCCAGTTCAAACCCGCGAATGCGATAGGCTTCCGCGAAGTTACCGTAACCCTTCACGTTCTGCACGCCAGCGTCATTCTTCACCACATCAGCAATGGTTTTAGCCTGCTGATCCTGAATCATCTTCGAGGTGAAACCGATGACGTTAAACGGCACGTCCATGGCATTTTGTTCACCCAGCATGCCTAAGCGACCACCGTGGGCAATCTGCCCATCAAGATAGGCGGGCACTAAATCATTGCCGCCTGGCTTGAAATCCGCTTGTGGTGTCGCCGTGACGGTGAGGGTCGGCTGATCTTTTTTCGCATCAGCCGTTGAGGTTGTGGTGTTGGTGGTGGCAGCCATCACTGGCAAACAACCGGCACTGACCATAACAGCGAGCAGCGTCGGTTTCAGTCCGGGATTGAAAGGCGTCATGCGCATGGAAAACCCCTGATAAGAAGTAAAGTGATAATCATTATTATTGCGGTTTGCGATTATGCGTTCTGCTAAAAGGAAAGCAAGAAAAATCGCTGAACTTTCTTAGTCAGGAGTGGTCTGGCAGGGAGAAGCGTTAAGAAAGGGTAAAGATTGCGGAGATAGCGTATCAATTCAGCCATTTTCACGCATTTTAAGTAGGGATTTGAGGCCGGATAAAAATGAAATAGTCACGGCTTCGGTGAATGAAGCCGTGACGCAAAGGTGTATCAGGCATCGCGCCAGCGTTTAAACACCAATGACGTATTGATGCCGCCAAACGCGAAATTGTTGGACTGGATATAATCGGTTTCAAGATGACGCGGTTCGCCGATGATGTAATCCAGATCGCCGCACTCTGCAGCGGGCTGGGTCAAATTCAGCGTGGGTGCAAACCAGCCTTCACGCATCATCTCAATGCTCATCCAGGCTTCAAGTGCACCACAGGCGCCCAGGGTATGCCCAAAGTAGCTTTTCAATGACGAAATCGGCGTGCTGTTGCCGAAAATCGCTGCCGTGGCTTGGCTCTCAGCGATATCGCCGCGATCGGTAGCGGTACCGTGCGCGTTAATATAACCAATCTGATCCGCCGTCACGCCTGCGCTCTTCAATGCCCGCTCGATACAGATCTGCATGGTTTCACGCTGTGGTTGGGTGATATGTGCCGCATCGCAGTTGGTGTGGAAACCCACCAGCTCGGCATAAATCGTCGCACCGCGCGCTTGCGCATGCTCCAGTGATTCGAGTATCAAGGTGCCCGCACCTTCACCAATCACTAAACCATCGCGCTGCTGGTCAAACGGCGCAGGAGAGGTCTGGGGAGCATCGTTGCGTTGGCTGGTGGCAAACAGCGTATCAAACACCGCCGCTTCAGATGGACACAGCTCTTCGGCTCCGCCCGCCACCATCACCGTCTGATAACCGTGACGAATCGCTTCCCATGCATAGCCAATTGCCTGGCTACCTGACGTACAAGCGCTTGATGTGGGGATGACGCGGCCGCGCAGGCCAAAAAACAGTCCGGCATTGACGGCGGTGGTGTGTGGCATCATCTGCACATAGGTGGTGCCGGTAATGTTGTTGGTATGCTTTTCGGTCAACATGGTGGCGAATTCGCTCACCGGTCCGGTACTGCCGGTTGACGAACCATAAGCAATGCCGGTTTCACCGTTGGTCAGCACCGGGTGGTCTATCAATCCCGCGTGTTCTAACGCCAGTTCAGTGGCACGGGTGGCCATCAGTGACACACGACCCATGGCGCGAATGCGTTTTCGTGTGTAGTGCGCAGGCAGCTCGAAGTTATCCACTGGTGCGCCGAGCAGTGTATGCAGCCCGTCATAAATCTGCCATTCAGGCATTTTACGCACTGCATTTTGACCCTGTTTCAAACGAGCCGCCACGGCTGGCCAGTTTTCGCCAAAGGCGGTGACGCCCCCCATGCCGGTTACCACTACACGCTGAATCACAGCATACCTCCGTTGATTGAAATCACCTGGCGTGTCACGTAGCCCGCGATATCTGACATCAGGTAGCTGGCGAGTCCGGCCACCTCTTCCGCTGCCCCCATCCGCTTCATCGGGATCATTTTCAGCGCTTCATCGATCACCAGCGGTTCAAGATCGGTCATGCCGGTGTCGATTAAACCCGGCGCGATACAGTTCACGGTGATTTTGCGTTTAGCCAGTTCGATAGCCAGCGCCTTAGTGGCACCGATAATGCCTGCTTTTGCAGCACTGTAATTGACTTGCCCACGATTCCCCATCAGGCCAGACACCGATGACAAGGTTATGATACGGCCGCCTTTGCGCAGGCCAATCATTGGCATCACGCACGGATGAATCACGTTATAGAAGCTGTCGAGGTTGGTGTGAATCACGCTGTCCCACTCATCTTCTGTTAACGCCGGGAAGGCGCCGTCACGCGTGATTCCCGCGTTATTGACCACGCCATAATAAGCGCCGTGAGCCTCGATATCCTGTTCGATGGCGGTTCGTGTGGCATCGCGTTGTGCGACATCGAACTGCAGTTTACGCCCGCTGCCGCCTGCTGCGGCCATCAACGCCAGTGTCTGTTCTGCGCCCTGCTCATCACGATGATAGTGAACCACCACCTCAAATCCATCCTGCGCCAGACGCAGTGCGATGGCGCGGCCAATCCCTTTACTGGCACCGGTCACTAATACGCTGCGTGTCATGGCTGAGTTCCTTGTTGTGCTAATTGGGTTAATTCTTGTTCATCCGGCTGATAGGTATTCAGACGGCCACTGGCGATCACTACGTCATTACAACGGATTTCGC
This sequence comes from Pantoea sp. CFCC18177, assembly GCF_059412425.1. Lineage (NCBI taxonomy): Bacteria > Pseudomonadati > Pseudomonadota > Gammaproteobacteria > Enterobacterales > Erwiniaceae > Pantoea > Pantoea sp. CFCC18177. The sequence continues at coordinate 111,659 of NZ_JBNBPL010000003.1, forward strand.
CTTCAAAACTGCCGAGTTTGTCATCACGCATCAACAGGTGCATCTCAACACGTAAGGTGCTGTTCGCTGCAAAACTCGGTGACGTCGCACGATAACCGCGTCCACCCAGCAGCATGCCTGGACGAATCTCAGTGTCGCCGCGCTGGTGCACATGAAATCCTGACCAGACGCCTACCGTTTGCGCCATGATTTCAACGCCAAACCACGCGGGTAATTCGCCTTGCGGGTTGAGAAACGGAGCCAGCACACCTGAGTGATTGAGAGTGACTTCACACACCACGCTGTCTTCGCTGACCAGAATCACGCGGTCCAGTAACAACATCGGTGCCCGGTGCGGCAGATAATGGCTCACCGGCAGAAAATCAGTCATGGGGCTTTCCTACAATCAGGCAGGTATTGTTCCCACCAAAAGCAAAAGAGTTTGACGCAATCATCGGACGCAACAGCGGTTGTGGCGACGTCAGTAATCCACACGCGGGCAAGCTACTATCCAACGTGCTCGCGCTAAAATCCTGCGCCGGTAACGGCAAGTTGTTCTGCAAAATTAGCGCCGCCAGCGCTGCTTCTGTAGCACCTGCTGCGCCCAGAGTGTGGCCGGTAAGATGTTTGGTCGAACTGCAGGGCACACCATCGCCAAACAATCGATGTATCACCCCGGCCTCCACCTGATCGTTCAGCGGTGTCGCGGTGCCATGCAGATTAATGTAACCAATATCCTGCGGCTGCAATCCGGCCTGCTGCAACGCCATCTGCATCGCGCGCTCAGCACCCACCCCTTCCGGATGAGGTGCTGACATATGCCAGGCATCCGATGATTCGCCCGCACCGAGCAGCGCCAGCGGCTGGGGTTCACGCGTCAGCAATAACAGCGCAGCGGCTTCGCCTATCGAGATCCCGTCACGCTCGGCGCTGAACGGTGCACAGTGATGTTCCGATAACGAATCCAGACTGGCAAAGCCATTGATGGGCATACGACTGAGTGAATCCGCGCCGCCAACCAGCGCCACATCGGCCAGACCGGCATCGATCAGACGTTGGCCGCTGATCAGCGCACGTGCGCTGGAGGAACAGGCGGTTGAAATGGTATAAGCCGGACCTTCCAGGTCGAGATAGTGCGCGAGAAAGCGTGAAGGATCGCCCAACTCCTGCATACGATAGTCGTAACCGGGTAAACCCGTATCTCGCTGACGATCGCCCTCATCCACACCGGAGGTGCTGGTGCCGAGTACAATGGCAACCCGCTCACGGCCAAACTGCGCAATCGCCGCCTCCACCGTTGGGCGCATCTGATCCAGTGCCGCCAGCAACAGTTGGTTATTGCGGGTGTTATGCGCCGCCAGTTCAGTGGGGATCGCTGGCAACGTGCCCTGCACTTCCCCCAGCCAGCAGCCTTTGCCGTGCTGCAACCACCCTTCTCGCGGCTGCATGCCTGGCGCGCACCCTAAGGTGAGCTGGGTAGCAATTTCCGCGAGGCTGTTGCCCAGCGCATTCACCATGCCGAACGCTGAAATATACATCATGAAGAAGCATCCAGATGCTGGATTTGGATTTGATAACCGAAGGCGCGTTGATCGATGCTAATCGGCTCGCGCACGTTCCCGCGTTGCAGATAACGAATCAGTGTCACGACCTGACCAGCAGGATCGCGCAGTTCGCGACGATCGCCGCTGTCCACCAGTTGCCAACCCGGCGGCAACTGCGGCTGCCAGGCACTGATCGGCCAGTGGCTGAGCATCACATCCGCCAATACCTGGCTGGCGGGGGGCATTTCTGGCAGCGCCATCATCTTTTGCGTATGAATGCCGGTTTTATCATAGGTCACGCGGAACAGGCGAATACCCAGCGATGACAAACCCGCCAGGCTAATCTGCTGTGCATCCGCATTCAGCAACACCAGCAGAGACTGGGTTTTCCCTTTCGCGTGACCGGTCAACAATTGTTGCTGCTGAAAAGCCGGCGAAATCCCCGGAGCAGGCAAAGTGACACGCACCCCCGGTTTCAGCCATGCAGTGGGCCGGTTCGATTGGCTATCCTGTTGGGCACAGCCACTCAACAGCAGGCTGAACACCAGCAATAAGGCACCCGTTTTCATCGTTGCTTCCTTTTCCCCGGAGCCAACGCCATCGGCGCCAGCAAAAATGCACAAAAAATCCCGCTGCACAGTACCGTACCAAAGCCACTGATTGCCGCCGTGCTACTGAACACCAGCATGCCCAACGTGAGCAGCGTGGTCATCATCGCCAGCGTCACGGCCAGCATCGATGTCAGCGGCGTCCCGCGCGGGTTACTGAAGAACAGCGTGTAATTAATCCCAATCCCGAGCACCAGGATCAGCGCCAGCAGTGCAAACAAGTTCAGGCTGGCACCGATCCAGCCCAGCGTGGCCAGTGCCGCCGCCAGTGATAACCATGACGGCAAAGCACTGCGTAAACCCGCCTGCAAACCGAGACGCACGGTGTAACTGACCGTGATCAGTAACAGCGCCAGTGCCAGTAACCCACTCAACAAGGTGCGCCAGAAACGGAACAATTCATCATAACTGGCCTTACGATCGACCCAACTCACACCGGGCTGCTGTGTCGCCAACTCTTGCAGCGCCAGACTGTTTTTCACCCCGTTCACCGGGACCAGTACGCTGCTGCGCCCATCGGGCAACGACAACCACAGTAAACGCCAGCCTTCACTGAGCGGGCTCGCCAACCAGTCACTGGCTTTTACTGGCATAGCTTTAAGATCAGCATTGGCTGCGGTGATCCCCGCCTGCTTTAAGCGTTCAAGGATAGTGGGCGTCGCCTGTTGCAACAGTTGCATATCATGTTGTTGCTGCTTCAGGGAGTTCAGCGGCAAAACACGGTAGCCTGCTAACCAGCCCTGCTGCTGCGCCTGTTGTAATTTGGGCGCCAGCGCACTTAAGCGCTGCAACGCCTGCTGCTCATTCTCCCCCCAGACGACAAACCAGGTTTGATCCGCCTGCTGGCCGGTCAGTTGCGCCAGATGGCGGTCCTGGGCCAGTAATCTGGCGGGAGCACTCTGTAAATGGGCAATATCATCATCGATGCGTAGCTGGACCATACCGCTAATGGCATAAACGGCCACCAGCAGCGGCAAACCAAATTTCAGTAAATTATTACGACGCCAGGCGGCTAACCAGCGCGCCAGCCACACCATGGCCGGGATCGGACGCACTGGAAGCCCTCGCACCAGCCAAGGATAAAAACAGATCACCGTCAGGCAAGATGCGCTCAATCCGCTGGCGGCGAACACCGCCAGCTGACGCAAGCCAGGGAATGGCGCTAATAACATCAACAACCACGCGATGGCGGTGGTACCGAGCGCCAGCAATAGCGTCGCGCGGACTTTGTGCAAACTTTGCCACGGCGAGGACTGCTCGCCATGCACCATCCGCTCAGTCAGGTAGTACAGCGTATAATCGGCAGAGATACCGACAATACTGAGGCTCATCACCAGCGTAGTGAGATGCAGCTCACCAAAACAGATCAAGGTCAGTACGGTTCCCGCCATGGCGCCTATCGCCACCGACAGCGCACACAGCGCCAGCGGTCGCAGCGACCTGAACACCAGCCAAACCAGCACCAGTAACCCTCCCAGCGTGACGCTGCCAAGGGTTTCCACATCGTGCTGGGCGCGTTGGCTGGCGTCATCACTGAACAATACCGTGCCGCGTGTTAACACTTGCGCATCCGGCCAGCGGGTTTTCAACTGCTGCTCTAACTGATTCAACGCCATCACCAGCTGATGACTTTGCTGAATGCTGAATGCGTTGCTGCCCAGCTCACCGTGCAGGAAATACCAGCGGCGCGGCTCGGCATCATTCACCGTTAACCAGCCGTTATGCAGCACCATTTTGCTGGCGTTTTGTTGCAGCGCCAGCTGCGCACCGCGCACCAGCAACAGGGGATCGTTGTGGATCTCTTTGCTGCCTACACCGGCAAAGGCCGAAAACAGCTGCGCCAAAATCCAGTCAGCTTGCGCACCACCGCCGTTTTGCAAGCGCGTGCGAGTCAGGGGGTCAATTAATCCATTGCGATGCTGAAACGCATACGCGCCCCAACGTTGCATCTGGTCATCATCCAGCGCACCGCTCACCTGCCTGAGCATCGGCAATGCCTGCAACTGGCCTTGCCACCATGCCGCCACTGCATCACCGTCTTGCGCTTTAGCACTGACCAGCCACACCAGTTGGCGGTCAAGGCGCTGCATAAAGCCCTGCTGAATCTCAGCCGGAGCCTGCCCGAGATTTTGCTGAGGCAACAAGGCCAGTACACTGCTGTTCAACTGGCTACGCGGTAACAGCACCGCCAGCGCCACGGCGAGTGCCAGACACACGCTCAGCCACAGTAGCGCGGAAATTTTCTCACTGCGCTGGGGCAAAACGCGCTCGCTCTTCATCAGTCAGTTGTTGCGGTTCGGTGCGGGTATCGCTCAGGGTGATGACGGTTTTGTCGCCCTGCTTATCATCCAGCGTGATCCCATTGAGAAACGCCGCGCCCTGCAGATCGATACGGTTAAAGATTTTATTCAGCGGCGCCGCTTTGGGTGTCAGGCTGAGCTGCCAGCTGTTGTTGCCACGGTCATGGAAATCGAGGTCAAAGTTTTCACGCAGCACTTTTTCATCCGCCTGGAACAGCGCGCGTAACAGGTGGTTGAACTGGAACATTTGTGGATTGCTGTCGGCCGTAATCACCTGTGGCGGCTGGCCACTCATGCTCTGCACCATACGTTTGTCATCCAGCACCAATGTCATGGCAAAGGGCGTGGCCTGATGCCACCACAATCCCTGTTGCTGGGCAATGATCAACTGACCACGCGATACCAGCGGCTGGGACATGCCAGCAATGGTGCGCACCTGCTCAAAGTTGGCGCGGATCACCGGTTGGCTGGCAAACCGCTGCTGGAGCTGATCGAGCGTCACCGCATGGGCACTGGCGGTGGTCAGGATCAATAACAGACAAAAAGCTCTGATCACGGCTTCACCCCCAGGCGCTCAAACAAAATATCCGGTGAAACAAAACTCATCTCCTGGCTCGCGGCATCCACCGCCACCTGCAAGGTATGCGCTTTGGTGGTGACCTGCCCGGCAGCGTTACGGATCACATAATCGATGCGCAGGCGGTTTTCATATTCCGTGATGCTGGCTTCGACGCGGATGACCTCTTCACAACGCAGCGGTTGGCGATATTTCACCCGCGTATCCACTACCGGCCAGACGAAACCGCTGGCGGTCATCTCGCCATAGCTGTAGTTGATGCTGCGCAGCAAGGCTTCCCGTGCCACTTCGAAGAAGCGGAAATAGTTGCCGTGCCACACCACGCCCATTGGGTCGCAATCATGGAACGACACGGTTAATGCCACTTCAGCGCGCCAGGTGCGTTCACTCATCGCGGCTCTCCTCCTCTGGTAAGGTCCAGAAATCGTAAAAGTTAAACCAGTCCAGCGGCGCCATCAGCGCATGCTGTTGTAATCGTTCGGCATAGCGATCCACCGCTGCCTGCAGTGCCTGCTGGCGCTGGGCGCGTGGCAGCACTAACGGATTGGCAAAGGGTTCACAGTGCACGCGCAAGGTCCCTTGCTCACGCAAGGCAAACATCAGCAACACCGGGCAACGCAGTGCAGCAGCCAGAACAAACGGGCCTTGTGGAAACGGCGCCGGACGGCCCATAAACTCACTCCACACTACACGACGTTCTCCGCCGCGCTGGCGATGGACGGCCGTGCGGTCACCAACAATCGCCACCCACTCACCGGCATCTAACTTCTGTTGCAACAGGATCGCCGTGTCCGGGCCAATATCCGTCACCGGCATCAAATTCACCCCCGCCTGAGGGGCAATGCTTTCCAGCACCTCGCGAAAACGCTGGGCGTTGTCGGTAAACACCAGCGCGTTAATCACCAGGCCACTGACCTGCTTCGCCATGGCGCGGCAGGCTTCGATATCACCAAGATGCGAGGCCAGAATCAAATGCCCCTGGCCGTCGGCTGCACGGATCACCGCTTCGGCACCCGGCGCAAAATCAATATCACGTCCCCATTGCACATCACCACGCCAGCTGGCGACTTTATCCAGCATGCTGTAACCAAAGCGCAAAAAGTGATGATAGCTGGTGAGCGGTCCTGGCAAGGCGGTTTGCTGCCTGCTGGCTTCTGCTTGCACCTGTTTCAGCCATTGCTGGGATGCGGCGCGTGCTTTGCGACCGCTCAGCCAGTAAACCGCCACCACCGGCCACAGCAGCAGCACAAATGGCAGACGCCCGGCACGACGATACAGCCACAGCATAAAGCGCAGCCCATGTTGACCGCGACGTTCCGGCGTGGCAGACCAGTGTTGCGTTTGCTGACGGCGGCGCAGCAGCTGCGGGATGCGCGGTAACATGCCAAAAAACAGACGGGTGTGCATCCATGAGATGCGCAGATTGTCATGTAACGCGTCGAAGTGTGACAGGCCACTTTCTGGATAGGTTACGCGCGTGCTGATAAACCGACTTGGCGTACCTTGCCAGTACAATCGCACCATGATTTCAGTATCGAAATCCATGCGCTGCCCGATCGGATGGCGATTGCACAGCTTTAGCGAAGGCTGCAGCGGGTACACGCGAAAGCCACACATGCTGTCCTTTAACGAGAACGACAGCGTCTCGACCCACACCCAAAAATGGGTGATATAGCGGCCATACAAGCGCGATTTGGGGATCGAGGCATCGTAAATCGGCTGGCCTGAAATCAGGCTGTCAGGATATAACTGCGCTTCCGCCAGCATGCGTGGCGTATCTTCAACCTGATGCTGACCATCCGCATCGAGTTGCAGCGCATGGCTGTATCCTGCCGCTGCGGCTCTGCGCAGGCCGGCGATCACCGCCGCCCCTTTGCCCTGATTGGTTGGCAATGTGAGGATATCCAGCTGCGGTGCATTCAGGGCAGCGATCTGCTGTTTGGTCTGCACATCGCTGCCATCATCCACAATGATCACCGGCAGATTAAAAGGTGCGAGACGAGCCAGTACCGATGCCAGCATGGCACCGTGGTTGTAGCAGGGAATCAGCACGCAGGGCATGAACGCAGCACTCAACACAGGCGAATCTTCCCACTGCTGGCGATGTCGGCGCCATCCTGACGAATCAGGCTATAGCTGAAGCTGAGCAGCGATTTCTCTTCCTGCCAGTTGAGTTGTAATTCCAGTTCGGCATCCGGTGGTACCGGCTGTTGGAACTTGATATTGTCAATTGAGGCAAAGGCTTTACCAGGCGCCAATCGGGTTAAGCCGTAGTGCAAAACCCAGTCGAGCTGCGCCACACCGGGCAAAATGGGTAACGTGGGAAAGTGGCCGCGGAACCAAAACAGATCCGCTTTAGCATGTAGGCGTAACGTCAGCATCGCACCCTGCTGCTGGGCGTTGAGTTCAACCGGCAACATCAAACAACTCCTCAATTTGTGGCCACGCACGTTTGCTTTGCGCCGTCACCGGAATGGTGGTGACGACGCGCCAGTAGCGCGGCATGGCAACCGGCTCCAGCCAGGGTTGCAATTCGCTTCGCCACTGTTTTTTTCGCAGCGATAATGCCGTGGCATCCAGCGTTTCTGACAGTGCCAATACTACGCCAATCGCATGGCGACCATGGCGATGAATCGCTAGCGCCGCTGCATCTGTTACCCCAGGCAACGCCAGCAAGCGGCGTTCAATTTCGCTCAGTGACACACGCTTATCTTCAATCTTCACCACGCGATCCTGACGGCCCGCCAGCTGAAATGCACCCGATGGCTGCTGCACAATGCGGTCATCCAGCGGCCAGCCCTCATCGGTTTCCAGCAAGGGAGAATAGACTCGCCAGTGCCCGGCCTGTTGCTCGCAGAGGGTGACGAGGGGGAAACACTGCCACGCCGCGTGTTCAACATTGGCACAGCGCCAGCCAATCACACCGGTTTCAGTGCTGCCGTAGATTTCATCCACAGCACAGTGCAGAGCACTTTCAGCCTGCTGGGCAGCAGACCAGGGCAGCGCCCCACCGGCTGACACCACCAATGCACATTGCGGGGCAGTGAGCGAAGGATCGAGACGGCGCAGAAAAGCCGGGCTGCTGATAAAGGCATAGCGGCGATCGCTGCGCTGATCGGCCAACTGCTCACCGTAGAAGATCTGCTGCGCCGCAAGCGGCAAACTCAGCGCCATCGGCAGCACAATACGAAATGTCAGGCCATACAGGTGTTGATGGCTGACTGATGCGATCACGTGGCACTGCTGTAAACGCTGGCCCCACAGGTGAGCAAGCCAGTGCGCCTCAAGATCCAACGCACGCAGTGATTTCACCACGCGGCGCGGTGTGCCCGTCGACCCCGACGTGAAGAGGACCAGGGTTGCGTCATCCGCTATCGCAGGCAGCTCACCCAGCGCCAGCGCACCGTCCCAGCGGAGATGCGGCATTGACAGCGTCAGCGGCATATCGCTGATCACACCGTCAAGGTGCTCGGCCATCTCTTCGAGTTGTGCCGTGCGGCAATGTCCGGGGATCACCGGCGTCTTACCGGCGTACCACACGGCTAGCAGCGCCGCCGTGAAGTGGTAGCTATTGTCGAAGCACAACGCCCAGTGTTGACCGGGTTGGCTGCGTAGTTTTTCCGCGAGCGCCTGCACCTGCTGGCGCATCTCTGATAGCCAGTGCTGTTGCTGGCCTTGCCAGGCCACCACGCGATCAGTCGCAGCCAACCAGTCGCGGATACTCAGAACCTTCATGCCTTGTTCCTCAAACGCTGACGCAGCAGCCATTCGCCGCCCATCAACGACCCCATCAGCAGATAGCTGATGCACCCATTCCAGAGTGTCCATAGCGTGACATCATTGAGCAGGCAGGTGACCAGAGCCACGCTGCCATTGAAGATAAAAAAAACGCACCACACCTGCGTCACCTGGCGGGTATAACGCACCGCTCGCGGTGGCAATTCGGGCTCGCGTAGCCGCGCTAAGCGCTCCACTAGCGGCATCGGGCTCCACAGGGAGCCCCCGAACAGCAGCAGCATCAAGCCGTTCACCACCACCGGATACCACAGCAGCAAGTGCTGACTGCGCAGCAGCAGGCTGGCAAGGCACAACAGCGATCCCACCAGCGCCAACAGCAGCATAACGCGGCCCATCGCCCCTTGCGCATGGCGCAAACTCCAGATGCGCCAGCCAAAAACCAGCGCCAGCACCACTATCACCCCACGCCATTGTGGATGCGTGATCGCCAGCCATACCAGAAATGGCCAGGCCAGCAGCGCCATTGCATTGAGCAGGCGCAGGAGTAAAGGCATCAGGCTTCGTTGTGCATCAGTTGGTCAACCGCGTCCACCACATCCTGCACGGTACGCACGGCGCGAAACGCTTCAGGTTTGATTTTGCGTCCCGTGCGTTTTTGCAGATGGACCACCATGTCGACCGCATCAATGCTGTCGAGCTCGAGGTCTTCATACAGACGCGCGTCCGGGCGAATATCATCGGCATCAATTTCAAACAGCGAGGTCAGCAGCGAAGCCACTTCCTGGTAAATTTCGTCTTTGTTCATCATTTTGACTGTTCTCAGGCTTGCTGTTGTTCAACAAACGCGGCCAGCGTGGCCACGGAAAAAAAGTGCGCGCGTAGCGTTTCGCTCTCGGCTGAAAGCTGAACGCCAAAGCGATTTTTCACCGCCAGTCCTAGCTCCAGCGCATCGATCGAATCGAGGCCCAACCCTTCACCAAACAGTGGCGCATCGGTTTCAATATCGTCCGGGCTGATATCTTCCAGATTCAGCGTGTCGATAATCATCAGTTTGATATCGTCAATCAGTGCTTGCATAACTTACGTCGTCTCTTCAGGGACCAGCGCCTGTTGCAGGTGACGCGTCAGGCGACGTGCGGCCAGCGGCTGCGCATCCTCATCGGCTTCACGAAAGGCATGGCTATCAATACGCGATTGTACGCGTACAGTAAAAAGGGGTTTAACCAGCGGAATCTGATACCAGCGGCTCTGTTTATCGAGCATACGCTGTGTGCAGCTAATATGTACCACGCGCAGATCGCATCCCGCTCGCACCGCAATATTGGCGGCACCGCGTTGCAACTTTAGCGGCTCGCCGTAGCGCGTGCGCGTGCCTTCAGGGAAAATCAGGATAGTGTCACCCCGCGCCAGGCGCAGTTGGCTGTCTGGCAGTAGCGTGTCGGCTTCGCTATTAATTAAGTAATCTGCGGACTTGATGACGCCGCGAAAAAAGACATTGCGCTGTAACTCAGCTTTGACCAGACAATCCATTTCTGGCAGTACCGAGGCAATCATCACGTAATCAATCAATGAGGGATGATTAGCCACAATCAGGCATCCTCGATCCTTGCGCAGCAACTCCGCCCCAATAATCTGGTAATCGTAAACCCCGACAAAGCGGCAAAAGCGCAGGAAGCAGCGGAAGCTCCAGGCGATGCTGCTACGGGCAATTTGCCGGCGACGTAAGCCATCGCGCTGGAGTAACAGCAGTAGATTGAACCAGGTGACCGAGAGCAATAAGCCGCCCACACTGAACAGCGTGAAACTGACGGCGGTCATCACCAGCCGCCAATAGTAATTGAAGCCAGCACGACGATGCTGAGACAGAGCGTTATCCGCCATTATCGCGCTCCCAATTCCAGTAATGGCGTTCGCCCGGGATAGTGACGCGATCGCTACCCTGCAGCATGGCGTGCAGGAACTGTAAACTTTGCGGTAATGAGGAGGCTGCAGGCTTCGACGCCTGGCTTTCGCAGCGCCAGCCGGTTCCGGCACTCAGCAGCAGCGCCACTGCATAGGGCGCATTAAACAGGTCGATTTCCGGCAGCCAGGGACGATAGTAGTCCGGCACCACGCCTTCAAAATCCACCAGCAATACCTGCTGATATCCTGCCTGATGCAGTGCGGTTACCTCGACTAATCCCTGCTGGAAACTGTCGATACCGGCGGAAATTGAGGTCGACACCAGTGGCTGACGAGCAGCAATGGTGAGGCTGCCAACCGCCGAGTTGTGCACTGACATGGCGAAATCTGTCGGTGACAGCGCCTGTTGCTCAGCCAGCGCGGTGAGAATCCGCAGATTGCGCTCTAACTCACCGTGGCGGCTGGTGAAGACAATGGCATCAACCGATTGACGTGCCAGCAGTGCCAGGCCGCACTCCACTGCCGCACGGCTGCCCGCGCTGAGGCGGCGCGCCGTCATCATTGGTAAAAATTGCGGTTTCGCGATGGGTTGTGTGGCGTCCAGCATCGGTGCATGCCCGGCCCAACGCTGCCAGTCGTCAGCAGTGCTGTGTCCCGGCGCTATCGCGTGCCAGTCAACCAAGGTGTAAGCGAGTTTCATACCTGTATTCTTTCTTCAGCCTCGGGGATGTTCAGATTTCGCTGTGCGGCATCCCTTCCCTGCTTGCTTTCTATTCCCGTCATCCGTCTCATGCGGATGTCGCCGATTAACAAGGCGGGCACCTGGCCCGCCTGTTTTCTATTTCGGCAGCATAGCGGCTAACTTTACAACAATGTGTTAGCCGTGATGCATGGTGCTTATTTTACTGCCTGAACGGCGAGACGTGTCTGAATACCCTGGTTCAGGTTTTGAATCCAACGGTTGTAATTGCGATGAATCTGGCCGCTGCCTGCTTTCAGGTTGGTACTGCTGACATAATCAATACGATAGCTGTTGGCAGTGTAGGTGATACGAATATCAGCAGTATGACCACGCTCTGCCAGCTGGCCGTTCATCACGCCAGGTCCCGCTGGGGAAATCACCCAGTGGTTGGCCGCTCCTGCTTCCACAATCGCACGCTGCATCTGGCTATCGGAGTAGCTCTGACCCACAGTCTGACTCACATTTTGAATCGGCGCAGTACGTGGTGCGCAACCGCTCATCAGCGCGGCGGTAATGACTAATGCGAAAACAGCTTTTTTATTCATCATTTCCTTTTTTTCCCTTGTCATAGCAAGTCGCACATGGCGGCGACCGTGCAGGTAAACCTACATGCACAATTCCGTTCAGACTTTGTAAAGCGCGCAAATAATACCACTATATGTAAAGACAAGTAAAAAAAAGCACGAATAACTTAAGAACGGTCTCATACCACGGGAAAAGCTGAATTTGGTCGCTTTACAGCGAAAAAAATGCCGCAAAATGGGGTTGCGGCATGAAATTTAACCTCGCCAACCGCCGCCCAAGGCACGATAAAGATCGATTTGCGCCAGCAGCAGCGTATTTTTCACTGAGACAATGTTCAACTGCGTGCTGAACAGCGTGCGTTGCGCATCCAGCTCATCCAGGTAAGAGGCGTAACCATTCTGATAACGGTTCCGTGCAATACGATACGCTTCAGATACATAGCCTTCCTGCTTCTGCAACTCAACCAGTTGCTCCTGGCTGCGACGAATGGCATCAATGGCGGTATCCACCTCGGAGAAGGCACTTCGCACCACCTTTTCGTAGCCGTAAAGTGCCTGATTACGCGTGGCCATCGCCACATCGACCTGCGCCGTCAGCGCTTCACGGTTGAGCAGCGGCGCCAGAATACTGCCGCCAATGCTCCACAGGCGGAACGGGTTATCCAGTAGCTCATGAAGTTGATAGCTTTGCAGCGTGCCGCTGGCCGTGAGATTCAGCGACGGTAACAAATCGGCCTGTGCTGAGGCCAGTGAGGCATCGGCGGCGATCAGCTGGCGCTGAGCCTGTACGATATCCGGGCGGCGATTAAGGAGCTGAGACGGCAGTAACGACGGCAGCGTCTGTGGTTTGATATGGTCAAACTGGCTGTTACGGGCAATCTCACGTGGGTTCATGCCCACCAGCACGCTCAGCGCGTTCTCCTGTTGCTCAATTTGATGCTGCAACTGGGGGATTTGCGCTTTGGCGGTCTGATATTCCGATGCCGCCTGCATCCACTCCAGGCGCGAGGTGTAGCCGGTTTCAAACTGACGCTGCGCCAAATTGAGCGAGTTTTCACGGGTTGCCAGGGTCGCGATGGTCACCCGCAACTGCTCATCCAGCGCACACAGACTCAGATAACCCGATGCCACCGAACTGGCAACAGTGAGTTCCGCGGCTGAGGCTGCGGCACGCTGCGCCTCCAGCGAGGCCTGCGCGGCACGAATACTGTTGCTGCGGCTGCCCCACAGATCGACCTCATAGTTCGCCTGCAGCAGCCCCTGGAATACGGCGTTTTCATATGGCTGCCCTGTCACCGCCGACAAGGCGCGTTGATGGGTTGCCGCTACCCCCGCCGACAACGTGGGGAAGTTATCGCCCTGTGCTGCCCTTAGCTGAGCGCGATATTGATCTACTCGCGATCGCGCAGTGAGGATATCGCTATTGTGCTGCAACGCCTGATTGACCAGCCGATTAAGATTATCGTCCCCAAAGCTTTGCCACCACTGTGCTTCTGGCGCGGCTGACGGCCCCACCTGCTGCCGCCAGCTATCAGGGATCGGTAATGACGACGGCGCTTTTTCGACTTCAGTGGCACAACCGCTTACCATCAGCGCAATAATGGACGCCAACATTACCCGCTTCATGGGGCGTCCTTATGCGGCTCGGCAGCGGTATCAATACTCACTTCCACCGACATCCCCGGACGCAGCTCATGGGTGTCACCGAGAATGCGGATACGTACCGGAATACGCTGCGCAATTTTCACGAAGTTACCGGTGGCATTATCGGGTGAAATGGCACTGAATTCAGAGCCCGCAGCCGGAGAAATATACTCAACACGGCCCTCATAACGCTTACCTTCAAGCGCATCGACACGCAACGTCACCGGCAAACCAGGTCGCACCCGCGCCAGCTGCGTCTCTTTAAGGTTGGCAATTACCCATTTGTTATCAGGCACTACTGAGGTTAACCGCGTACCGGCCGTCACGTAGGTGCCTTTGCGCACGGATAACTGTCCGAGCTGACCACTGTCGGGAGCAATGATGTGCGTATTCGCGAGATCGATATTGGCTAACTCCAGCGCAGCTTGGGCGCTTGCCACATCCGCCTCCAGCGAGCCTCGGTTCACCACCACGGTCTGCAAACTTTGCTGCGATACCGCCACCTGGGCATCGGCCTGACGCAACTGCGCCTGAGCCTGCGCATTTGCCGCACGTGCTGCATCACGTTCGCGTACCGACAATGATCCATCCGCCGCCAGATTCTCAACGCGTTTAAGATCGAGACTGCTCTTCAACGCCTGCGCTTTGGCATTTTCCAGAGCGGCTTTATTGCTGAGGATGGTGGCCTCGGCGCTGCGACGCTGCTGTTGGTTGTTATTTTGCGCCGCAATTTTCATATCCAGCTGCGCCTGTGCCTGATGCACCCGCTGGCGATAGATTCGATCGTCGATGGTCATCAACAGTTGTCCCTTGGTGACGGGTTGCAAATCCACCACCTGTACATCGGTGAGATAACCGCTGACCTGCGGGCTGATGAAGGTGACCTGACCGCGTACGTAGGCGTTTTCCGTTGATTGAACGGTGCTGGTAAACGGCCACAGCTGCCAGGCATACAAAATCACCAGCACGCCAACAATGACGATGCCGCTGCCGAAAGCGATGGAAAGGATACGTCGGCGGTTGGCGCGTTCGCGTTCCGCAGCCTGAAGATCATCCTGTTGGCTCATGAATTCTCCGTATGATGTAAAGCTTGCTGATTTTGCTCGGTCAAATCACGGCGTGCCTGACGCCAGTTGATAAAACGCAGCCGCGAAAGTCGCCACAACACCCATATCAGCGTGATCAGCGCCAGGGCGGCGGTAAGTAAATAGGTATCGTTATACGCCAGCACGTTGGCCTGCAGCGTGGCGACCGTTTGTAACTGGCTGGTGCTTTGCGCACTGAGCAAAACGTTATCGGGAAGTTGGCTGCTGAACAGCGCGCTGTATTGACTCAGCCGCTCGGTGACATTCGGTGCAAGCTGTGACAGCTGATCGCCCAACAGGCTGGAGTGATATTTCTCGCGCCACGTCTGGAAGGTGCCCAGAATCGCTGCACCAATCAGCCCGCCCAGATTTTGGCTCATACCAAACAGTACAACAAAACTCACCAGGTTCTTCGGCTGCGTCACCACGCCACCAATCCCTAGTAACATTGCCGGGGCAAGGAAGAATGCGCTGCTGAAACCGAGTAAAAACTGACTGATATACAAATTATTGGCGCGCGTCAGCGGGCTGGATTGTGCATCCATGTACGAGGCGATAATCATCACCACCAGCGACGTGACAATCGGCCAGCTAAGGTGAGTGGGTTTGATCGTCAGCGCACTGGCCACCATGCCACAAATCACCCCGGCGATAATGGCTAGCGCCAGACCGCGCATCTGATCATTCAGCAAACCAAGCTGTTGCAGAAAGCCGACCGCCCCGGTGTTCTGCTCGGCCAGCACAATACGCATCATGATCATGACAATACCGAGCCGGACGATCATGCCGTTACTCAACCAGCGGGTATTGATCAGCGGATTGGCGCGGTTGTGCTCGACCACCACGGCGGCGACGATCAACACCAGAGAAATTGCCAGAGAGATGCCCAACCAGGGGGTGGTAAACCACCATTCAATGCGTCCGAGCGACAGTACACCACAGAGCAACGCCATACCGGGAGCCAGCAGGATAAAGGTGACAAAATCCATCTTTTCAAAGGCTTTAATACGATCGCCAGGCGGCAGTTTCACCACCAGCACGCAACCCAGCGCAATCAACGCCAGCCCGAGTTCAAACAGATACAAACCGCGCCACTCTTCCAGTTGCAATAGTTCAGTCGAAAACAGGCGAGCCAAAGGGATGGCCAACTGTGAGGCAGTGATACCAATCACCAGCGCTTTCAGCCGGTGTTTCGCTGGCCATGCCTGAATTTGGTAATAAATGCCGAGCGAGCTGAGTGCCGCGCCGACCATACCATGTGCGGTTCGCACAATAATCGCCGAGCTAAGATCGTTAGCCAGGATATGGAAGAACGCCACGATGACGTACAGCACCAGAAAGGCTTCGGTGAACAAACGCAACCCGAACTGCTGGCGGAATTTCACTAACAGCAAGTTGATGGAGATATTCCCCATCACATAAACCGCAGGCAGCCAGGCGATTTCATTGGTGTAAGCACCAAATGTGCCCTGCAGATTGGTGAGGTTGGCGGTGACCAGTGCATTACTGAGTGCACCGGTAATGGAAATCAGCAGTCCAATGATGCCAAATGCCACCCGCTTTGAGGGTGAATGGATTGGCGTAGAAGGTGAGCCCGGCAGCATCGGTTTTTCATGCGGCAGCCACTCTCGCTGGGCATAGGGATTGCGTTTAGCCACGACTAGCTGCTTCCCAATTTAGCCAGCAGTTGTTGCAGCACTTTTTCGGTTACCGCCAGTGCGTCAGGGTCGATGTCCGCCAGCAGCTGCGCGCGCAGGGCATCCGCCTGTGTTTTGACCTCAGCAAAGGCCACACGTCCTTGCTCTGTCAGCACCAGCAGACGTTTACGACGGTCCTCTTTCGGCTGCACGCGCGCCAGCAATTGCTGCTTGACCAATCGATCGACCAAAGGCACCACACTCGCCTCTTCCAGGCCCAGCAGTTGTGCCAGTGCTTTTTGTGTTGGCGGTTCGTTGGCGGTAGCGACGGTGGCGATCGCCATCCAGCTGCTCATACTCAGACCGCTCTCTTTCAGGCGGCGATCCACCGCCAGACGCCATGCGTGCGCAGTGAGATGTAATAAACGAGAAAAAGGTTGTGGATAGTCGCTCAAAACGTAGTAGCCTAATGGTTAGGTTTCTAACTAAACGGGTGCGTTATTATAAGCAAAGCCGAGTGCCATTGAAAAGTTTGCTTACATTGCCACCGTCAATTGCACACATCCCCTGCGCTCTGCTCCCCCTTTTTATTGTACAACATGATGATGATATCGATGCTGTACAACCTTTTTGTATAAGTTTTCAATCTCGGACATCAATTTAACTTATTGTATTTTAACGATTAGCACGTTATGCACAAAAAACCACTTGTACAAGTTACATCAAATTTTATAACTTTACCTCCCGTGAGCCAGCTAATGGCTCCGTAACGAATGATGCATATTGCGTCGCCTCTGAAGGTGTATTGGATTTCCACCTTCAGAGGTGTCTTTTTTGCGTTGGTTGATGAGTTTGGGTCATACGTGCCTGTCCGCACGTATTTTTTCATCATGGAGCTGAAGGCATCTCTGCCAACAGACCGATCATAAGGGCTTCACACATGCAAAATACTGCGACCAGCAGCGAAGCCATCGCTGACTACTTTAAACTTGCAGGTAACAGCGACAGCGTTGAGATGGAAGTGTTTGGTCAAATTATTGCGGAAATCCTGCAATGTGGTATGCAGGTGACGAATAAGACGATTATCGCTTCGTTAATCCAGCGTCTGGAAATGGAAAGTGATGTCATCACCTTAGATATTTATCGTCATTTACTGGAACTGGTGGTGAATAAAACGCCAGACGATATTCAGGTTTAATATCGATTCCAGGGACGGAATCACACTTGTTTGCCTACCCTTTTTACTAGCACCCTTCAGCTTTGCCAGTTAACATCTTCCTCGTCTGATTTCCATCTGGTTACTGCCATGCCGTGACAGCATGCGCAAAATAATAAAAGAGCCTGCAAAATTTATGAGCCAACCCACTGAACACGCCCCAGCGGTGAACGATATCACGGTGGGCAGCGTGCTACGCTCGCCTGCTTTACTGACCCGAGAGTGCCTGGCGGGTGTCATCACCGCGCTGGCACTGATTCCTGAAGTCATCTCCTTTTCTGTGATAGCCGGCGTCGACCCCAAAGTGAGCCTGGTCGCTTCGGTCGTACTTTGCCTGACGCTCTCCATTCTTGGCGGACGTCCGGCGATGGTCACCGCAGCAGCCGGTTCGGTAGCGCTGGTCATTGGCCCGATGGTGCACGTTCACGGCGTGGAGTACATCTTACCGGCCGTGATCCTGGGGGGCATTATCCAGATCATCTTCGGCCTGGCAAGATTATCCCGCATGATGCGCTATATTCCGCGCTCGGTGATGATCGGCTTTGTGAATGCGCTCGGAATATTAATTTTCTTTGCACAAGTCCCGCACGTTTGGGGGCAGTCAGGATTGGTTTGGGTGCTGTTTGCTGCCACCCTGGCAATAGTGCTGTTACTGCCAAAAATCCTGAAAAGCGTTCCATCCCCGCTGGTGGCGATTGTGGTGGTCACCGGTGTGGCGCTCCTGATGGGTTATCGGGTACCCAACGTCGGCGATGAGGGGCCAATGAGTGCGGGCCTTCCAGGTTTTACCACGTTGTTAGTCCCTTTTAATCTGCAAACGCTACAAATCGTCTGGCCTACAGCGCTAAGTATTGCCTTTGTTGGTCTGATGGAGTCGCTACTCACGGCGAAACTGGTTGACGATATTACGGATACCCCTTCAGGTAAACGCCGTGAATCCTGGGCTCTTGGCGTGGGCAATATCCTTGCTGGATTCTATGGCGGCATTGCCGGCTGTGCGATGATCGGTCAGACCATCGTCAACGTGGAATTGGGCAAAGCGCGTACCCGAGTATCTACTATTGCAGCGGGTATCGTGCTGCTGTTGCTGGTCACGGGTTTGAGCCACATTATGGCGCAGATCCCGATGGTGGTTCTGGCAGGTATCATGATGGTGGTCGCTGTCAAAACAGTGAACTGGCATAGTCTGCAACCGGCAACGCTCAAACGTATGCCGTGGTCCGAAACCTCAGTTATGGTACTCACCGTGGCCGTCACCGTATGGACAGGCAATCTGGCACTGGGCGTTCTGATTGGTGTCATTCTCGCCATGATGCTGTTTGCACGCCGCATCGCGCACGTTATCCACGCTGAACGTAAGTTGAGTGAAGACGGTGAGCAGGTGCATTACACCGTGCGCGGACCGCTGTTCTTCGGCAGCAGTAACGATCTGTTTGAACACTTCGACTACGGTCACGACCCTAAAATCGTCACCATTGACCTGACTCATGCGCAAATCTGGGATGCGTCGAGCGTCGCGGCACTCGATGCGATTGAGCATCGCTATCAGCGTCACGGCGCAGCGGTACAGTTTATTGGATTAGATAACCGCAGCAGCGATTTCCGCGATCGATTGAGTGGCAATCTGGGATAAGTTTTTTAGGGAGGCCTGAGGGCCTCCCCTATTGATATATTGGACACGACAAAAACAAAAAAACCGCCCTTAGGCGGTCACGACATTACTGCATATTGCTTTGATTTTATTTGGTTTTAGGTCTAGCTAAATATGGTGCCCGGGGCGGGACTTGAACCCGCACAGCCATAAGCCGAGGGATTTTAAATCCCTTGTGTCTACCGATTTCACCACCCGGGCAGGGTGTAAATTGGAGGCGCGTCCCGGAGTCGAACCGAGGTAGACGGATTTGCAATCCGTTGCATGGCCACTCTGCCAACGCGCCTTTATTCTGATATGTCACCCGTTAAAAACAGGTCACTAAATTTGGAGCGGGAAACGAGACTCGAACTCGCGACCCCGACCTTGGCAAGGTCGTGCTCTACCAACTGAGCTATTCCCGCATAATCTTCGTATTTGAGTCGCTAACTGCGTTGGCTGCTTTCACTCAACCAAGTCACTTACTGATGTAAGCTCCATGGTACTCGCTCAATTGCCGCCTTGCTGCAAACTGAAATACTCGATTCTGTACTTCGTTCCTTACCGAACTTACTGATTTCACTCAGCTTCTTGCAGACTCGCTGCCGTTCGATGCGATGCATTCTACTTATCTGACGCAATGAGTCAACAGAATTATCCACGCAGTGCGTCCGTTTGCTGCTTTTTGAATCGTATCGATCAGCTATCGAGCAAATCGCCGCGTGCTGCGCTCAAATACTGGAACATTGACCAGAAGGTCAGCACCGCTGCGATATACAACGCCACCACACCGACGCCGACTACAGTGGCATCCGGGCGCCATAACAGGACAAACAGTGAGAACATCTGCGCAGTGGTTTTGACTTTACCAATCCATGACACGGCAACGCTGCTGCGTTTACCAATCTCCGCCATCCACTCACGTAAGGCAGAGATAATGATTTCACGCGCAATCATGGTGGCAGCAGGTAAGGTAATCCACCAGGCGTGAAAATGTTCCGCCACCAGCACCAGAGCAATCGCCACCATCACTTTATCAGCGACAGGGTCAAGGAACGCGCCAAAACGCGTGGTCTGCTTCCAGCGACGAGCAAGGAAGCCATCAAACCAGTCAGTTATCGCGGCAATCACAAATATCAGCGCGGTGACAAAAGGCGCCCAGTGAAATGGCAGATAGAATGCCAGCACGAAGAAAGGAATCAGTACAACTCGAAACAGGGTAAGACACGTCGGAATGTTAAATTGCATATGCCAGTAACTGTCTGGTGTGGGTAGGATTTAACGTATGTTCCTACATTGCCCCCCCTGTTTCAACGTTAGTGTTTCAGCGAGTGGTATATTTTTTCCGCCAGTGCAAAGGAAATCCCAGGTACTTTCGCTATCTCATCAACGCTGGCATTCATCAGCGGTTGCAGGCCACCCATGTACTTAAGCAGCTGTTGACGCCGTTTTGGCCCTACGCCTTCTATGCTTTCCAGTGCACTGGTGTTCTTCACTTTCGCGCGTTTTTTCCGGTGCCCTGAAATTGCATGATTGTGAGAGTCATCACGAATGTGTTGAATGACATGCAGTGCTGGCGAATCCGGCGGCAGGGAGACGCCCTCTCCTTCCGCTTCGAAAAACAGAGTTTCCAGCCCGGCTTTGCGATCGCTACCTTTTGCCACGCCCAGCAGAATGGGTCGATCTTTATCCCATGGCACATCCAGTTCGGCAAACACTTGCTTCGCTTGCGCCAACTGACCTTTTCCCCCGTCAATGATAATTACATCTGGGATCTTGTCTTGTTCCAGCGCTTTGCCGTAGCGACGGCGTAACACCTGATTCATCGCCGCGTAATCATCCCCCGGCGTGATGCCTTCAATGTTATAGCGGCGATAGTCTGAACGCAGTGGGCCATCACGGTTAAACACCACACAGGAGGCAATCGTCTGCTCACCCATGGTGTGACTGATGTCGAAGCACTCCATGCGTTTGATGCTATCAAGCTCAAGAAACACCGCCAGCGCCGCGAGCCGTTGTTGAATAGTCGAGTGCTGGGAAAGTTTAGTGGTCAATGCTGTCGCGGCATTGGTGCGTGCCAGCTTGAGATAGCGCGCGCGATCGCCACGCGGTTTACTCTGGATGTTCACTTTACGCCCGGCTAACTCGCTCAACGACTCAGCCAGCAATTCACGTTCGGGTAAATTGAAGTCGAGCAGAATATCGGCGGGCAAGGTGCGTGCTTCACTGCCCTGCAGATAAAACTGGCCGACAAAGGTTTGCACCACTTCGGTTAATTCCGTATCAGCAGGCACTTTCGGGAAGTAGCTGCGGCTGCCCAACACTTTACCCTGGCGAATAAACAGCACGTGCAAGCACGCCATGCCAGCATCGAATGACACGCCCATCACATCCAGGTCATCGCCTTGATTCGATACAAACTGTTTTTCCGTCACACGGCGTACCGCCTGAATCTGATCGCGCAGACGTGCGGCTTCTTCGAAGCGTAATCCGTGGCTGGCCTCTTCCATGCGTTTGACCAGTTGGTTGATCACTTGATCATCTTTACCCGCAAGAAAAAGTCGTACGTAATCGGTTTGCTGTCGATACTCCTCTTCTGTCACCAGACCGGCGACACAGGGGCCAAGGCAGCGTCCAATTTGGTATTGCAGACAGGGGCGAGAGCGGTTGCGATACACGCTGTTCTCACACTGACGAATGGGGAATACTTTTTGCAGCAAGGCCAGAGTTTCGCGCACGGCGTAACCATTGGGGAATGGCCCAAAGTATTCACCTTTAGCATGCTTAGCGCCGCGATGCATGGCCAACCGTGGATGCGCGTCAGCACTCAGGAAAATATACGGATAGGATTTATCATCGCGCAACAACACGTTGTAGCGCGGCTGATAGAGCTTGATGTAATTATGCTCAAGCAGCAACGCCTCGGTTTCGGTGTGGGTGACGGTGACATCAATATTGTGAATGTTACTGACCAATACCTCGGTCTTGCGACTGCCCACTTGGGTACGAAAATAGCTGGTCAGACGCTTTTTGAGGTCTTTGGCTTTGCCAACATAGATCACCGTGCCTGTCGCGTCATACATACGGTAGACGCCGGGCTGACTGGTCACGGTGCTGAGAAAGGCTTTGGAGTTGAAAACGTCACTCACTACTGATTAATGGCTCCGCATTGAACAGGCCATGACGAATGGCCAAATGCGTTAACTCTACGTCGCCACTGATATTCAGTTTGCTGAACATGCGATAACGATAGCTGTTAACGGTTTTCGGGCTAAGATTGAGCTGCTCGGAAATGTCCGTCACCTTTTGCCCTCGGGTGATCATCAGCATAATCTGCAATTCCCGTTCCGACAAACAGCTGAACGGAGATTCTGCTTTCTGCGGCTCGATCTGGCTGAGTGCCATTTGCTGAGCGATATCAGACGCGATATAGCGCTGCCCGGAATGCACAGAACGAATCGCACTCACCACTTCCTGCGGCGCTGCACCTTTACTCAAATACCCCGAAGCACCGGCCTGCATCACTTTCGCCGGCAGCGGATTTTCAGTGTGAATGGTGAGCATAATGATGCGGATGTCAGGATTAAAACGCACGATTTTGCGTGTGGCCTCGAGGCCACCAATGCCGGGCATATTCATGTCCATCAGCACCACGTCAACCGGGTTACTGCGACACCATTTAACCGCATCTTCGCCACAGGCCACTTCCCCGGCAATCACGAGTCCCTTCATATCTTCAAGAATACGGCGAATACCGGCGCGTACCAGTTCATGGTCATCAACAAGAAGCAGGCTGATCAACGGGACGTACTCCGCAGGTTAGTGAAGAGAAAATATATTACTGGGAGGCCATCTTACCGGGTTTGCGGGGGAAATAACATCTGGTAACGCAGATAAATCCCAATTGAAATGATGTAAATCAATTAGGCCCACTCGGCCCTTGTCATTTGTGTATAACGCATTAACATGCAAGAATTAAAATTCAAAATTGTGATTAATATCATTATGTTATAATTTATAACATTTTCTCATGCCTGTGATATCACGACGAAATAAATAGGGAATTTTTTTCATTCTTCTCTGGTGATAAATAGCGCGAACAGCAATTAATCACCCGCATGACATTTACCGCTTCGCCTGGCCTAAATTCCTCAAACAACCTTATGATATACTCTGTTTTTTACGCACAGGTAATGTGCCAACATCGAGTAACACCACCAAGGAGTCAATTATGAGTGATGAAGACTTTTCAACTTCGCAGGAAACCCAGGCGCTGGCAGATGAAGTGGCCTGTCTGAAAATGATGGTGACGCTGATCCTGAAAGGTATGGGTCAAGCCGATGCGGGCAAAGTGATTATCAATATGGAGCGCTATGTTCAGAGCGCATTAGTTGATAAACCGCAGGCGGAAGTGTTTAGCAACACCATTCGCCAAATCAAAACCGCTTATCGTCAGTAAGCGGCCAGCCCCGCGCATGGCGCGGGGTGATTAGCTATGCGCCTGCCAGTTGACCGACACGCCCAGTGTGGGCAGCACTTCTTCAGGGCCGAAACGTCGTGTACCACGGTACTTCTCTGCCAGTGCCGGTTGCTGAACCGGTATTCTTATGGCAAACAAATTATCTTCAGACTGAATCAACCCGGGTGACAGCGGTTCGTACACCACCTGATGCCGTTCAAACATTTTCTCCAGCATCGGCGTGGCTGAACTAATCAGAAAATCCATGCCATTCAATTCTGCCATCTGCACTGAATGCCATAAAATATTGAGTGGCAACTCTGCGTCTACTTCAAGACGGGCCGAAAAGCGCGACATTTCCCACACTTTGTTTTGATCAAACGGCAGCACGATGCCTTCGGGCACTTCAGGCTCATGCCAGGGCAGCAGACGCGCGCACCCGCAGATACCCTGGCGCGCATTCCAGGCTATCAGCCAAGTCACATCGGAACGATCGAATCGATCGTATTCCTGTCCAGGCGTGCTCAGCCTCGGAGGAATAGACCATCCTTCTCCACGCGCAAAAACGCTATACCGGTAAGTTCCCAATTCGGCCAACAAAGAGGACGGCATATCCTTAAGCTGTGTTTGAATTATTTTCATCATGCGCCTCTGACATCCCCATGTTTGCAATGATTTCTTTGCGCCAGCCTGGCAAAGTTCCGGCGCAGGGTAGACAACTGACCTTTGGCTGGGAACTACTAAAATTAGTAGTTGCCTTTTTGCTATATCAAGCCAATCGCTGCTGCATAACAGGCAATCTGCGTTTTATTGGAAACATTAAAACGCTTTTGCATATTCTTTTGGTGAAAGTTCACCGTATGTTCAGATATCGCTAAAATAAGTGAAATTTCCGCAGAGGTTTTCCCTTCTGCCGTCCATTTCAGGATTTCCAGTTCGCGTTGACTAAAATCATTAGATAAAACTGCCATAGAGCTATCATTCAGCCGCTCCAGCACGCGCAAACTCAGTTCCGCCAGGAAATGAAGTTTCACTTCTAACTGAACGCGTAAGTGTTGAGTCTGACTATGAATCGATGATGCGATAGATAATATACCAATGGCACGATTTGACGCCATTGCTGAACAGGAAAAGCCGCTATTGAGCCCTGCCGCGTTAGCCTCAGCCCACAAATTGCCTGCGCCAGTAAATAAATCACGCGTCCATTCCACGCCACGTCCCGGCCGCTGGCAAAGTAGCAGCACCGGATCCACGGTATAATAATTTTCGCTTTCATAGCGCTTTACCCAGCTCTCAGGGTAAGTACTAAACAAAAACACACGAGGCCGGGTAAAAGGCACCGGGTGCTGAACCAAAAAAGCGAATGAATCAAAACCCAACGCTTCTATGTGCTTTTGTAATAGCGCTTTCAATTGCAACACTTCCGTCAGCGCCTGAAATTCATTTTCAGTATCGCCTCGCCAGACGAAATAATTATCGGTAGTCATTATTGCCTCAGCGTTGTTTCACGCTTTTACCTTGTTATTCGTTCTGATTAACATAAAAATTAATTAACATGAGAAAAAATATTGATTGAAATGAAAGCAGCACTTGCGGTAACAATCATAACTATCCAGATGTCAATGCGTTACCGTAATGAGAGTGTGCGAGCAGGTATTTTTTGCCAATAGCTTCACAATTTTAATCGTCTTAGCTGATTAGAATAGGATTTTTCCGAAGACGTTTCAATCACCCGATTCATTGAAAATTATCATTAGATTGATAAATTTTTAGCATCGTCATTAACCGAAATCACTCACTGTCAGAGCGGATACTTAAGATGCAGGGATATTTAGCGTGAGGCGGCAATGAGGTTCATTCTTAATCTTTGTGGCTTCTGCGGTGAACAGTACAGCGTGATTTCCGTCACCCTCTTTTCCAGCTACTCTTAGAGGATAGCGGTGCATCATGCCACGGGATTTAGCAAAGGGGAGACAATGCCGCAGCACGGCTCAGCCGCATTGTCGCGCGTTTTTGGGATAACAGCGGAACTGACTATGTTGAACCAGTTGGCATTACCTTTCCTTGTATTGGGCGGCTGCACAGCCCTGATGATCTTAAAAGACCTTTTTCGCCATCCACATCCCGTGGCGGTGATGAATATCATCTGGCCACTCACAGGCTTGTATATGCCCTTCATTGGCTGGCTCGCATGGTGGTATCTGGGTCGTAAACCCTCGCGACAGGTTAAACTTGCGCTGCTGGTTCCGCAAAAAATACAGGGTTACGCTAGCTGGCAAACCATATTTATTTCCACTTCATTATCTGCCGCTGCCTGTATATTTGGCGATATAATGACAATCCCGATAGTCACCTTACTAAATCAGTTCGCTATTAACCCCACGCTTTGGCTTCAGGGGGTTATTTGCGTGATAGTTTCCTTGCTGGTCGGTTTATTTTTGCAGTTTCTCGCCATTCGCCAGCGTGAAAAACGTTCATTTGGCCGTGCCTTATTATTAGCATTAAAAACAGAAACTTTTCCGCTGCTGATTTATCAATTAGGCATTTTTATCTTTATGGCGCTGGCCCTAAAGTTCGTGCTTAACCAGCAGATCAATCCATTCCTGGTGGGGTTCTGGTTTATGTTGCAATTAGCGATGATGATCGGCTTCCTGTTCTCCTGGCCTGCTAATCATTTCCTGATAAAACGTGGGCTTAATCCCGCTGTTTAGTCAACGACAGTAACCTGCCCCGCGCATACCAAGGTGGAAATGCGCGGCATGCGCGGCGTTGTAGTCCGGCCCCAGCGCATTACCAAAGGTGGCGCAACCCGTGCGCCACAGCGCGTGCAAGGCCGTTGCCGCATCAGCGGGTTGTTGCCAGTTCTTCCCCACCTGCAACCAGCGGTCATTGGCCAGCTGAAATCCGCTGATATCCCAAGCATCCGCTGTCGCATGTTCACTTAAGCGCCCTTGCTGGCGATGATAAATATTGCGGCACGCATAGCTCCCCACATGCGCGATACGGCGAAGTGGGCTGTTGATCCCTGCCTGCTTTAAGGCCAGTTGACTGTTCACTACAAACAGAGTGCTGCTCACCGCCATCGGACAGCTGGCAAGGAAAGAGCTGCTCAACCCCACCTCACCAAACCCACTTACGCGCAGCGGCTGCTCCAGGGAGCAATCGCCCTGGAGAGTAGGCACAACACGATATTGGATGAAGCCCAGCTGTTTCGCACTTTCCAGTACCGCAAGGCAGGCAGCAGGGTCACGACTGAGTCGTTGCAGTTTATAACGCATCATCCAACCCGGTGGATCGGTCATGGCCAATGGCGTGAAGGGATTCCATTGCGCGGGCAAATGCGTTTTCAGCCAGGGAATGCTCCACCAGCCACACAACGCCAGAATGGCTATGGCAATGATTGCGCGCACAACACCTCACCCTTTCTTTTTATAAGAACTCGTAAGTGTAGGAGGCGAAGGGTAAACCAACACAAAAAAGGCTTTATTGTGGAAGATTTACGCAAAATACCGGATGAAGATCCCATGTAAATAATTACTGACAGAGTAAAGCGCGTAAAAGCTCACAATTGTTAAAAAACAATTACCGAGAGTCGCTGCCTTTCCACTATCTTATGCCACTTGCCCTTACAGCGGCACAATATCAAACAGCCAGCAGAGCTGACACAACATCAAAACAGGAAAGATATATTTATGGTTGATCAATCCAAAGAGGCGCTTATTGAGGCCAACCAACCGGAAAAACTCCAACGTAGTTTGCATAATCGTCATATTCAGCTCATCGCTATCGGCGGCGCTATCGGTACCGGGCTCTTTATGGGGTCGGGCAAAACCATTAGCCTGGCCGGTCCGTCGATCATTTTTGTTTATATGATCATCGGTTTTATGCTGTTTTTTGTTATGCGCGCAATGGGTGAGTTGCTGCTTTCCAATCTCGAGTACAAATCGTTTAGCGATTTCGCCGCTGATCTACTTGGTCCTTGGGCGGGGTACTTTACCGGCTGGACCTACTGGTTCTGTTGGGTGGTGACCGGAATTGCGGACGTGGTGGCGATTAGCTCCTATTTCCAACTGTGGTTCCCAGGCTTTTCCGTGTGGATGAGCGCCCTGCTGTGTATTTTCGTGTTCCTGGCCCTCAACATTGCCACCGTGAAGTTATTTGGTGAGATGGAGTTTTGGTTCGCGATTATTAAAATTGTGGCGATTGTGGCGCTGATTGTGACCGGCATTGTGTTGGTCGCCATGCATTATCCATCGCCTGGTGGCACCACTGCGTCATTAAGTAATATCTGGGATCACGGCGGCATGTTCCCGAAAGGCCTGAGTGGCTTCTTTGCTGGTTTCCAGATCGCTGTGTTTGCCTTTGTCGGTGTGGAATTAGTGGGCACTGCGGCAGCAGAGACCAAAGATCCGCACAAAGTGCTGCCACGCGCGATTAATGCCATCCCGATTCGTATCATTATGTTTTACGTGCTGGCGCTGTTGGTGATCATGGCGGTAACGCCGTGGAATCAGGTGCTGCCAAATCGTAGCCCGTTCGTTGAGATGTTTGTGTTAATCGGGTTACCTGCCGCGGCCAGCATCGTTAACTTTGTGGTACTGACCTCTGCGGCATCGTCCGCTAACAGCGGTATTTTCTCCACCAGCCGTATGTTGTTTGGTCTGGCGGAGATGGGCGTGGCGCATAAAGCCTTTGGTCGCTTGTCTTCCCGCGCCGTCCCAACAACCGGTTTATTCTTCTCTTGCTTCTGCCTGCTGGGTGGCGTGGCGCTGATTTACCTGATCCCGGATGTGATGACCGTATTCACCATGGTCACCACGGTTTCGGCGATTCTGTTTATGTTTGTCTGGACCATTATCCTGTGCAGCTACCTCGCGTATCGCAAGCAGCATCCAAAACGCCATGCGGAATCGAAGTTTAAGATGCCGTTGGGCAAGTTTATGTGCTGGGTATGCATGGCGTTCTTCGCCTTTGTGTTAGTGCTGCTGACTTTACAGGAAGATACTCGTCAGGCGCTGATGGTGACGCCACTGTGGTTCGTCATTCTGACCATGGGCTGGCTGTTACGTCGTCGTAAAGCCTGATTCAGCTCATAAAAAAGGCCCCTCTATGGGGCCTTTTTTTATAACCGCTCCCGCAGTTTATGCCATGCCTGCGCCAGCGAGGGTCGTACCGAAGGTTCTCTTTCTGGTGCCAGATCAGGGGATTGTGGCGATCCCAGATCAAAGGTGAAGGTGTAATTGGGCGCCTCGCCCATGCGTAAATCCGACATCAAAGTGTCCTCACCTTGCTGCCTCATGGCGTAAAAACCATGGCTAAACCATGCCACGCGCTCAGCATGCCACTGGCCTTTAAAAGCAGCGAACAGCTCTGGATGACGAGGGTGCCAGCTAATCTCAAGCGGACGGTCCGGGGACATCAATGACCAATACGCCTCGCCATACTGGTCCGGTGTCATGATCACGGTGCGCCACACCAAAGTATTAAAGGCAGTTGGGGTCACCAACACCTGCTGTGGCGTGACAGACTGCTGCACTAAATCCTGCTCAATATGCTGCGTCGCCACACACTGCACCACCATACTCCAGCCTAAATAGAGCGTACTCACCAGCAATCCAGCCTGGTTCCAGCGCAATCCCACCCTGTCCCGCCGCCATAATGCAATCACCAGGGCTATCAACAGCGGCAAGGTATACAGTGGGTCGATAATGTACATACTGCCGATAGCGTAGGGGAAATCGGTAAAGGGTAAGCCCAATTGCGTACCGTATACCGTTGTTAGATCGAGCAAAGGATGGGTGATCAGCGCCAGCCAGATTGCCAGACACCAACTGCGCCAGTATTCACGGCTGCGTGTGGCACGAGCGACCAGCCAGCCAAGCAACGGCGCCACCAGCGTCAGCAAAAGCAATGCATGACTTTCGGTGCGATGCAGCGTCATATTGCGAATTGCATCGCCGTGATCGATAAACACATCGAGGTCGGGCAAAGTACCGGCGATAGCGCCGACCAACGCCGATTGCCACAACGGCACGCGTTTGCCCATCACGGCGACAGTAACCGCCGCGCCCAACGTTAACTGCGATAGCGAATCCATGCACTCTCCTGGCAAAAGCGGGATCAGCGCACGCGGATCCCTTCAATAATCATGCGCTGTACATTATCCAGCGTCTGCTCAAAGAACTCAGGGTCACTTAAAGTCTGGCCGGTAATCGCTTCCACCTGTGAGGCAAAATCAGCGTAATGCTGCGTCGTGGCCCACAGCAGGAAAAACAGATGCTGTGGTTGCACGCCGGCTAAGCGCCCTTCAGCGATCCACTGCTCAATAATCGCCGCCTTCTCATCCACCAGCGCTTTTAAGTCCCCGGCTAATTCACCTTTCAGCAAGGGCGCGCCTTGTAGCATCTCAAGACAAAACAGGCGTGAGGCCTGTGGATGATCGCGCGACACTTCCAGCTTAAGACGGATATATTTCCGAATGGCGGTTAGCGGGTCGTGATCATGCTGCAAGGCGCGTAAAGGGGCCAGCCACACATCCAGAATCTCTTTCAGTACCGCCACATACAACAGCTCTTTTGACGGATAGTAGTAAAGTAAATTGGTCTTCGAGACGTCGGCGCGCTCCGCCACTTTATCGAGGCTGGTGCCATGAATACCGTATTGCGAGAAGAAGGCTAACGCCGCTTCCAGAATCGCGGCACGTTTTGCCGCCACTGCGCGCGAGCGTCGCCCTGGCTTTTTTTCATCGCTTTTCACACTGTTACCTCTTCCATCCTGCGTCATCGCATCATAACAAAGGCCTCGATTCCTGCCTAATCGCCGATATGCACCTTTTTTGACCATGATACGCATGAAAAATGTGCATAACGTTTTGACCAAACGGTCTGTTTTGGACCACTTACTCCATTTTATATCACCTCACGTTTTTAACACATTGTTGTTAAAGGCCTTTAAAAATGTGGCACAGGCTTTGCAATTTTGTGACTGAGCGCCGCCAGCAGGATGCGTGCTGGAAGCAGCGCAGCGCGTGAAGCAGTTCCCGTTCATTGCAGAGAGGTTTCACATGAAAATTGGCGTCTTTATCCCGATTGGCAACAATGGCTGGCTCATATCCACCCATGCGCCGCAGTACAAACCGACTTTTGAACTGAATAAAGAGATTGTGCTGAAGGCCGAGCACTACCACTTCGACTTCGCGCTATCGATGATCAAACTGCGCGGCTTCGGTGGGAAAACCGAGTTTTGGGATCACAACCTTGAATCCTTCACCCTGATGGCGGGACTCGCGGCGGTGACCTCACGCATTGAAATTTATGCCACCGCAGCCACCCTGACGCTGCCGCCAGCGATTGTGGCGCGCATGGCCTCTACCATCGACTCCATCTCGAATGGTCGCTTTGGTGTCAATCTCGTTACCGGCTGGCAAAAGCCTGAGTACGAACAGATGGGGCTCTGGCCCGGCGATGAATACTTCTCTAGTCGTTATCAATATCTGACGGAGTACGTCACGGTACTGCGCGATTTGTGGGGCAGCGGTAAGAGCGACTTCAAAGGTGAATTTTTCACCATGAACGACTGTCGCGTCAGCCCACAGCCACAAAAACCAATGAAAGTGATTTGTGCCGGGCAGAGCGATGCCGGCATGGCCTTCTCAGCGCAGCACGCAGATTACAACTTCTGCTTTGGTAAAGGCGTCAACACGCCAACGGCGTTCGCACCGACAGCCGCACGCATGAAACAAGCGGCAGATAAAGCAGGTCGCGATGTGGGTTCCTACGTGCTGTTTATGATCATTGCCGCCGAAACCGACGAAGCCGCACGCGCCAAATGGGAGCATTACAAAGCCGGTGCTGACGAAGAGGCTCTTGCCTGGCTGACCACGCAAAGCCAGCAAGACACTAAATCCGGCAGTGATACCAATGTGCGCCAGATGGCTGACCCCACTTCAGCAGTCAACATCAATATGGGCACGCTGGTCGGTTCTTACGCCAATGTGGCACGAATGTTGGATGAGGTTGCTTTGGTCGAGGGCGCGCAGGGCGTGTTACTGACCTTTGATGATTTCCTGGAAGGTATTGAAGCCTTCGGTGAACGTATCCAGCCATTGATGAAATGTCGCCAAGAGTTAATCGCTTCGCAGAAGGAGGTTGCCTGATGAGTACTGTTGTTTGCGCCCATACGTCCAGCTTACCGAACATTACCTTGCCCGCTCGCCCGGAAGCCATTGCGCTGCCGCCAGCGCAGAGCGCGCTAATTGTGGTGGATATGCAAAACGCCTATGCCACCGAAGGCGGGTATCTTGATCTTGCAGGGTTTGACGTCTCCGCGACCAAACCGGTGATCGCCAAAATTCATCAGGCGGTCACCGCTGCGCGTGCTGCGGGCGTGCAGATCATCTGGTTCCAAAATGGCTGGGACGATCAGTATGTGGAAGCTGGCGATGCCGGTTCGCCGAACTTCCACAAATCCAACGCACTGAAAACTATGCGCAAACGTCCAGAGTTGCAGGGTACCCTGCTGTCAAAAGGGGGCTGGGATTACGCTCTGGTGGATGAACTGACCCCGCAACCGAGTGACATTGTGTTGCCAAAACCCCGCTACAGCGGCTTTTTCAACACGCCGCTCGACAGCATGCTGCGCAGCCGCGGTATTCGTCATCTGGTATTTACCGGTATCGCCACCAATGTCTGTGTGGAATCGACGCTGCGTGATGGCTTCTTCCTCGAGTACTTCGGTGTGGTTCTGGAAGATGCCACGTACCAGGCGGGGCCGGCCTTTGCACAGCAGGCCGCCATCTTCAACATCGAAACCTTCTTTGGCTGGGTCAGCGACACCGATACGTTCTGCGAAGCCTTGAAAGGCTAAAACCACTTTCACCTGCAAAACCATAACGAAAAGGAAAATAGCGATGCCGAAGAGTGTGATTATTCCAGCCGGGAGCGGCACCCCCATCGCCCCATTTGTACCCGGGACGCTGGCCGACGGTGTGGTGTATGTTTCGGGCACCCTGCCGTTCGATACCAGCAACAATGTAGTGCACGTTGGCGATGCAGCAGCGCAGACACGTCATGTGCTGGAAACGATTAAAAAGGTGATTGAAACCGCCGGTGGCGAGATGAGTGACGTCACCTTTAACTCCATCTTCCTCACTGACTGGAGCAACTACGCGGCGATTAATACGGTCTACGCCGAATACTTCCCCGGCGATAAACCGGCTCGCTTCTGTATCCAGTGTGGTCTGGTAAAACCTGAAGCCTTGGTAGAAATCGCCAGCGTGGCGCACATCGGCAAACCGGAGGCGTAATGCATCTTGAGATTCAGGGATTAACGGCAGCAGATGCGCCCACGCTGGTGCTCTCCTCTGGGCTGGGCGGCGTGGCCGGATTCTGGCAGCCGCAGTTGGCCGCACTGACGCCACATTATCGGGTGGTGACTTACGATCAGCGTGGCACCGGGCGCAGCCAGGATACGCTGCCCGAAGGTTACAGTATGGCAATGATGGCGGCAGAGCTGGCTGACGCTTTGCAACAGCATGACATTCAGCACTACGACATTGTCGGGCACGCGCTGGGTGGGTTGATTGGACTGCAACTGGCGCTGGATTTCCCTGAACGTGTAGGCCGCGTGGTGGTAATCAACGGCTGGTTGTCTCTGGATCCCCACACGCAGCGCTGCTTCCGGGTCCGTCAGGATTTGCTACTTAACGTGGGGGTTGAAGCCTTTGTGCGTGCTCAGCCGCTGTTCCTCTATCCCGCCGAGTGGCTGGCCCGCCATCAGGTGCGTATTTGCGCTGAAGATGCACACCACGTGGCACATTTCCAGGGCATGGAGAATCTGCTGCGCCGCCTGCATGCACTGATGAACTGCGATTTTCGCCCGTATGCGGCAAAAATCACCCAGCCAGTTTTAGCCATTTACAGCCAGGACGATCTGCTGGTGCCGTGGAGTTGTTCACCACAACTGGCGCAGGCGCTGCCTGCTGGCAGTCTGATTGAGATGGCCTGGGGTGGCCACGCGATGAGCGTGACAGATGCCGATACCTTTAACTCGCTGCTACTGGGCTGGTTGGCAGAAACGGCTCCCCTTCCCCACCGAGCGGTCAGTTGATAACAGGAGGAATGACATGAGTGTGCATGAATTGCCGGTTATGCCTGAAGTAGACCGCGATGCGTTTCGCAACGCCATGGCACGGCTGGGCTCCGCAGTGAACATCATCACCACCGATGGCCCGGCAGGCCGCGCAGGCTTTACCGCTTCTGCTGTTTGTAGCGTCACTGACACCCCACCAACGCTGCTGGTGTGCCTCAATCGTTCCGCTTCAGTGTGGCCCACCTTTCGCGACAACGGCCACTTGTGTGTCAACACCCTGGCCGCCGGTCACGAAGCGCTCTCTACGCTGTTTGGCGGTAAAACGCCGATGCCAGAGCGCTTCGCCGAGGCGGGATGGCACACGCTGACGACCGGCTCTCCTCTGCTGGAGGGCGCGCTGGTCTCATTCGATTGTAAAGTCTCGCAGGTGGTCAGCGTCGGTACACACGATGTGCTGTTCTGTGAAGTCCTGGCATTAGCACGCAACGACGACTCGCATGGCCTGGCATGGTTTGACCGTGGATATCATCACCTTTTGCGGCAGGATGCCCGCTAATGCCGCGTTGTGCGGCCCAATCCCACTGACATCCTGGAGAGCAAGATGGCGAATTCCTGGTTCCCCCGCTGGCAGAAAAAGTCAGCCATGACTGAAAATGGGCTGATTGCGCCGGATGAAACGCTGCCACTCGGGCAGACCGTTGTCCTTGGCCTGCAGCATGCTGTAGCAATGTTTGGCGCAACGGTACTGATGCCGCTGTTAATGGGACTGGACCCCAATCTGGCGATTCTGGTTTCCGGTATCGGTACGTTGCTGTTCTTTGTGGTCACCGGTGGCCGCGTACCCAGCTATCTGGGCTCCAGTGCGGCGTTTGTCGGGGTGATCATTGCCGTCACCGGATTTAACGGACAAGGGCTAAACCCCAATCTGGCGCTGGCTTTAGGCGGAGTGATTGCCTGCGGTGCGCTCTACACCTTGATTGGTTTCGTGGTGATGAAAGTGGGCACCGGCTGGATTGAACGTCTCATGCCACCGGTGGTGACGGGCGCGGTGGTGATGGCGATTGGCCTCAATCTGGCGCCGATTGCGGTGCACGGTGTGTCGGCATCGATGTTCGACAGCTGGATGGCAGTGATGACCGTGCTGTGTATTGGCGTGGTGGCGGTGTTTACTCGCGGCATGGTTCAACGTCTGCTGATTCTGGTTGGGTTGATTGTCGCCTGGGCCCTCTACGCACTGCTGACCAATGTGATGGGATTCGGTAAACCGGTGGATTTTAGTGGCCTGGCCACTGCCCCCTGGTTCGGACTGCCGCACACCACGGCACCCGTATTTGATATGCAAGCGATTGTGATGATTGCCCCTGTGGCGATCATTCTGGTGGCAGAGAATCTGGGTCATATCAAAGCGGTAGCGGGTATGACGGGGCGTAATCTTGACCCCTGGATGGGCCGTGCGTTTGTGGGCGATGGCCTGGCGACCATGCTATCGGGTTCAATGGGCGGTAGTGGCGTCACCACCTATGCGGAGAATATCGGTGTAATGGCGGTGACCAAAGTCTACTCAACGCTGGCATTTGTTGCGGCAGCGGTTATCGCCTTGGTACTGGGCTTCTCACCAAAATTTGGCGCCTTGATTCACACCATCCCTGGACCGGTAATTGGCGGGGCATCGATTGTGGTGTTCGGTTTGATTGCCGTGGCGGGTGCGCGCATCTGGGTGCAGAACCACGTTGATTTCAGCCAAAACGGCAATCTGATCATGGTTGCCACTACGCTGGTGCTCGGCGCGGGTGATTTCTCGTTGAAAATAGGCAGTTTCACCATCGGCGGCATCGGTACAGCGACTTTTGGTGCCATTATTCTCAATGCGATTCTCAAACGTCGCGGTGCCGCACTGGCTAGCCAGGCGGCACGACCGCAGCCTTAAGGTTCTTGCGGTGCCTGATCGGGCACCGCTTTCTTCCGCCGCAGCCGCAGTTCACTGACGATCACCCCGCAGACAATCAGCGCGCCCCCCAGCAATGCCGCCGCTGGCAGTCGCTCGCCCGCAATGCGTCCTACAACTCCTGCCCAAACCGGTTCACCCGCATAAATCACCGTTGCCCGCGTCGGAGAGACACTGCGCTGCGCCCAGTTCATGGTGACCTGAATCAGCGCACTTGCCGCACCCAGACCCAGCGCGCTGAACAACAGCGGCGCGGACAGAGTTGGCACTGATTCGCCATTAGGGATCATAAAGACAAATGCGCAGGCTGAAGCCACCATCAGTTGAATCAAGGTGACACGGCGCACATCAACTTCACCGGCATAACGGCTGATCAAAATAATTTCTGCTGCAATCGCCAGTGTGCTGAGCAGCGTGGCGATTTCGCCCGCATTCAACGTCAGGCTGCCATCTTGTGGCCCTGCCACCAGCACAAGTCCGGTAAAGGCCAACAGAATACCCATCCACGCCATCAATCCCGGCGGGCGGCGCAGAAACAGCCATTGCAGTAACGGGACCACCGGCACATAGAGCGCCGTCAGAAAGGCCGATTGACTACTTGATATGGTTTGCATACCCCAGGTCTGAAGACCATAGCCACCGGCAATGGCCAGCCCGATCAGCGTACCGGCTTTGATTTCCAGCCAGGTCATCTGCTTAAGATAGCGACGGAAAAAAAAGGCCAGAATCAGCGATGCCGTAGCAAAACGTAGCCCGACAAAGAAAAAGGGGCCGGAGTGTGCCATCGCCCGATGTACGACCAGGAAGGTTCCACCCCATACCATGGTGATGAAAATAAGAACCAGTTCCTGACGAGAAATACGCAGGCTGAAACGTGAAGTGGAAACGGACATAACGCACCAGAGTAATCAATTGGCGGTCATTTTTGCTCATGAGGTGGGGCAATTGCAATCGCTGTGACCGCCGGGATAAACCCGGCGGAGGGGAACATCACAGCCGTGTTATTTCTTATTACGACTGCGCCCCCCTTTCTCACCCGCTTCAGAAGCGCGTTGCGGATCGTTTCTAAAATTACCGCCACTGTTTTTACCGCCTTTGCGGCCAGCTTCTGCAGCTCTCTCACGGTCTTCGGCGAAATTGCCTGATCCTCCACGATGTTGAGCCATCATTTCCTCCAGGGATTGAGCATCTGTGGTTAGGACTTTTCATCCAATGAGGTGAAAAGCAAGGCGGTGGAATGTCCGTACCGCCTGCTGAAAGAATAGCCAATGACACGCAAGATCTGGCTGATATTCATACTTTGAAACACATAATCCTCTTATTTATCACATCAAAACCAGATAAATGTCCGGCATACAGGCGGTTAGTCGTGCTTTTAGCATAACGGCTCATCAGCATGAATAACCTCTTTCCAGCACCCCGCGCAAGCTCTTCTATACTTCTGAATACTCATCACTCTTAGCAGGATGGAAACCATGGCAAAAATTTTGGTGCTTTATTATTCCATGTATGGACATATCGAAACCATGGCGCAAGCCGTGGCTGAAGGCGCAAAAAGCGTGAGCGGCGCAGAAGTAACGATTTTGCGCGTGCCAGAGAGTATGGAAGCTGAACGGTTTGCTCAGGTCGGAGGCAAAGTTAATCAAGCCGCCGCAGAAGCGAAACCGGAAGATCTACCGCAGTATGACGCGATTATTGTTGGCACACCGACCCGCTTCGGCAACATGGCCGGACAGATGCGCAATTTCTGGGACCGCACTGGCGGTTTATGGGCCTCAGGCGCGCTTTACGGCAAACTCGCCAGTGTCTTTGCTTCCACGGGGACTGGGGGTGGACAGGAGCAGACCATCACGTCGGTGTGGACCACCCTCGCCCATCACGGCATGGTGATTGTGCCGATTGGCTATGGCACCAAACAACTCTTCGATATTTCTCAGGTTCGCGGCGGGACACCTTATGGCGCCACCACCATCGCGGGTGGTGATGGTTCACGACAGCCCTCTGCCGAAGAACTGGAAATTGCCCGCTATCAGGGCCAATACGTCGCTGGACTGGCGGTAAAACTGCAAGGATAAATCCACTACAGGAGACTTTTATGGCCACAGAACAGTCAAAAGCTCACCACGTGGGCGAATGGGCCACGCTGCGCCACACCTCACCAGAAATTGCCGAAGCAATTTTCGAAGTGGCGAACTATGACGAACGACTCGCGGAAGAAATTTGGCGTCAGCAAGGTAGCGATGATGTGCTGCTCCGCGCTTTTGACAAGACTGATCAAGACGTTTTGACGTGGGACGACAAGACGGTCGAGCGTAAGAACGTTTAAATCACAGGCGGGCTGGTCCCGCCTTTGTCATTTTTACATGCCAAGGAATCCTTTATGTCAGCCTATCAAAGTATCAATCCGGCCAATAATGAATTGCTGAAAACGTGGCCCGCGCATGATGACACTTTTATGCAGCAAGCACTCAGCACCGCAGATGCACTCTATCATTCCGCGTGGAGTAAAGGCGATATGCAACCGCGTTTGCAGGTGCTGCATAAGCTCGCGGATTTGATCGACCAGCGGGTTGATGAACTTGCCACCATTGCCAGTAAAGAGATGGGCAAACTGATTGGGCAAAGCCGGGGCGAAGTGAAAATTTGCGCCCAGATCGCGCGCTACTATGCCGAACACGCTGCGCATCTGTTGCAAGCACAGCCCTACCCCAGCGCAGTGGGTGATGCATGGCTGGAGTACCACCCGATTGGCGTGATCGTCGCCGTCGAGCCATGGAATTTTCCCTACTACCAGTTGATGCGTGTGCTGGCCCCCAATCTGGCCTTAGGTAATCCAGTGCTGGCAAAACATGCCAATATTGTGCCGCACTGTGCCGATGTGTTTGAAAAGTTGGTTGAGGAAGCCGGTGCACCCAAAGGGGCATGGACCAACTTGTTTATTTCCACGGAACAGGTGGCAGACTTGATTGCTGACCCACGTGTCCAGGGTGTGGCCTTGACCGGCTCTGAACGCGCCGGAAGTGCGGTGGCGGAACAAGCCGGGAAGCACTTGAAAAAGTCCACCCTTGAATTGGGGGGGAACGATGTATTTGTGGTGCTGGATGATGCCGACGTCGACGAGGCGGTGCGACAAGGAGCACAGGCGCGTCTGAGCAACTGTGGTCAGGTGTGTACTGCAGCCAAACGCTTTATCCTGCATGAAAAAATCGCCAGTGAGTTTATGGCAAAATTCAGCGTGGCACTGCAATCCGCGACGCCGGGCGATCCGCTGGATGAGAAAACTACCCTGGGCCCACTGTCTTCGCAAGATGCGCGCGATCGCCTGGTCAAACAGGTGGATGATGCAGTGAAACAGGGTGCGCGCGTGGAATTTGGCGGTAAGGTAATTGAAGGCGTAGGTTGCTACTACCAGCCAACGGTATTAACTGGCCTGACACCGGATAATCCCGCCTATTATCAGGAGTTTTTCGGTCCCGTGGCGCAAGTGTATGTGGTGGCGGACGATCGTACTGCGGTTACCCTGGCTAACGATTCTCACTATGGATTAGGCGGTTCGGTCTGGACGCGCGATATTCTGCGTGGGCGCAATATGGCATCACAGATTGAAACCGGCATGGTGTTTATCAACTCCCAGAGCGACACCGCAGCCGAATTGCCATTTGGTGGCGTGAAGCGTTCGGGATATGGGCGTGAACTCTCCGATCTCGGCTTGAAAGAGTTTGCCAACCAGAAGCTGGTGGTGGTGGCCGGCTAGCCATAATAAAAAACCCCGTCGAGACGGGGTTTTTTCATTGCCTGACCACTCAGTTGCTGGCCGGTGCCGGTTGCTGAGCGGGTTTAGTTGCATCAGTTTCCGGTTTGGCATCAGCCTGGGCTTTCTGGGCTGCTGCTGCATCGGCTTTCGCTTTGTCTTCTGCTGCTTTCTGCGCAGTGGCTTTCTCGGCTTTGGCTTTTTCCTCAGCGGCTTTCTGGGCAGCCGCTTTATCGGCTTTAACCTTCTCGTCGGCGGCTTTGGCATCTGCCGCTTTCTGAGCAGCGGCTTTATCCGCGGCAGCTTTATCAGCAGCAGCCTGGTCTTCTTTCACTTTCGCATCATCAGCTGCAGCGGGAGCCGGTTGCGCAGCAGGCTGTTCTGCGGGCGCAGGCGCTGCCGGTTGCAAAGGCGTGCCCTGCAGTGCGGTGTTTAAAGCGGTAGTGAACTGGTCCCAGCTGCAGTAGCCATTGGCATCTGCATCACATCCCGCCAGTTGCAGCGTGACACGCTTCGGTGGATTTTTCAGACTCAACACATCTGCATCGCGCAGTTGTTCAGCCGTCTGATAAACGTACTCCACTTTCAGCAGGTCTTTATTGTTCTTCGCATCATGCCAGCGCTCAAAGACGACCTGACCACCAATTGGCGTTTTCTCATCGTTGCCTGGCAGTTCATAAGGTTTAACCTGCAATGCACTCAGCAACGACGCGATGTTGGAATCGTGACCCACCATCACCGTGACTTTCGGCGCGTTGGCTTTGTCTTGATCCACTAACTGGCTGCGGATGTAATCCACCAGCGGCGCAGCCACTTCGCGCGCAACATCGGGAGAGGTAAACAGTGCGTCCTGATAGCCATTTTTAATGGCGGCCAGCGCTTTCCACTGCTCAGGCGTTTTGATCTGCCCCCAGGCAACCTGATCCGCCGGGAAACCTTCGTAATATTGCAAGGTGAATGCATCCACCAGCGAGTTACCGATTTTCAGCGGGCCGTTCACGTTTGGCTCTTTACCATTTTCTGCACTGAAGGTGTTATCACCGCTGCTCAAATCACACTGTTTTTTACCGTTACAGGCCGGTGCAGATTTGTAATCAACAATCTTTTCCAACTGCTGGAAAGCCGGTTTCAACGCCAGCTTTTCATTGGCAGCAGTCATCGCAGCCAGCGCTTTCTTGTTGAATTCATCGCTGCCGTCGGTGATCACCGGATTGAAGATCGGATCCATGGTTCCCATCGCATCTTGATGGGTAACGCTGATATCACAGCCTGGGAACGCGCCAGTAATGAAGTACTGTGCGGTCGCGACAGTGCGCTGTAGGCTATTGGCATACACGAAGATGTTGCTGCTGTCAGGACAGGTACCGCTTTGCACCAATCCCTGCTGTGCCAGCCACTGACGGGTATAGTTACCCATGTAGACTTCCAGCACGCCACCTTTGGTGGTCAGCTCGCCGCCGGGGACATCCCATTGTGGCCAGCTTTTCTTGGTGGATTGCTCAAGCACGCTTCCGTTGTTCGCCAACGGTGCACGTAAATTGTGACGACTCAGCATCAGCACCTGCTGCAGCTGCATATCCCCCTCTGCCGCATAAGCAGACATACCCATTGGGAGCGCAGCGATAACTGACAACGCGCAAAGACTCAGTTTCTTGATCATTGTGCCTATTCCATAATTCATCAGTGAAACACTCTGGCATTCAAACGATTAGCTCGCCATTGAGCGAATTACCGCACAGTGTAACCCAGCTTGCCTCGGAAAATCGCCAGATGTTTGCAAAAACCGTGAATGGACTATAGCAGTAATCGCGCTTGCCGTCGGGCAACGGCAGCAGTTTGAAAAGCAAAGGGATGTTTTTCGGAATCTCTGAACGCTGAAAAGCAAAAAGCCCGCATCGCTACGGGCTTCTTTAATATGGCGGAGGAACAGAGATTCGAACTCTGGGATGGTTTCCCATCGACGGTTTTCAAGACCGTTGCCTTAAGCCACTCGGCCATCCCTCCGGGGATTTTTTGTTACGACACTCAGCAAGAGTGATGGCGGAGGAGGAGAGATTCGAACTCTCGGATGGTTTCCCATCGACGGTTTTCAAGACCGTTGCCTTAAGCCACTCGGCCACCCCTCCGCAATGAGGCGCACTATAAACATCCCCCCGAACGATGTAAAGCGTCGATTGAATCGTTCGCCTGAAAAACAGTCAAAATGCATTTTTTTGCTGTCAAAATCGCCATTCTGCTCAATGAAACAGCCATTTATCGCGTAAAGATGGGTAAAACGCCTTTGCTGACTTCCAGCCGTTGCGTATTCTCAACCCATATTTGGTGTTCTCTCTCTATAATGGAGCGCATGATGGATAGAATAATTAGCTCGTCGCAGCAGCAATCGCTGATCAGCACCCACAAAGTGCTACGCAATACCTACTTCTTACTGGGCCTCACACTGGCGTTTTCAGCGGTCACCGCCACGCTCAGCACCGTATTTGCCTTACCGTCACCGGGTTTGATCCTGATGCTGGTCGGTTTTTATGGTCTGATGTTCCTGACCTATCGTCTGGCAAATAGTCCTGCGGGTATTCTGGCTGCCTTTGCCTTTACCGGTTTCCTCGGTTACTGCCTGGGGCCAATTCTCAGCTCCTTCCTTGCCGCTGGCATGGGTGATGTGATTGCCATGGCGCTGGGCGGAACGGCGCTGGTGTTCTTCTGCTGCTCAGCCTATGTCCTGACCACCCGCCGTGATATGTCGTTCCTGGGCGGAATGATGATGGCCGGTTTCGTGGTGCTGCTGGTTGCGGTGGTTGCCAACATCTTCCTGCAATTGCCTGCACTGCACCTGGCAATTAGCGCCCTGTTTATTCTGTTCTCTGCCGGTGCGATTCTGTGGGAAACCAGCAACATCATCCACGGCGGTGAAACCAACTACATCCGCGCCACAGTCAGCCTGTATGTGTCGCTCTACAACATCTTTGTTAGCTTGCTGAGTCTGCTGGGCTTTGCCAGCAAAGATTAAGTCGTCAAAGATTGCATCTCTGACCCCGCTTCGGTGGGGTTTTTGCTTTTTTGAATCTGGAGAACTTACAATAGAGCTAATGATGCTGTGAGGAATAACTGTGATTTTTGCCGGTAAAGAGATCGCCACCGATGCGGAAGGCTATCTAAAGAATAGTGCAGACTGGAGCGAAACCCTCGCTGCAGAGATTGCAAAAAACGAAGACATTGAGATGAGCGAAGCGCACTGGGAAGTGGTGCACTTTGTGCGCGCCTTCTATCAGGAGTTCAATACCTCACCAGCGGTGCGCATGCTGGTCAAAGCCATGGCTCAGAAATATGGCGAAGAGAAAGGCAACAGTCGCTACCTTTTCCGACTCTTTCCAGAAGGTCCGGCAAAACAAGCCACCAAAATCGCTGGCTTACCTAAACCGGCTAAATGTCTGTGATTAGCCAGTGGTAAACCTGGCTGGAATTTGCGCTGGCTGATGCGGCTCAACCAAGACCTTATCAACGCGTGCGCTGCGCGGCCCTCCCGCTTTCAGCCACGCGATTAACGCTTCAACCTGTTTATGATCACCCGCTGCCAGCACTTCCACGCTGCCATCGCGGAGATTGTGCGCATAGCCTGTTACCCCAAGTTCGTTTGCCTGCGCTTGGGTGTAATAGCGAAAGCCAACCCCTTGCACAATCCCGTGTATCCAGATTTTGTAGCACGTGTTCGCCATGGCAATCTCCCCTTTGTACATTGCATTTTGCCGCCATCCACCGGAAAATGGCGCCTCATTTTTTCAGGTAAGCATAGCAAACATGACCGTTCGATTGATTCTCGCAAAGGGACGTGAAAAATCCCTGCTCCGCCGCCATCCGTGGGTGTTCTCTGGTGCTGTTGCACGTATGGAAGGTAAAGCCCAGTCAGGCGAAACCATTGATATCTGTGATAGCAATGGCAAATGGCTGGCCCGTGCCGCTTATTCTCCGCAATCACAAATTCGCGCGCGCGTCTGGAGCTGGCAGCAGGATGAGTCAATCGACATCGCATTCTTTGTTCGCGCCTTTGAAAAGGCACAACAGTGGCGCGAGTGGTTGGCGAAGCGTGACGGGCTTGATAGCTATCGTGTGATCGCCGGTGAGTCCGATGGCATGCCAGGCGTGACCATTGACCGTTTCGGCAACTTCATGGTGTTGCAGCTCCTCTCTGCGGGTGCTGAGTACCAGCGCCCTGCCATCCTCTCTGCCTTGCAGCAATGTTTCCCAACCTGTTCGATCTACGATCGTTCTGATGTTGCGGTGCGTAAAAAAGAGGGGCTGGAGCTGGCACAAGGTCCGGTAACCGGTGAACTGCCGCCTCCGTTACTGCCGATTACTGAACACGGCATGAAACTGTTGGTGGATATCCAGGGCGGCCATAAAACCGGTTATTACCTCGATCAGCGTGACAGCCGTTTCGCCACCCGTC
This sequence comes from Pantoea sp. CFCC18177, assembly GCF_059412425.1. NCBI lineage: Bacteria > Pseudomonadati > Pseudomonadota > Gammaproteobacteria > Enterobacterales > Erwiniaceae > Pantoea > Pantoea sp. CFCC18177. The sequence continues at coordinate 155,473 of NZ_JBNBPL010000003.1, forward strand.
GCTATGCGGAGAACGCCCGCGTGCTGAACTGCTTCTCTTACACCGGCGGATTTGCAGTGTCTGCGTTGATCGGTGGCTGCCGCGAAGTGATCAGCGTCGATACCTCACAAGATGCGCTGGATGTCGCAAAACAAAACGTAGAGCTAAATGACCTCGACCTTACTCGTGCACAGTTCGTGCGCGATGACGTGTTCAAATTGCTGCGTCGTTACCGTGACAGCGGTGAGAAATTTGACCTCATCGTGATGGACCCGCCCAAATTCGTTGAGAACAAAAACCAGCTGATGGGCGCTTGCCGTGGTTATAAAGATATCAATATGCTGGCGATGCAGTTATTGAATCCCGGCGGTATCCTGCTGACGTACTCTTGCTCAGGCCTGATGGCGACTGATTTGTTCCAGAAAATCATTGCCGATGCCGCCGTCGATGCCGGTCGTGATGTACAATTTATTGAGCAGTTCCGTCAGGCAGCCGACCATCCTGTGATCGCCAGCTATCCTGAAGGGCTTTATCTGAAAGGGTTTGCCTGCCGCGTGCTGTGACTTGAAAACCTGAACCCTGCCTCCATATTGGTAGCAGGGCACAGTTTTGGGAGGTCACAATGATTACCAGCAAATTTGGAATTGGACAGCAAGTCCGACACCGTCTCTCCGGGGTGCTCGGCGTTATCGTGGATGTCGATCCGGAGTTTTCGCTTGATAAACCCGAGTTGGATGATGTTGCTGCCAGTGAGACATTGCGCATGGCACCCTGGTACCACGTGGTGATGGAAGATGAAGAAGGCGAGCAGGTTCATACCTACGTCGCTGAAATTCAGCTGGCAGGAGAAACCTCCTTCGAGCATCCTGAGCAGCCGTCGATGGACGAGCTTGCCGCTTCGATACGGCAGCAGCTGCAGGCACCCAGCCTGCGCCATTAAAGTAAACGGCGACCTATGTCGCCGTTTCTGTTTAGTGAGTTGACTGCAATAATCCCAGTCGTGGAATTTCAATTTTTGGACATCGGTCCATAATCACTGTCATACCCGCATCCTGCGCCAGTACCGCCGCCTGTTCATTAATGACACCCAGCTGTAGCCAAAGCGTATCTGCACCAATCGCAATCGCTTCTTGCGCTACGCCCCACGCTGCTTCCGCATTACGAAAGACATCAACCATATCGACTTTGCCCGGAATATCCGCCAATGCCGCATAGGCGGTTTGGCCCAGCAGTTGCTGCCCAGCCAGTTTTGGACTGACCGGAATCACTTCATATCCCTGATCGAGCAAGAACTTCATTACACCGTAACTCGGGCGGTCAGCACGATCGCTGGCACCGACCAGGGCAATGCGTTTGGTCTTGCTCAGCACATCGCGAATCGTTTGGTCATTCATGCAATTTCTCCTTTTTTCCACTCGCCTGAGTGTAGATGGCTATGCCTTACATGTTGCAAGTCTTACAGCAGGAATCTTTGCGCGGCAGCACGAATAAATATGTAAAAATGTAAATTTACTGCCATAATGTAATAATTTGCTACACATCACCGATTTTTCCCCACCTTCCGGGAGTTGAAATGAAGCTGTCTTTGGCTGTTACGGGTTTACTCGTGTTGCTCGTATCGGCATCCTGCCATGCCATCACCTTAAAGCTCGATCCTGAGATCGATCTGCTGGTGCTGGATGGCCGCAAAATCTCAGGCTCGCTGCTGAAAGGCGCGGACAGCCTTGAGCTGGAGCGTGGACAGCATCAATTTCTGTTTCGCGTTGAAAAACCGGGGTCAGACGCCACGCATTTTCAGTCGGTGCCGATGATTGTCACCTTTAATGCCAACGCCAGTTCAGTCGCCATTCGTTTACCCTCGCTCGATAATCGCCGTGAACGTAACGCCTTTGATAAGGCACTCAATTTTCAGCTGATCGATGAACGCGGTAATGAAATCGCCAGCGTGCGCGATCGTTTGCCAAAAGAGAGTGATAGCGATCTTGAAAAGGCGATGGTGAATTATAACCGTAATGCTCAGGCGGCTTCCGTTCCACGTTTTGCTCTGCAATCAGCCAGTTTGCCTGATGCCAAAATGGATCTCGATTTTGCCTGGCAGGATGCGGGCGACCTCCCCTCCCTCCAGCGCTGGTTTGAGCGTTTTGATGCCGCCACACGTCAGCGATTTATTAGTTGGATGAAAACCTTACGCGCAAGTTGATAGTGATGAAATGCCAAGGGTAAACTCGTGCCTTAATCACTATCGCATGAGAAGAAACAGGAAGCCCTATGGAGCAGACCGTTCGTACCCTTGAAGTCAAAAAGCATATTGCCCTCGTCGCACACGACCACTGCAAAGCCTCGCTGCTGGAATGGGTTAAAGCCAATCAACCCGCGCTGCAACCCCATACCCTTTATGCCACCGGAACCACAGGCAATCTGATTAATCGCCATACGGGTTTAGACGTGAATGCCATGCTGAGCGGCCCGATGGGCGGCGATCAGCAGGTCGGTGCATTGATTTCAGAAGGGAAAATTGATGTGCTGTTCTTCTTCTGGGACCCGCTGAACGCGGTGCCCCACGATCCGGATGTTAAAGCACTGCTACGCCTCGCCACGGTATGGAATATCCCGGTGGCGACCAATCGCGCCACCGCGGATTTTATTATTCAGTCACCGATGTTTGCGCAGCAGGTTGAGATCCAGATTCCTGATTATCAGCGTTACCTCGCTGAGCGCTTAAAAGCCTAATCCTCAGGCCTTCCGACTCTGCGGTACACCTAACTCGCGGAAGTGCTCGACAAAGACGGAAGGTCGATCTTTATCAAACAGCAGCCACACCTGCTGACGGGCACGGGTTATCGCCACATAGGCCAGTCGACGCTCCTCAGCATCCGGAAAGTCCTCTGGTTGCGGTAACAAGCCCTCTTCCATGATCGATTCACGTGCCTGTGCAGGGAAACCATCACGCCCCTCGTGTAACCCCAACACCATGACAAAATCGGCCTGCTGTCCTTTGCTGGCGTGAATAGTCATAAAATCAATCTGTAATTTCGGCCAACGCGTTTTGGCTTTTTCCAGTATCGCCGGGCGAAGATGATGGTAGCGGGCTAACAGCAACACACGCTCTTCTGGCCTGGCATAACCACTCAATTTATCTAACAACGGCTCCAACTGCTCCTGTGGCAGCAGCGTAACGGATTTCTTGTTGCCCTTGCTCAGACTGTTTAACGGCTTACGCAACTGGTGTGGATTCTGCTGCACAAAGCGGTTGGCAATCTCACCGATCCGGTCGTTAAAGCGATAGGTGGTGTCCAGCACACAGCGATCGCCCTCACCGAAATAGTGATGGAAGGCGGTGGTCAAACTCATTTCTGCACCGCTGAAGCGATAAATTGCCTGCCAGTCATCCCCTACCGCGAAAAGGCTCGTACGCTTATTTTGCTGACGCAGTGCGGTTAACAAGGCTGCACGCTGCGGTGATATGTCCTGGAACTCATCAACCAAAATATGTTTCCACGGGCTGATAAAGCGTCCTTTTTCCAGAATGGCAATCGCCTGGTGAATCAAGCCAGAGAAATCGACTGCCCCCTCTTCTTTGAGTGCGGTTTTCCAGGCTTTCAGTAGCGGAGCCATCAGCTTAACGCGCTTACTGAAATTATCGCGGAAATCTTCGGGTACATCGGCAATCATCGCCGCTTGTGCGCCGCCGTGCATACGCATCAAGCCAAGCCAGCGTTCCAGACGCGAAGCCAAACGTTGCGCCAGCTTGTCATCTTGCCAGTAAGGCCCTTCTGCAACATCCCATTCCAGTTCATCTTGCAGCCATTGCCGCCAGCCGCTCGCCTGCGCTTTTTTACTGCTGCACTGTTCACGCCAGGTATCGATCAATAATTGACGGCGCGCCTTACTGTCGCTTTCGAGCTTGCTGATCACCGGCTGCTTATTGCTGCCTTCACGGATAATATGCAGCGCCAGGGCGTGGAATGTGCGGGCCTGAATGGTGCTTTCGCCTAAGCGCGATTGAATGCGCTCGTTCATCTCTTCCGCCGCCTGGCGGCCAAAGGCCAGCAGCAGTATCTGATCTGGCTGCGCCAGTTTGCGCTTTATCAGCCACCCCGCCCGCGCCACCAGCACTGACGTCTTGCCACTTCCCGCCCCGGCCAATACCAGCAGAGCATCCTCGCCGTTGACCACGGCTTCACATTGGGAGGGATTAAGCGGTGTGGTTTCGACGGTAGAGAAGAATTCGTGATAATCCTTGATAACCTTCGCCGTCCATTCACGGTTACGCTGGCGGATGGCTGCGTCACCTTGCTCAAGCCACTGCTGACAGAACTGCCACAGCGCACGGCAGTTTTCAAAACTATCCAGGCGCGATAGTGGTAGAGGTAAAGCCGAGAACTGGCGTGTAATGTTCTCTTTCACCGCCGCTAACTCACTGCGTTTCAGCCAACGATCCTGCTGGGTGAAGGCCAAAATTTCGTGTTCCAGCGCGGTTAACACCTCCGCACTGACCTCACTCATCTCTACGCTCCACTGCTGCCATGCCTGCTGGAGATAATGGAAAAAGCGCTGTGTTTCCTGCCATTCAGTGCCGTGTAAGCGCACCACTTTCTCTTCTGGTAGCTGAAATTCAAGCTCTCCCCAGACCATGCCGCGCTTGCAGGTAATATTAATTAACTGGTTAAAAGGGATCAGATATTCATGACGATCGCCACTGACTTCCACTCCGGCAGCCAGCAACCGTACCCGGTTGTAGGGATGCTGAGCCAGGCGCTTACCCATTGATGTTGCTTTCAGTTCCATGTCCGCACCGTCATGTGGAATTCGATTATCGCGCAGTTTACCTGTCAGACCCTTGGCGCTCCAGCCTTAAAACAGGCTAAACTTGGCGGCACATATTGCGGATTGCAAAAGGAAAATAGCGTTATGCGCACCGTACTCAACATTCTTAACTTCGTTTTGGGTGGCGTGTTCACCACGCTAAGCTGGCTGTTTGCCACTCTTGTCAGCATCGTGCTGATTTTTACCTTGCCATTAACGCGCTCCTGCTGGGAAATCACCAAACTGTCATTGTTACCCTTTGGCAATGAAGCCGTGCATGTGGATGTATTGCGTCCTGATAGTAAAAGCAACGTCATGAATGCTGGCGGCACCTTTTTAAATATTTTCTGGCTGCTGTTTTTTGGCTGGTGGCTCTGCCTGATGCACATCTCTGCCGGGATTGTGCAGTGCCTGACCATCATCGGCATTCCCGTTGGCATTGCTAACTTTAAAATTGCCGCTATTGCGTTATGGCCAGTCGGTCGTCGCGTAGTGTCGGTGGAAGAGGCCCAGGCTGCGCGTGAAGCTAACGCGCGTCGTCGTTACTGAGGCCGCCTCCAATGCTTCAGAACGCGATGCCTGGCTGGCGACGTTATCTGTTTAATAGCAGCCTGCGCTACCTGTTGCGCATCTTTTTCGCGCTTGCGGGCTGTGCGGCAGTGCCGTGGTGGTTGCAGCAGATTGAATGGACGATCCCCTTAACGCTTGGCGTAGTGGCTGCCGCGCTGGCCGATCTTGATGACCGATGGACCGGTCGCCTGCGCAATTTACTGATCACGCTAGTCTGTTTTTGCATTGCGTCAGTATCAGTTGAGCTACTGTTTCCTTATCCGTGGGCGTTCGCCATTGGCTTAGCGCTCTCCAGTTGGGGATTCATTCTGCTGGGTGCATTGGGGCAGCGTTATGCCACTATCGCGTTTGGTGCGCTGTTAATCGCCGTCTATACCATGCTGGGGATTGGTCTCTTCCCGCAGTGGTGGATGCAACCCGCACTGCTGTTGATCGGCGCATTGTGGTACAACCTGCTGACTTTTATTGGTCACCTGATCTTTCCTGTGCGTCCCGTGCAGGAACAGCTGGCAGCCAGCTTCTCGCAACTGGCACGCTATCTGGAAGCCAAAGCGAATCTGTTCGATCCGGACGCTGGGGAACAAGATGACGCCAACATGGTTGCTACCGCCATGGTGAATAGCCAGTTGGTCGCGCAGCTTAATCAGACTAAAACCACCATTCAAAGCCGCTTACGGGGCGATCGCGGTTCACGCAGTACGCGCCGCAGCCTGCACTATTACTTTGTCGCGCAGGATATTCACGAACGCGCCAGTTCTTCTCATCTCCAGTACCACTTGCTGCGCAGCGACTGGCGATATAACGAAGTGCTATTCCGCTTCCAGCGACTGCTCAATATGCAGGCACAAGCGTGTCGTAAGCTGGCAGAAAACATTTTATTGCGCCAGCCGTGGCATCATGACAGCCAGTTTGAACGCACTTTCACCCGGCTTGAAACCGCCCTTGAACGCCTGCAACAGCAAGACCCACAGGACCCTCACATTCGTGCGCTATTTTGGTTACTGCGTAATCTTCGCGCGATTGATGCGCAGTTGGCCTCGATTGAATCGGAGCAAATGCTGGCCGATCCCCCCTCTTCTGGCGATACCCACCTGTCACGCGAAGGACTGAGCGGATGGCAAGATATTCGTCTCCGTTTGAGTCGCCATCTGAGCCCCGGCTCTGCACTGTTTCGCCATGCCGTCCGCATGTCGCTGGTGCTTTGTGTTGGGTACGCCTTCATTCAGATTACCGGTTTGCATCGCGGCTACTGGATTTTGCTCACCAGCTTGTTTGTCTGCCAGCCTAACTACAATGCTACGCGCCGACGTCTTGCCCTGCGTATTGGCGGCACACTGGCCGGCATTGCCATCGGCTTGCCGGTTTTGTGGTTAGTGCCGTCAATCGAGGGACAACTGGTGTTGATTGTGTTAAGCGGCGTGCTGTTTTTTGCCTTCCGCCAGATTCAATATGCGCAAGCCACGCTGTTCATTACCTTGCTGGTACTGCTTTGCTTTAACCTGTTAGGTGAAGGCTTCGAGGTCGCTCTGCCACGCATAGTCGATACGATACTTGGTTGTGGATTAGCCTGGCTGGCAGTGGCCTTTGTCTGGCCAGACTGGCGTTTTCGCAAGATTAGCGCGGTAGCTGACCGCACGCTTAACGCCAACTGCCGTTATCTCGATGCCATTATGGAGCAATACCATCAGGGCAAAGATAATCGCCTGGCCTATCGTGTGGCCCGTCGTGATGCCCACAATGCTGATGCTGAGCTTGCTTCGGTGGTGTCGAACATGAGCAGCGAGCTGAAGTTGCAACAACCGCTGCGCGAAAATGCTTTTCGGCTGTTGTGCCTCAACCATTCGTTCCTGAGCTATATCTCGGCTTTGGGGGCACACCGTGAGCAACTCACAGACCCTGAACTCCTGAGCACATTAGATGATGCCGTGTGCTTTGTGGAGGACGTCCTGCAAATTGAGCGTGTGGCGGATGCACAGGCGTTAGAGATGCAACAACAGCTAATGCAACGCTTAAGCACATTAAAAAACAGTTCAGAGTTGCAGGCACCCCTGGTGATACAGCAGTTAGGTTTGCTGATCGCGTTGCTGCCTGAAATTGCCCGCCTGCGTCGCACCCTGACCAGCCACTAACGTTGTGAACGCTCCACTTTGGGATCGATGTGGAGCGTTTTTACATACCAGGCGTACAACTCTTCTCGCGTGACCACCGGCAGTGCTGCCTGATGATGGCCCGAAATGGCGCCTTCCAGAGCCAGCAGTGTTTTTAAGCCAATATGTTTGTTGACTGCACGCAGTTTCAGCCAACTCTGACGTGACCCCATTTCGTGCAGCAACCTTACCGAACTGATGCCGACTCGATGCAACATCATCTCCATGCGTAAACTCAGGTTAGGCAAATCTTTTAAGCGCAAGGTGACGCTGCGCGTGGCGATTTCGTCCTGAGCGGCTTGCAGTGCACTGGCAGAAAGCTGCAAAAGTTGTTCGGCATCCTGCCATAACGTTGCATCGACCTTGTAGTAGTTCAATTGCACAGGTATGCCACGTTTACGATAGACCAGCGGCTCAAGTGCGCGTCTGGCGTGGTAGACCTGAAGCGCTTCACTGGCACGCAGGTAAAGTGCTTCTTCATTGATGTAGGCAAAAATCACCTTCTCAACCGTCAGCGCATATCCCCCAAACTGGGTGCGTGATTCGATCTTTCCGAGAGGTGCTAACTGCGTTTTTGACTGCACAACCATAGATTTGTTGGTTTTCATTACATCTCCTTTCCGTGAATTCTCATTAGAGAAAATTCCATAAAAACCTGGATATTCATTTGGTTAGAAGATAAAAAAATCCCATTAGCTGTTCAATGAATAAAAACATTTTGGCAGGATGTTGTGCAAAATTTGCGAGGTGTTTTCAGAAATTGAGGTTGATCTTTATCCAGGAAGACATTACTGTATATTCATACAGTCAATCACTGAGTGATTAAATTATGCGTACTCAATACTCTGGCCTTGCTGATCGTTCTTCCCGTTTTGCGACCCCAAGCTTAACGCAACCTTCTCTGGGTGGAATCACTGAACTGCGCTACAGCGAACAACCGGGTATGATGCAGATGCTGCTACTGCCGGTGCTGAAACAGCTCAGTGAACAATCGCGCTGGCAGCTATGGTTAACTCCTGCCCACAAGCTAAACCGTAGCTGGATGCAGCAGTCGGGTCTGCCGTTAGAGAAGAGTATGCATATTACCGAATCAGAGCGACTCAGCACTGTGGAAAGCATGGTGAAAGCGTTGCGTACCGGTAACTACAGTGTCGTATTGGCCTGGATTCCATACGAATTGAACGATGAAGAACGTCTGGAATTGGAATTAGCAGCGTCGGAAGGTGAAGCGCTTGGCTTAATAATGCGTCCACAAGGTCATGAACGCGTCCTGACAAGACAACCTAATCCGTCAAAAATTCCGTCGGATTTGTTTCATTAAGTAAAACCAGGAATTTTCTCACGCTATTTTTTCTTTAGATTGCAGCTAAGCCACTGATTCTTTTCCCGCCAGCTTTGACAATGGTTTAGCCGCTTTTTCTCAATCTGCTAGCGAAGATTTTGCCACGTGATTTGTTAAAATGTGTGTATAAATCCCTGTTTTTTTACTCACTGACCTCACATCATACTTGTAACTTTCCAATCTCGTTGTAGACTTTATCTCGCCAGGGTGCTCAATAACCTCCGTTTTTTCGGTAGAGTCAAAAGCGAGCGTTTAGACCCGGCGAAGGATTAACACAAAGAGCAACCTTTTTGCTCATTGCCTATTTGGATGATAACGAGGCGCAAAAATGAAAAAGACAGCTATCGCAATTGCAGTGGCACTGGCTGGCTTCGCTACCGTAGCGCAGGCCGCCCCTAAAGATAACACCTGGTACACCGGTGCTAAACTGGGCTGGTCTCAGTATCACGATACTGGTTACTACGGTAACGGTTACGAGAACAACAACGGTCCAACTCACGAATCTCAGCTGGGTGCTGGTGCCTTCATGGGCTATCAGGCTAACCCTTACCTGGGCTTCGAGCTGGGCTACGACTGGCTGGGCCGTATGCCTAACAAAGGCAGCGTGACCAATGGCGCGTTCAAAGCACAAGGCGTTCAGCTGGCAGCTAAACTGAGCTACCCAATCACTGACGACTTCGACGTGTACACCCGTCTGGGCGGCATGGTATGGCGTGCAGACTCTACTCAGACCAACCCAGACAACGGCCGCATCAGCAACCACGACACCGGCGTTTCTCCGCTGGCTGCTGTTGGTGTTGAGTACGCACTGACCAAAAACTGGGCAACTCGCCTGGACTATCAGTGGGTTAACAACATCGGTGACGCAGGTACCGTTGGTGCGCGTCCAGACAACAGCATGCTGAGCGTCGGCGTTTCTTACCGTTTCGGTCAGGATGAAGAAGCTGCACCAGTTGTTGCTCCGGCACCAGCTCCAGCGCCAGTTGTTGAAACCAAGCGTTTCACTCTGAAGTCTGACGTTCTGTTCACCTTCAACAAAGCGACCCTGAAGCCAGAAGGCCAGCAGGCTCTGGATCAGCTGTACAGCCAGCTGAGCTCAATGGATCCTAAAGATGGTTCTGTTGTAGTACTGGGCTTCACTGACCGTATCGGTTCAGAGCAGTACAACCAGAAACTGTCTGAGAAACGCGCTCAGTCTGTAGTTGATTACCTGGTATCTAAAGGTATCCCTTCTAACAAGATCTCTGCACGCGGTATGGGCAAATCTAACCCAGTTACTGGCAACACCTGTGACAGCGTGAAAGGCCGCAATGCCCTGATCGACTGCCTGGCGCCAGACCGTCGCGTTGAAATCGACGTGAAAGGTATCAAAGACGTTGTAACTCAGCCACAGGCTTAAGTTATCACGCAATAAAAAACCCCGCTTCGGCGGGGTTTTTTTATGTCTCTGACATCGCGAATGAACAATTTCGCTATTCGTTCTCCGTTCCGCCTTTGCCCAGAATCGCTTGCAAATCCTGCTTCAGAGTCGACATCTGACTGGCATACTTCTCTTTACGTTCTGCATCTTCAATCAACTGCACGATGGTCTCTGACAGCGTGTTGCTGCGTCGTTGAGCCAGTCCTGCCAGTCGTTGCCACACCAGATACTCAAGGTCGATAGACTTCTTACGCGTATGCTGATGCTCCGCATTGAAGTGGCGCTTACGGCGTGCACGGATGGTTTGCTTAAGTCGATTCTCGAGATCAGGATGAATATGCTCAGCAATCCACTCACCAACGTCAACGGGGCTGTTTTCCATTGTCAGTAAGGTATCCACCGCTGCCTGTGCAGCGCTGAGCTCAAGGTGACGGGTGATCGGCTCACCCTCCCGATGCTTTTTCACCAGGTATTTCCACTTCCATCCACTTTCAAGATTTTCGAGTTGCTGGTATTTCATCGGAATCTCATCGTGATCACGTAACAAACTAAGAATAACAGCTTTTTTCCTGGATGCAGCAAGGAAAAACATGTTGCGGTCATCACATTTCGGGCCGGAACTCCGCAGTGCTTAACCCGGTTGATTCCTGTATAATCGCGCTTTTCCTGAATCTGACTAATGCGAATATTTTGACCAGCACTCAAATTACGTGGCAAGCCCTGCAGCCGGATAGCACCCGCTACCAATCCATTTTCTCTCATGTCTCACTGGAGGATAGCGATAGTCTTGCCGCGGTTCAGCCGCGCCTGCTGAATGCGCTGGCGCATTTGCATCATCAAACACTGGGTTTTCCACTGCTGTTATTGCGTAGTCAGGAAAACAGCGACTATCTCGCCTGTATTGCCGAAGCCGCCCAACGCTTCCAGCCCGACGACGTTACGCTGTATGGCGGTGATTATCATGTGATGGGCGATAACATCAGCTTGATGCCACCCAGTGACGCTAATCGCCCCTTCACCAGCCAGGGCGGCGTGCACTACGCTGACTGGATTGAATCGGAACAGCTGTTTGGCTGTGTTCGCCAGTATAAAGATCGTATTCAGCCAGAACCGGGCCTGATTCATCGTGCCAACGGTGGAACCCTAATCCTTTCCGTCAACACGTTGCTGGCTCAACCGCTGCTGTGGCTGCGTTTACGTAAGTGCATTGAGCAAGGGCGCTTTGACTGGTATTCACAGGATGAACGTCAGCCGTTGCCGGTCAGCATCCCTTCGTTACCAATGCAGCTGCGTCTGGTGCTGTGTGGTGACCGTGATGCGCTGGCCAGCTTCCAGGAACTGGATGCTGAAGTGCATGAAATGGCGTTGTACAGCGAATTTGAAGAGAACCTGCAGGTCAATGATGAAGAGGACATGACCTTCTGGTGCCAATGGACACTCACACAGGCAGAGCAAGCTGGGCTGGAGCAACCTGAAGCGGATTTCTGGCCGCTGTTGATCACGGAAGGTGTGCGTTTTACTGGCGATCAAGACACGTTACCGCTCTGTCCACGTTGGTTACGCCGCCAGCTGCAGGAGACTGCGCTGCACGGTGACAACATGAATGCTGAAGCATTGAAAGATGCTCTGGAAGCGCGTGAGTGGCGCGAGAGCTACCTCGCTGAACGTATGCGCGATGAAATCCTGCTTAATCAGATCATGATTGAAACAGAAGGTGAAGTGGTTGGGCAGATCAATGGTCTGTCCGTGGTGGAATTCCCAGGCCACCCACGCCCGTGGGGCGAGCCTTCACGTATTACCTGTGTGGTGCATCCTGGCGATGGCGAATTCACCGATGTTGAACGCAAAGCGGAGTTAGGCGGCAACATTCATGCGAAAGGCATGATGATCATGCAGGCCTATCTGATTGCCGAGTTGGAACTTGATCAGCAGCTCCCCTTCTCTGCGTCGCTGGTGTTTGAACAGTCCTATTCCGAAGTGGATGGTGACAGCGCCTCACTGGCTGAGCTGTGTGCCTTAATCAGCGCACTGGCGAATCAGCCGCTCAATCAGCAAATTGCCGTAACCGGTTCGGTTGATCAGTTTGGTAATGTGCAGCCTGTCGGTGGCCTGAATGAGAAAATTGAAGGCTTCTTCCAGATTTGCCAGTCTCGCGAACTGACCGGTAAACAAGGGGTGATTCTGCCTGCCAGCAACGTACGTCATTTAAGCCTCAGCCAGGCTGTGGTCGATGCGGTGAAACAAGAGCAGTTTCACATCTGGGCGGTCGAAAGCGTCGATGAGGCCCTGCCGCTGCTGACGGGTGTGGCGTGGCAATCTGAAAGCGGTGAGTCACTGTTAAACACCATTCAGGAACGTATTGCCCAGTTCAATCAGCAAGAAATACGCCATCGTCCATGGCCGTTACGCTGGCTCAACTGGTTCAACCACCGCTGATTGATTTGCCCAGCGTACAACTGTTCGCTAATATTCGGGCTTCACTAAAAGAAGGCATATTGAGAACATGGTAGATAAACGCGAATCCTATAGCAAAGAAGACCTGGTTGCCTCAGGTCGCGGCGAACTGTTTGGCGAAAATGGACCGCCGCTTCCCTCTGATAACATGTTGATGATGGACCGCGTGGTCATGATGACCGAAGACGGCGGTAAATTTGACAAAGGTTTTGTGGAAGCCGAACTGGATATCCGCCCTGACCTGTGGTTCTTCGATTGCCACTTCAAAGGCGACCCGGTAATGCCTGGCTGCCTCGGCCTCGATGCCATGTGGCAGTTGGTTGGCTTCTACCTTGGTTGGCTGGGTGCCGAAGGTAAAGGCCGTGCACTGGGCGTGGGTGAAGTGAAATTCACTGGCCAGGTTCTGCCAACGGCGAAAAAAGTGACCTACAAAATTCACTTCAAGCGCGTAATCAACCGTAAACTGGTGATGGGCGTGGCTGACGGTGAAGTGTTTGTCGACGGTAACCTGATTTATACCGCGACCGATTTGAAAGTGGGCCTGTTTAAAGACACCTCTGCTTTCTAATCTCCCAAACGAAAACCTCCGCACGCAGCGGAGGTTTCTTCCTTATTGATAGACATTCGACAGTGCTAGGCCACCGCCGACCTGTCCTCCATGGCCTGACGCCAACCTCCCAACCAGTAAGACCGCGCATCGATCATTTGATAAGGGCATATCTCTTTTGAGCGCCCCGTAATCCCGGCTTGATAGCCTCTTGAATGTGCACGTTCCAGGCGGTCTCTCTTCTGTCTCTTCATGCCTCGTTTCCCTCATTTCAGGTCTGGTGGAATCTGGGTGGAAAGAAAGAGTGGTGTTTTAATGTTCAACCACAGTAATGTTCTAACCCCAAGCAGAAGAAAGGTCAATGCGCAAAATTCACGCCAATGTCATCATTTCGCCGTTAAATCGACATATATAATTGTCAATTCCCTGTATATCTGGCTGATTCGACAATAAAAAAAGCCCCTGATTTGACTGCGATCACACAACAGCAAATCAAGGACTTAGCATAAGCATCGAACAAATCTTAATTTAGAGAAATGACACTATTTGCGATTTGTTGCGCCGTTTGCTGCCAACCGAGAGCCAGAGTACGGACTAAAGCATCATAACCATCTTCCGATTGCGGCAGCGTCAGATTAAAGCCATGTTTGATTAGTCGCCCTTGATGTTGCAGTAGCCACTCGCCGCTGACCACCACCTGACCATCATAACGACCCTGGAATCCAGTGACATTAACGGACAACGTATCGTGGGTATCACCGAGCGGTGAACCGGAGACGAGGCGCCCCGGCAGTGCTTTACTTAAGTTTGTCACCAGCGTTTGTTGCAGTTGCTGGTCAAGCGGGCTGGCCCACAAGTTATTGGCGGCAATCACATATTTCACATCGCTGGTTTGATACACCAACCCATTGCCCGCCATGTAATCGGGGACCGTCACCTGCTCGACCCAAATCATCGGCTGGTTGCCACTGGATGCGCTGTCCACCCGAGCCATATTGCTGCCCGAAGGCAGCTGGTAATAGGTGTTTTCGATGGTGCTGCTGCACCCTGCCAGCAGCAGCAGCGCACCCATAATCAGCCCTTTTCTCACTGTTTCGCCCTCTTTGGCTGCGGATCCTCGCCCGGTTTAGCTTCAAACACCAGCGCGTTGCTCTTGGTATTGAGCGTTTTGAGTACCGGCTGCAGTTCACGAAGTACCTGATCCAATCGCTGCATATCCCCCACCAGCTTGTTGTAAGCGGGCGATCCCGGTTGCAGCCCTTTCATGCTGCGATTCAGCTCACGCAAGGTTTGCTGCATATCCTCAGGTAACTTTTTCATCGCCGGGCTGGCAGTGATTTGATTCAGGTTATCCAGCGTTTTCTGCATATGCTGCATCGTACGCTGGCTCTCTTTCAACGTTCCGGTGGCCTGCTCAAGTAACGGATTAAGAGGAAGCGCGTTGATCTTATCCAGCGCGGCGACCAACTTCTGTTGAATCTGACTCAGCCCACCGCTGACGGTTGGGATCACTTCCAGACCCGCGACTTCGTTCGGCCCTTTGTACGCCGGCGCATTGTCGTAGAAATCCAAATCCACAAACAGCGCACCTGACAGCAGGTTACCGGTTTTCAGCGTGGCGCGCAGGCCGCGCTTCTTACCATCCTGCAGATGCTGCTCAAGATTGAAATCACCACCCAGTCGACTGATAAAACGATCGGGTTCGATGCGAATCAATACTGGCACACGATAATCCGTGTTCAACGCCTGATTCACACCCGGAATGGTGTAAGGCACTTGAGAAACGGTTCCCAGACGAATACCGCGGAACTCAACCGGAGCACCCACCTGCAGGCCACGAATCGAATCGGTGAAGAACAGCAGGAAATCTGTGTGCTGAGTGTAGAGTGAATCCTGGATACTGCGTTGATCGTCAAACAGATGGTATTCCGCTTTGTTGTCGGCAACCTGCCCCAGTTCCGCACCATCTGGCACGTCAAAACTGACACCGCCGCTAAACAGCGTGGTCAACGATCCCATTTCAACCCGCATGCCCGATGCCGACATATCGACGGCAATGCCGCTGTCTTTCCAGAAGCGCACATTGGTAGTGACAAGACGATCATAAGGTGCAGCGATAAACAGCTGATAGGTCATCATGCGCTTTTCGGTATCAAAGGTACTGGTCTCAACCGTACCGACACGATAACCCCGGAACAGCACCGGATCGCCTGCATTAAGCTGACCGGCCTTTTTGCTATCCAGCGTCACGCGAATACCTTTGGCATCTGGTGGAGCCAGCGGAGGCGCATCAAGTAGCTGATAACGTTCAGGTTGGTCGCCTTTAGTACCCGGCTGAAGTTCGATATAGGCACCTGACAGCAAAGTGCCAAGACCCGTAATCCCTTCGCGTCCAATTTGTGGTTTCACTACCCAGAACACGCTGTCGCCATGCAACAGTTTTTCCATACCTGAATTGAGGCGTGCCTTGATCTCCACATGGTGCAGATCATCCGTCAACACCGCACTTTCCACCACACCGACGTTAACGCTGCGGCTTTTAATGGTGGTTTTTCCGGCCTCGATGCCTTCAGCGCTCTCGGTGATCAACGTCACTTCCGGGCCCTGATGGCTAAAATGATAAAACAGGATCCAGCCACCAATTAATAGCGTGACGATAGGTACGATCCATACCGGTGACCAGCGTTTAATCTGGTCTACCTCAGCAGTCCCGTGATGGTTGTCCGTCAAGACGCGGCTCCTTACGTTCAGTTTCCCGTAGTCGATCCCAAATCAGGCGCGGATCAAAGGTCATGGCTGCAAACATGGTGAGAATCACCACCATCGCAAACAGTAGCGCGCCTGGCGCAGGATAAACACTCATCAACCGTCCCATCCGCACCAACGCGGAGAGAATGGCGATCACAAACACATCGATCATTGACCAGCGGCCAACAAATTCCACCACCTCATAAATCAGGTGCATTTTTTCGTCATCGCGCTGCCCGCGTCCGCTGGCGTGCCAGCAAAGCCAGGCAATCGCCAACATTTTCAATGTCGGCACCATAATACTGGCTACAAAGATCACCAGCGCTACCGGCCATGAGCCATCACTCCACAGCAGAATCACACCGGCCATGATGTTCGAGGGATATTGTGAACCCAGCGTTTCGGTCACCATGATCGGCATAATATTCGAGGGGATGTAGAGCATCACTGAGGTGATCAGCAGCGCCAGCGTCCATTGCAAACTGTGTTTCCGCCGAGCTGGCGCGACTACGCCACAACGTGGGCACTCCCCCTGCGCAGTGGATAATATCGCAGTACAACAAGGGCAACTGCGTAGTCCCTGCTTCAGGCCACTGATCCCCGCCATTGGGACGATGGGTAGTGGAGGAAGAGGATCGATGCGCTGCCATACCCAACGGCGATCAACACACTGAAAAGCGCGCAGTTGCAAGACACAAAACAGGCACCACGGCCAGAAGCTACTGCCCAGACCAATATCGCCATATGCCATCAGCTTGACGAAACTCACCAGCACACCAGCCATAAAGATTTCGGCCATGCCCCAGCTACGCAGCTGGAAAAGAATACGTGCCAGCCCCAGCCTGAGGCTATGCGGCATACGTACCCGATTGACCAGCAAAATAATGGTGATCATGCAGAAAGCCGGAATGCCCTGCACAAACAGCATGAACAGCGTGGCCAGGCTGCGATAGTCTTCGCGGTCCATCACTTGGGGAATTTCGAGCAGCGAAATCTGGCTGCTCAACCCCGCAACATGCATGTTGATGAAAGGAAAAAGATTCGCCAGCACCAGCATAAAGAGTGCCGCGCAAGCGTACCCGGTTGGGCGTTTGCGCGGCTCATGCCAGTTAGCAGTGAGCGTGGTGTGACAACGTGGACAACGCGCGCGGCTGCCCACCGGCACGGCAGGCAGTTTCACGGTTAAATCACACTGTGGACAGAGTATCCACTGATGCGCCTGATCCGTTGCACACATGCTGACTTCCTCTGTGTTACGCGCCGTTTTTCAACGCTTCTAACTCTTCCCAGCGCTCAAACGCCACTTCCAGCTCTTGTTCGGTTTGCGCTAATGCATCCAGGACAGGCTGGGTCTTATCGTGTGGCTGGCTGAAAAAGTCCGGATGGCTCATTTTCGCCTGCAATTCACCGATACGTGTTTCCAGTTGCTCCAGTTTTTGCGGTAGCTGTTCCAGTTCACGCGTCAGGTTATAGCTTAGCTTGCCTGCGCTACGTTTGGACGCATCGGTTTTTTCGGCCGGTTTTGCCGCTGGAGAAGCGCTTTTCACCGCAGACGATTTAGTCTGTTTGTAAGCACTCCGCTGCAACTGCGCATCATGGTAGCCGCCGACAAAGGCACCGATCTCACCATTACCTTCAAAGATCCAGCACTCAGTGACGGTGTTATCCACGAATTGACGGTCATGGCTGACCAGCATCACGGTGCCCTGATAGCCATCCACCAGCTCTTCCAACAACTCCAGCGTTTCCACGTCGAGGTCGTTGGTCGGTTCATCAAGAATCAGCAGGTTGCTTGGCTTAAGGAACAGACGCGCCAGCAACAGGCGATTACGCTCACCGCCAGACAAGGCACGCACCGGCGTCATCGCACGTTTCGGATGGAACAGGAAGTCCTGAAGATAACCCAGCACGTGACGCGGCTTACCGTTAACCATCACTTCCTGTTTACCTTCCGCGAGGTTATCCATCACGGTACGATCCGGGTCCAGCTCAGCACGATGCTGGTCAAAGTAAGCAATTTCTAACTTGGTGCCACAATGCACGCGGCCGCTATCGGCCTTGAGCTGATCCAGCATCAGGCGCAGTAAAGTGGTTTTACCGCAGCCGTTCGGACCGATAAGCGCAATTTTATCACCGCGCTGCACCTGAGTAGAGAAGTCACGCACCAGCGTTTTGCCCTCTACGCTGTAATTGACGTTCTCCAGCTCGAAGACAATTTTACCTGAGCGCGCGGCTTCGCCGACCTGCATATTGGCTTTGCCCATCACATCGCGGCGCTCAGAGCGTTCACGACGCAGCGCCTTCAAAGCACGCACACGGCCTTCGTTACGGGTACGACGCGCTTTGATGCCCTGACGGATCCACACTTCTTCCTGCGCCAGCTTGCGGTCAAACTCAGCGTTCTGCATCTCTTCCACACGCAGCGCTTCTTCTTTACCCAACAGGAACTGGTCGTAGTCACCTGGCCAGGAGACCAGTTTGCCGCGATCGAGATCGACAATACGCGTCGCCATATTGCGAATGAATGAACGGTCATGCGAAATAAACACGATGCTGCCGGTAAAGGTTTTGAGGAACGTCTCCAACCAGTCGATGGTTTCGATATCGAGGTGGTTAGTCGGTTCGTCGAGCATCAACACGCGCGGATTGCTGACCAGCGCACGGCCAAGCGCCGCTTTACGCAGCCATCCGCCGGAGAGTGAAGAAAGCTCGGTATCCGCCTCTAAACCAATCTGCTGCAAGACGTCGTTGATACGGCTGTCCAACTGCCACAGATTCTGGTGATCCAGAATGGTTTGCAGTCGCCCCATCTCATTCAGGTTTTTCTCGCTCGGATCTTCCATCACCAGATGGGAAATCGCGTGGTAAGCCTTAAGGTGCTCCGCCTGCTCCGCCACACCTTCAGCAACGAAGTCATAAACCGAACCGGTAATGTTACGCGGTGGGTCCTGTTGCAGGCGCGAGACCACCAAATCCTGCTCATAAATAATGCGGCCATCATCCAGCGGTTGTTCACCATTGATGATTTTCATCAACGTGGATTTGCCTGCGCCGTTACGGCCGACCAGACAGACGCGCTCGCCTTCTTCGATGTGCAGTTCGGTGTTATCCAACAGCGGCGCATCGCTGAAAGAGAGGTAAGCGCCATGGATACTGATCAGTGACATAAAACTTATTCCTTACCGGCGTGGCTAACCAGCCAGCAGTTGTGAATTTGACGATTGCGCGCAAAATCTTGCGACAACGTTTTTTGGGTAATTTCCTGCGCCTGCAGACCAAGACGGGCTAAGCCATCGAGATCCATTTTGAAGCCGCGCTTGTTATTAGAGAACATAATGGTGCCACCGCGACGCAGCAGACGTTTCAGATTCTGCATCAGCATCATGTGATCGCGCTGCACGTCGAAATCTTCTTCCATACGTTTGGAGTTAGAGAACGTCGGCGGATCGATGAAGATCAAATCAAACTGCTCGTCACTGTCACGCAGCCAGCTCAGGCAATCCGCGTGCATTAAACGGTGTTGGCGTCCGGTCAGGCCATTAAGACGCAGGTTACGCTCAGCCCACTCCAGATAGGTGCGTGACATATCCACGGTGGTGGTGGTTTTTGCCCCACCCAAACCGGCGTGCACACTGGCCGTGCCGGTGTAAGCAAACAGGTTAAGGAAATCTTTGCCCGCGCTCATTTTACCCAGCATCTGACGCGCCAGACGGTGGTCGAGGAACAGACCGGTATCCAGATAGTCAGTGAGATTCACCAGCAGACGCGCGTCAAACTCCTGAACTTCGAAGAAGTCACCCTTCTCGCCTAATTTCTGATACTGGTTTTTCCCTTTCTGCCGTTCACGGGTTTTCATCACCAAACGGTTAGCGGGGATCTCCAGCACGCTCAGGGTCGCACTGATGACGTCAAACAGACGCTGGCGTGCTTTATTGGCATCGACCGTTTTAGGGGGAGCATATTCCTGAATCACTACCCACTCACCGTAACGGTCAACCGCCACGTTGTACTCTGGCAGGTCGGCATCATACAGGCGATAGCATTCAATGTTGGATTGACGCGCCCACTTCTCCAGCTTCTTCAGGTTTTTGCGCAGACGGTTGGCGAAGTCTTCCGCGATCTGTGCGCTACCTTCACCACTGTTGGCGGCCAGCTGGTAGTTTTTCTGCACGCATTCCAGCGGGCCATTTTTCGCTTTGAACTGGCGTTCGGCGCGCAGTTGCAGGCAGCTCAACAGTTCCGGGGAAGCGCTAAACAGCGACAGATTCCAGCCACCAAATTGCTGTTTCATGATACGGCCAAGCAGACTATGCAGGGCGATCAGTGCTGGTTCACTTTCCAGACGCTCACCGTAAGGTGGGTTGCTTAGCACCGTGCCCGTCACATCCTGACCCGCCAGCGGATTTTTCAGCTTGATGACATCCTGCTGCGCGAAGGTAAATAGTTCGAACACCCCTGCACGACGCGCGTTAGCACGTGCAGATTCCAGCACCCGGCTGTCATTGTCATAACCAAAGAAACGGGCAGTCGCGGAAGAGGTACCGATGCGCGCACGCTCTTTTGCTTCGCTGTGCACTTCCTGCCAGACCGCTTGATTATGATTTTTCCAGCGATTGAAACCCCAATGGGTACGCAACAAGCCTGGCGCGCGATCGGTGGCGATCAACGCAGCTTCCAGCAGTAAGGTGCCGGAACCACACATTGGATCGATCAGCGGTGTGCTGCTCTGCCAGCCGGAGCGCATCACAATGGCGGCCGCCAGCGTTTCTTTCAACGGCGCCGGGCCGGTTTGCTGGCGATAACCACGCTGATGCAGCGCATCGCCACTGAGATCCAGGGCGATGCTCACGCGATCTTTATTCAGCCACGCATTAATACGAATCCCCGGCTGTTCACGATCAACGCTCGGACGTTCCAGGTTCTGACGCGTAAAGCTATCTACAATTGCGTCTTTGATGCGCAACGCACCAAACTGGCTGTTGCGGATCACTTCGTTGGTGCCGCTGAAGTGGATCGCAAAACTGGTGTTGCTGTCGAACATCTCGGTCCAGGGGATACTTTGCGCCCCAACATAGAGATCGAGATCGCTCCAGACGCCAAATTCTCCCAGCGGCAGCAAAATACGCGAAGCCAGGCGGCTCCACAGCAGGCTTTGGTACATCACACGGTCGTCGGCTCGGAAGTGGACGCCGCCCTGCACCACCTGCAAATCCTGCGCACCCAGCGCGTCCAGCTCAGTTTTTAACAGCTCTTCGAGCCCACGCGCCGTACTGGCAAACAGAGAATTCATATCGTCACTTTTTACTCTTGCTAAAATTGTTGCGCATTATAGCGAATCAGCGTCCTATGTCATAAAGTTAGCTTCTTTTTGTCTTGTTGGAGTTTTGATGATTACGCTCTCTCGCCTCTACATTCATCCGGTCAAATCCATGCGCGGTTTGCAACTGTCTCATGCACAGGTACTGGAGAGCGGTTTAGCGTTTGATCGCATCTTTATGGTGACAGAGTTAGACGGGACGTTTATTACCGCCCGGCAGTATCCGGAAATGGTTCGCTTTACCCCAGCGCTGTTACCCGATGGCTTATTTCTCAATGCGCCCGATGGCAGCCAGGCGCTGATCCGCTTCAGCGATTTCACCGCACAGCAGGCACCGACTGAAGTGTGGGGCAATACTTTCACTTCACATATCGCGCCTGCAGAGATTAACCAGTGGCTGAGCAGTTTCTTCCCGCGCCCGGTGCAGTTGCGCTGGACCGGAATCGCGCCAACCCGCCGGGTGAAACGCTTTGAAAGCGTGCCGCTTAGTTTTGCTGACGGTTTTCCTTTCCTGCTGGTGAATATGTCGTCTTTACAGGATCTCCAGCAACGCTGCCCCGCCAGCGTTCGGGTCGAGCAATTCCGTCCTAATCTGGTGGTCAGTGGTGCCGCTGCCTGGGATGAAGACAGCTGGAAGACCCTCAAAATTGGCGATGTCACCTTTGAGATGCCCAAACCCTGCAGCCGCTGTGTGTTCACCACCGTTGGTACCGAAAGCGGACGTAAACATCCTGAGGGCGAACCACTGGCCACGTTGCAACGCTTCCGCAGCGGCCAGGATGGCAGCGGCGATATCGATTTTGGTTTGAATCTCATCGCGCTGAACAGCGGCGTGATTCGGGTGGGCGATACAGTCACCATTCTTGAGCGACAGACGCCGCGAGCTTATGGTCCAGGTGAGGTGGTAGAAACGCTGAAGCCGGCCGCCAGCAACCAGGCTGAAGTGACCATTGGCTATCAGGGAAATGCGTTTATCGGTGACAATCAGCAAGTGTTGCTGGAACAGTTGGAGATGCAGGGCTTTCGCATCCCTTACTCCTGTCGTGCCGGGATTTGCGGCAGTTGCAAGGTAACGCTGGTCTCTGGCGAAGTAAAAGCACTGAAGAAAAGTGCAGTGCGTGCAGATGGCACCATTCTCAGCTGCAGCTGTATTCCGGCAGGTGACATCGAACTGGCGTAAGCGTTTAAACAGCTCTCGCCAGGTGGGCTGCTTGTTCCTGCTGGTGAGGATGCAGGCGATCGTTCATGATCTTGATTGCATCGCCTAACTGCATGCCTTTACCGGCAACCGATAACGCATTTTGTGCCAGCAGGCACAGCGCCGCATTTTCACCGCTCTCAACCACCAGCAACTGCGCCCGCTCTCCGGTGTCCGCTAATGTCACGGCGACCATATCGCCCGCACCGGGCTGCCAGCTTTGCGCATGGCTGGTGAAATGCCAGCTTTTCGGCATAAGAGGTTTGAGAAAACGGCTGGCGACCAAGGCATTTAATACTAATTCGGCACGTTGATCGCCTTTTAATCCACTCTGACGGCAACGTTCTTCAAAAGTAAAATACAACGCGGCGTCATCCACGCAAAAACCGCTTTCATTAAAGGCATCCGGCGTCAGCATTTTACGCGAGAAGCGCGAGCGAAATAACATGCCGTCTGCCAAATCCAGCATCATGCGGTCATGCTCTGCGTCGAAATACCAACGCCAGTTGTCATCAGGTTTAATTTTCATGATGTGCCCTGTAGTTTATCGCTGCGCTAAACGGCGCTTAATTTTAAAATATACCCGTCATACTTCTAACCGCAGTTGCGTTGGCTGCGCGTGCTCACCCCAGTCACTTACTGATGTAAGCTCATGGGGATTCCCCCACTTGCCGTCTTGCTGCAACTCGAATTATTTAGGGTATATAACGCTAAAGAAAAGCTGAAAAATGCATCAGCAGCACAAAATATAAACGAGCCGAAGGGATAAATAAACCCCCCGGCGCGGGAAAGTGAGAAATGTCTTAGAGGTGGGTCACGATATCTTTAATTAACGTTGGGCCTTTATAAATGAAACCGGAGTATATCTGTACCAAGGTTGCACCGGCTGCGACTTTTTCACGTGCAGAAACCAGCGAATCAATGCCACCGACACCAATAATGGGCAAACGGCCCTGAAGCTCCTGCGACAGGCGGCGGATCACTTCCGTGCTGCGGGATTGCACCGGACGGCCACTTAATCCCCCCATTTCGTCAGCATATTTTACGCCCGTCACCAATGCACGATCGAGTGTGGTATTTGTCGCAATCACGCCGTCAATTTCATGGCGCACCAAACTGTCGGCAACCTGGATCAATTCTTCCTCTGAAAGATCCGGCGCGATCTTCACCGCTACTGGCACATATTTAAGCTGCCGTTCTTGCAGTTCTTTTTGTTTTAATTTGATCGCAGACAGAAGATCGTCCAGCGCTTCGCCATATTGCAGCGTGCGTAATCCCGGTGTGTTCGGTGAGGAAATATTGATGGCAATATAACCGGCATGGGCATACACCTTCTCCATGCAGGTCAGATAATCGTCTTTACCCTGCTCCACTGGCGTATCTTTATTTTTGCCAATATTGATACCGAGGATACCTTTAAACCGCGCCTTTTTAACGTTCTCGACCAGGTGATCGACACCGTGATTATTAAAGCCCATGCGGTTAATAATTCCTTCCGCTTCCACTAAGCGGAACATACGCGGCTTATCATTACCCGGTTGTGGGCGTGGCGTGACAGTCCCCACTTCTACAAAACCGAAGCCCATCGCGCCGAAAGCATCAATGCACTCCGCATTCTTATCAAGCCCTGCGGCAAGGCCCAGCGCGTTCGGGAAAGTCAGTCCCATGCAACTGACCGGGCGCGACGGCAGCGACTGGCAAATCAGCCCTTCCAGCGGGGTACCGCTGATAAAACGTAATTGTTGCAAGGTGAGTTCGTGCGCACGCTCTGGATCGAGCTTAAACAGCGCCGGCCGGACGATAGGATATAACATGCACTCTCCTGAATGGCGGAAGCGAGGGAAGTCGGGTGCACGCAAATTTGTGCGCCAGAATGGTAAAGGCCTCTGGCGCAAAAGTAAATTTAATCAGGTGATGCAGAGTTGATCGAAGTCAGCGCTTACCGGTATAGCGTGCTAACAGACTGCGACTTGCCTTCAAACCGTTATAAAGCATGGGATAGTACCACTGCAGTTTCATGCGCTTGCTCTCGCCGGTCACTTTACGGATCAACTGGTCGATGGTGACGTGCCACTCCTTGGGGACGTCGATGTTATTTTTGCGCATCTCAATCAAACAACCGTACATCACCGGTTCGTAATAGCGGTCCATCAGCCACTCATCGGCAGGCATACCCCACGCTTGCATAAAGCTTTCGCTGTTACCGCGTGCAATAAAGTAGTTTTCAACCCAGGCAAAAGTGGCTTTGCGTTGTGACAGCGAAGTCACCATAAAACGCTTGTAGTAATAGCTTTCGCCTGTGAGCACCACTTCCTGCGCCTGCATGTACAAGGCAAACATGTAGGGCGCATCCTCATGGTTTTGAATCGGCAGAAATTGCACCCCCACCCTTTCAATCAAATGGCGTGAGACAATACTGCTCCACAACACGCGATGCGCAGATTGGTGTGTGATCATATTGCGGAGGGTAGTGCTGCCGCCGGGAAACGCGCCCTGGATACGTCGTTGGTGAAAAAGTTGATATTGCCGCTGGGCGACGGGCAAGTCCGTAAACATTTTGGCGCCAAAGCAGAACAACTCCATTTCGGGATGCTGTGCCTTTGCGCGACGGAAATCAGCGAACAGGGTTTTACCGATGAAATCATCCGCATCCATAAAATAGATGAAGTCGCCGGTGGCAATCTCCAAACCAAGCGTGCGCGCCGCACTGACGCCGCCACGCTGCGCCTGCAACACCGTGATTTGTGGATAGCGAGCCGCCATCTCTTCTAGTAGCGCCACGCTGTTGTCCGTTGAGCCATCATCAATTACGATGATTTGCTCGGGAGGAGAAGATTGACCTACCAGCGAATCTATCGCTTCCCCTAACCATGGAGCGCAGTTCCAGTTAGGCACGATCACCGTCATGCTCACGCCGTTCATTCTCTCTCCTCAACGTTAAAGCCTTTATTGAACGGCAGCAGACGCTTGATCACCAGGCTGTGTAAGAGACAACACACTCCCAGATTGACCATGCCAATCAGCCCGAGCCATAACAGATTCAGCCAGCGATTTTGATCCCAACTAATGGGCAGGAGTGAGCAGAGCCAGGCCATAACCGCCGCAACAACCCATACCAGCAACACATCACGCGTTAACCATGCGAAATGAATGCCCGGCGCGAAGCGGCGATGCACCAGCCACGCCCACCCCAGCAGGTAGAACACGTTTTGCCCCAGCCATAACCAGCCGGTACCCATCGCGCCAAAGTGGAGAGCCGCAAAAATATTGAGCGGCACCAGAATAATGGCAAAACAGGAGAAACCTTTAACATGCAGCTTGAGGTTGCCGTTGACGTATTGCAGGTGATATAGCAAGCCACATATTGCCTGCACGCCACTGCCCAGCGCATAGAGGCTGAGGACAAACGACATCTCATTCACCACCTGCTGATTCTGCGTCCATGCCCACAACAGCGGTGCAGAGAAGCACGCAATGGTGATACTGAGCGGAGCCATAAATATCGCCACCGCTTGGGTGGTATACCGATACAGCGTCAGCGACTGGGCATCACCCTCTTTTTTGGTTTTCATCCCGGTCATACGCGGCACGATAGCCTGCATAATCGGGCTGCTCAGCAAAATAATCCCGGTGGCGGCCGTCGCGACCACGGTAAAGGAACCGTATTCGCTCAACGGCAACGTTTTTGACAGTACCAGACGGTCAATCTGAGAAATGAACGTCCATACGGCGCTGGCGTAGGCCGCACTCAGTGCGAAGCGAATAAAAGGTTTAAGTACCTGCTTTAAATTCTCATGCTTCTGTTTGCGCGCTGAAGCTGGCACCAACTGGAAACATTTGTAAATCAGACATACCGCTTCGGCGATCGAGACCAGTAACTGCCAGATAAAGAAACTCAAAACCGGATTGGAAAACAGTTGGATCACCAGGATGGCACCAAACGTTCTCAGCGTGACGATCACCAGATTGACGCCGTTGAGCCACACCTGATGTTCAAAGCCGACGATGACACTGCGATACGGGCTGGTACGCCAACGAATAGCGGCGGTGATGACCATAATCGCTACTGCAGTCACCACATCTGAAGATGGAAGATGCTGTGCATCCAGCCAATGATGCGCAATCCATGGCGTGGCCAGCCAACCGATGACCACTAAAATCACGGTCGAAATCAGGAAGAATGTTGACAGTGCGGCAAATAAAGAGGGAAACCAGATAAATTCAGCCTGGTTAGCACGATAGCGCGCGGCCTCACGCATCAACGTCGTTGAAACACCCGCATCTAACAACTGTAACCAGGTCAGTAAAATCGAAAAGAAACCGACTAAACCATACGCTTCCATCCCCAAATGATGAATATAGAGCGGTACAACCAGAATACCCGAGAGTGTCAGGTAAATCTGACCTACATAGTTGGCAATAGCGTTACGTTTAATTGACATAAGTATTGAGGTGTCTGGGAAATTTCGCTGAAAAACAGAGCCTGACACAGAACACCCTAACTGCCTACCAGACTTATTCTTAATTTTATCCTTGGTGCTAAATTAAGATTTTTGACATGCCATTTCGGCCATGAAAAAGAATTCACTGGGATGGCTAAAAATAACCAACCCCAATCTTCTCATGGGCCGAAGGAAAGTGAATTGAAGTTAAAATGCACATTATCTGTAACATCTTTAGCCGTCATGACGATAATTATTACACTTTTCTTGCAGAAACAGCCGGTCGTGGTTATTTCCTTTCTTCGGAATAAAATGGAATTACGCAGCGCGTTTTAATGTTTTCGCCACTTTAATATTCTGCAACAGAATAAACATTTCTGGCCGATGGATAAGTAGCCACTCTTTAATATTGGCTGGATCGTACTGTCCGCCTAAAAAACGAATCGCATTAATCACATACTCGGGTACTGCGGTGCCATTATAGAGCGAGAGGTAAATCATTAAGCGGAACGAGTGCAATAAATACTCTTTCTCAAGCTTCAGTTTCAACGGAGAGTGGCCCAGCGCGATTTTTAAGGTGCTGAATGCCTGCATAAAGGCGTTATAGCGCTGCAGGAAATAGTCATCACTCTTCCTGCTGTTCGTCAGTGAACCGTTACGCACGCGTTGATGATAATAAACTTTCTGGCTGACCCACGCATGTTGTGAGTAAACAAACGCCGACAAGGTGAACTGGTGATCCTCATGAACGCGGTCGCGAAAGCGGAGACGATGCTGTTCGACCAACGCTCTCTTCACGGCATAATTCCATGCAGCTGAGGTGTAACTACCATTGCACAGCAGGCGGGAAAACACCTGTTGAGACGGTTGTTTGCCGAACGTTTCATGACGGACTTTGGGGCGAGTGATGTGTCGCTGCCCCTCCTCGAACATTTGCGAACTGAAGCAGAACAGCTCGGTTTCTGGGTACGTTTGGTAGACTTGCTGTAATTCCTCCACCAAACCATCGGCCACAATATCATCTGGATCGCAAAAGAATAAAAACTCCCCTTGCGCAGCTTCAATCCCCTTGTCACGCGCTTGTCCTGCGCCAACATTTATCGTGGTAATAATCTTTACCTGTGGTAGATGCCCATAATGTTGTTCAACTAGCGCCAGCGTGCCGTCAGTCGAACCATCATTAATGATAATAATCTCATTGGGTGTACTTATTTGTTTAAGCAACGCGTCAACACATTCGACGATATAATTCTCTACATTGAATGTAGGAATAATCACAGATAACAGGACTTTAGACATAAACCTTTCCCGATAACGGTTGAAAGAAAATAAACCCTCAGGTCAATACCCGCGAGTTAAAAGCATTACGCTCAACAGTTAAACGCACGATAAACAGCAATAATGTTAATTCCGGGATCAGTTAAGCAGAGGGGTTTTTTATTTCACAGGGCCAAACAATAATTAAGTGAATTAAATCAATTCCCATACATTACGCCCATTAACCTCTTAGCTGATCTCGCTAAAAGGCGCATTAATAACTTTTACGTTTCCCGCTAGAGGGAAAGGCTGGTTACATATTTTATGTATGAAGTCATGTCTAAAATGGCTTATCTAAAGAAAATAAACAGATAGTGTTAAATACATTCTTTCAATTAAAGCTAAACGGTGTTTAAACGTGCCTTATGTTGCTACTGATTTACCTCGTTTTTTTTCTGTATTTTCCTGTTGATATTTCTTAGGGTACTCATACCCACTCAATCGACATGAGTTTGACCAAACGTAACCACGGTTACACCTCTCTTTCAGAAAAAATATCATTTCGATAGCAACGATTAGCCACGGTTTAATTCACGGCTGGTAATCAATGCATCGGGTGTGGGTGCCGGTTTTTAAGATTATTCGCAATTCGGTAGAACCACATCTATTGCGCCCATTCTGCCGCAATCATCCTTTTTGCAGTTTCTGCCTTTTTATTGCCAGATAAATCATTTAAGCCCATCCCCCTGCTCTGCCAGTATTGAACACATCAGTTCTCAATATCAGATAACCAATAACTTTCAGTTATAAGGAGTGACCATGCGGGTTATTACGCTGGCGGGTAGCCCTCGCTTCCCTTCACGCTCTACGGCACTGCTCAGCCTATGCCAACACGCGCTGGAAGCACGCGGTGTTGAGGTGATTCCATGGAATATTCACAATTTTCAGCCGGAGGATCTCCTCTACGCACGTTTTGATTCCCCTGCACTGGCGGCACTTAAAGCCGATCTGGCTATCGCCGATGGCCTGATTGTCGCCACGCCCATTTATAAAGCATCGTTCTCTGGCGCGTTGAAAACGCTGCTAGATCTGCTGCCGGAACGTGCCCTGGAACATAAAGTGGTGCTGCCACTGGCCAGCGGTGGCAGTGCTTCGCATATACTGGCGGTGGATTATGCCCTCAAGCCGGTGCTTAACGCCCTGAAAGCGCAGGAAGTACTGCATGGCGTATTTGCCACTGACGGTCAGATTCTGCATTACGACCGCCAACCAGAACTGGACCAGCAACTGGCCGCTCGTATTGATGATGCGTTAGAGACCTTCTGGCATGCGCTGCATCGTCGCCATCAACCCTATGCTCACGCGGTTTAAAGGAAGAACAATGAAAAGGATGTTTACGGGTTTACTGTTACCGGCGTTTGCCGCGCTTGTTGCCTTGAGCGGCAGTGCTGGTGCGTCTGATGCCCCAGACCAGTTGCGCATTGGCTATCAGAAGGGTTCCGTCAGCATGGTGCTGGCCAAATCACACCAACTGCTGGAGCAACGTTTCCCACATACCAAAATTAAATGGATCGAATTTCCAGCGGGACCACAGATGCTGGAAGCCCTGAATGTTGACAGCATTGATGTGGGCAGCACCGGCGATATCCCGCCGCTGTTTGCGCAGGCTGCAGGCGCCGATCTGCTGTATGTCGGTTCGGAGCCGCCCAAGCCGCAAGCGGAAGTGATTCTGGTGCCAAAGGATAGCCCGATTAAAACCGTTGCCGACCTGAAAGGCCATAAAGTGGCGTTCCAGAAAGGTTCCAGCTCGCACAATCTGCTGCTTCGCGCGCTGGAGCAGGCAGGGCTGAGTTTTAAAGACATCCAACCGACTTATCTGA
The DNA here is from genome assembly GCF_059412425.1 of Pantoea sp. CFCC18177. Lineage (NCBI taxonomy): Bacteria > Pseudomonadati > Pseudomonadota > Gammaproteobacteria > Enterobacterales > Erwiniaceae > Pantoea > Pantoea sp. CFCC18177. Next base: position 185,580 of record NZ_JBNBPL010000003.1, read on the forward strand.
CCCCAGCCGATGCCCGCGCCGCTTTCCAGCAAGGCGATGTGGATGCCTGGGCGATTTGGGATCCGTACTACTCTGCCGCACTGCTGCAAGGCAATGTGCGAGTCCTGGTGGATGGTAGCAAGCTCAATCAAACCGGCTCCTTCTATTTAGCCACGCGCAAGTACGCGCAAGCGAATGGCCCCTTTGTGCAACAGGTACTGCAGGCGTTTAGTGATGCCGATGCACTCACTCGCAGCCAACGTGATCAGAGCATCGACTTACTGGCGCAAGCCATGGGCCTACCCAAGCCGGTGATTGCCAGCTACCTCGACCATCGTCCACCGACCACCATCACGCCGGTCAGCGCCCACACCGCGCAGGCCCAACAGCAAACGGCCGATCTGTTTTACGCCAACCATTTGATGCCGGTAAAAGTGAATATCGCTGACCGTATCTGGCATCCACAATCGGCCCAGCCATAAGGAATTGAATCATGAGCGTATCCGTATTCTGGTTTCTCCCGACCCACGGTGATGGGCACTACCTCGGCACCGCAGAAGGCTCACGTCCGGTAGACCACGGCTATCTGCAGCAAATTGCACAGGCCGCCGATCGCCTCGGTTTTGGTGGCGTGCTGATCCCCACTGGCCGCTCCTGTGAAGATGCATGGCTGGTGGCGGCGTCACTGATCCCGGTGACACAGCGTCTGCGTTTCCTGGTGGCGTTACGTCCTGGCGTGATTTCCCCCACGCAGGCGGCACGCCAGGCAGCAACGCTGGATCGCCTCTCCAATGGTCGCGCGTTGTTTAACCTGGTGACCGGTGGCGATCCCGAAGAACTGGCGGGGGATGGCGTGTTTCTCGATCACCGTGAGCGATATGAAGAGTCCGCCGAGTTCACCCGCGTCTGGCGTCGTGTTTCCGAGGGTGAGACGGTGGATTACGAGGGCAAACACGTCAAGGTGCGCGGTGCACGTTTGATGTTTAAACCGGTGCAACAACCCCGTCCGCCACTGTGGTTTGGCGGTTCGTCAGACGCTGCCCAGGATCTCGCCGCTGAACAGGTCGATGTCTATCTCACCTGGGGTGAGCCTCCTGCATTAGTGAAAGAAAAAATTGACCAGGTGCGGGCCAAAGCCGCCGCACAGGGCCGCAAGGTACGTTTCGGTATTCGCTTGCACGTGATTGTGCGCGAAACCAATGAAGAGGCATGGCAGGCGGCCGATCGTCTGATTGCCCACCTCGATGATGCCACCATTGCTAAAGCGCAGGCTGCCTTTGCCCGCACCGATTCCGTCGGCCAGCAGCGTATGGCTGCGCTGCATGGCGGCCGCCGTGACAAGCTGGAGATCAGTCCTAATCTGTGGGCCGGTGTCGGTTTAGTGCGCGGCGGAGCCGGTACCGCGCTGGTGGGCGATGGCCCCACCGTGGCGGCACGCATGCAGGAGTATCAAGACTTAGGCATTGAGACCTTTATTCTCTCGGGCTATCCGCATCTCGAAGAGGCTTATCGTGTCGGCGAGCTGCTGTTCCCGCATCTTGATTTAGCCATCCCGGAAGTGCCGAAGCCACGCGTGGTGCAGGCGCACGGTGAAGCGGTGGCGAATGATTTCACACCACAAAAAGTGTCACAGAGTTAAGGAGTTGATGATGGCAAAGATACAAAAACAGCTAACGAATGCCCTGCTCCCCTGGGCGCTGCCGGTGCTGTTGATTGTGGTGTGGCAACTCGCTTCACAAGTGGGGTGGCTCTCTACCCGCATCCTTCCGTCACCGGAAAATATCATTATTACGTTCTGGAAGCTGACCGTTAGCGGAGAGTTATGGCAAAACCTGGCGATCAGCGGCTGGCGTGCCGCCATTGGCTTCGCCATCGGTGGATCGATTGGTTTGATTCTCGGGCTGATCACCGGCACATCACGCGTTGGCGAACGTTTACTGGATACCTCAGTGCAGATGCTGCGCAACGTGCCGCACCTGGCATTGATTCCTTTGGTGATCCTGTGGTTCGGCATTGATGAGTCTGCCAAAATTTTCCTGGTGGCATTAGGCACACTGTTCCCGATCTACCTCAACACCTATCACGGCATTCGCAACATTGATCGGGGTCTGGTAGAGATGGCACGTAGTTATGGTCTTTCCGGCTGGAGCCTGTTTATCCAGGTGATCTTGCCCGGTGCCCTGCCTTCCATCATGGTGGGTGTCCGCTTTGCCCTTGGGCTGATGTGGTTGACGCTGATTGTTGCCGAAACCATCTCTGCCAACTCCGGCATTGGTTATCTGGCGATGAATGCTCGTGAATTCCTGCAAACCGATGTGGTGGTGGTCGCCATCATTCTCTATGCGCTGCTCGGCAAACTGGCCGATGTTGCTGCCCAACTGCTGGAGCGCGTATGGCTGCGCTGGCATCCAGCTTACCAATTAAAGGAGAACGCATGAGCAACGTAACCTTAAGCCCGTCGCGCCTGAACAGCGGCACCCCAGTGGGTGTGAACGGTGTCAGTAAGCAATACGGCGATCGCACCATTCTGAATAACATCGACCTGCATATTCCGGCAGGCCAGTTTGTCGCCGTGGTTGGCCGCAGTGGCTGCGGTAAAAGTACCCTGTTGCGCCTGCTTGCCGGGCTGGAGTCCACCACCCGTGGCGAGTTACTGGCAGGAACCGCGCCGCTGGCACAGGCACGTGAAGATACCCGTTTGATGTTCCAGGATGCCCGCCTGCTGCCATGGAAAAAGGTGATTGATAATGTTGGTCTGGGTTTAAAAGGACGTGAATGGCGCGCTGCCGCGCTGGAAGCGCTGGATGCTGTAGGCCTCGCCGATCGCGCCAATGAATGGCCCGCTGCGTTATCGGGTGGACAAAAACAGCGTGTGGCACTGGCGCGTGCGCTGATTCATCGTCCGGGATTGTTGCTGCTGGATGAACCGCTGGGCGCACTGGATGCCCTGACGCGTATCGAGATGCAGGGATTGATCGAGTCACTGTGGCAACAGCATAACTTCACCGTGCTGCTGGTCACGCACGATGTCAGTGAAGCGGTGGCCATGGCCGATCGCGTACTGTTAATCGAAGAGGGGCAAATCGGTCTGGATTTAACCGTGGATCTGGCGCGACCACGCCGTCGTGGTTCGGCGCGTCTGGCCGAGTTAGAAGCGGAAGTTTTGGATCGCGTGATGAAACGCAGTACATCCGAACAACCGCTGAAATTTGCGCAACAGCGATAAGAGAAAAGCGCGATAAATCGCGCCGCTACAGATTGGTGCATACCCTGTAGCGGCGCAATTTTATCAGGCATTCAACGCCTTGGTGATCTTCTCATACAGATCGCCCGACAGTTTATCCAGCCCTTTCAGAGTCTCCAGTGCCTTGCGCATCAGTGCCTGACGGTCAGCATCATAGCGTTTCAGGCGAATCAACGGCTCGATCATACGCGCCGCCACTTGCGGGTTACGCGTGTTGAGATCGGTCAGCATCTCCACCAGGAACTGATAGCCACTGCCATCTTTAGCGTGGAACGCGGCTGGATTACCCGCAGCAAAAGCGCCAATCAGCGAACGAATACGGTTCGGGTTGCCCATGGTGAATGAGCGGTGGTTGAGCAATTCACGCACTTTATTCAGGACGTCATCTGCTGGGCTGGTTGCCTGCAGCACAAACCATTTGTCCATCACCAGACCATCCTGATGCCAGCGCTCATCGTACGCCGCCAGCAACGCGTCACGGCAAGGCAATTGCGCCGCCACTGCCGCTGAAAGCGCCGCCAGTGCATCCGTCATGTTAATCGCCTGCTGATACTGCGCCTTCACCAGCTTATCGGCCTGCTCCGCATCGGCGAAGGCCAGATAGCTCAGACAAACATTTTTCAGCGAGCGCTTGCCGATTTCCGCATGCTCAATACGGTAATCTTGGCTCTGATTCGCCAGATACACGGCATAGAGTTCATCGCTCAACTCCGTGGCCAGCGCATGGACTAACGCCGCACGTACTGCCGAGATCGCCTGCGGATCAATCACCTCAAACAGCTCGGCGATTTCGTTCTCTGAAGGCAGTGACAGAATCAGCGCCGTCAATGCCGGATCGCCCTGCTCATCCAGCAACACGGCACGGAAGGCATCCGCAACATGCAACGGTAATGACAACGGTTGTCCCTGCTGATGGCGCGCCACATTCAGGCGAATGTAAGTGGCCAGCAGGCTCTGTGCCGCATCCCAGCGCGAGAAATCATTGCGTGCGTGACGCATCAGGAAGGTGAGCTGTGCATCGCTCCATTTATAGTCGAGCTTCACCGGAGCCGAGAATTCACGCAGCAATGAAGGTACCGGCTGAAAGTGGACGTTATCGAAGATAAAGGTCTGGAACTCTTCCGTGACATTTAATACGTGATGTACCGGATGACCATTGTGCTGCAGCGGAATCACTTTGCCTTCGTTATCGTACAGTTCAATATCCAGCGGAATGTGCAGCGGTAATTTCTCTTTTTGTTCAGCAGTCGCCGGGGTGCGCTGCGTCACGTGCAGGGTGTATTGCTCCAGTTCCGGGTTATAGTCATCGCGTATTGTCAGCACTGGCGTACCCGCCTGGCTGTACCAGCGGCGGAACTGCGACAGATCGACGTTAGAGGCATCTTCCATCGCCTGGACAAAATCGTCACAGGTTGCTGCGCTGCCATCATGGCGCTCAAAATAGAGTTGCATGCCTTTCTGGAAGTTTTCCTCACCCAGCAAGGTATGCATCATGCGGATGACTTCCGAGCCCTTCTCATAAACGGTCAGGGTGTAGAAGTTGTTCATTTCAATCACCTGATCCGGGCGGATCGGGTGTGCCATTGGACTGGCGTCTTCAGCAAACTGCGCACCGCGCATCACGCGCACGTTATCAATGCGGTTCACCGCGCGTGAACCCAGGTCCGAGCTGAACTCCTGATCGCGGAACACGGTCAGCCCCTCTTTCAGGCTGAGCTGGAACCAGTCACGGCAGGTAACACGGTTACCGGTCCAGTTATGGAAATACTCGTGCCCAATCACCGCCTCAATGCCGAGATAATCTTTATCCGTCGCGGTTTCCGCTTTCGCCAGCACATATTTGGAGTTGAAGACGTTAAGACCTTTGTTCTCCATCGCGCCCATGTTGAAGAAATCCACGGCGACGATCATGAAGATGTCGAGATCGTATTCAAGATTAAAGCGCTCTTCATCCCATTTCATGCTGGCTTTTAACGAGGTCATTGCCCAGTCAGCACGGTCAAGATTGCCGCGATCGACAAAGATCTCCAGCGCCACATCACGGCCTGAACGCGTGGTAAAGCTGTCTCGCAGCACATCGAAGTCACCTGCTACCAGTGCAAACAGGTAGCAAGGTTTCGGGAAGGGATCCTGCCATCTCACCCAGTGGCGGCCATCTTCATGCTGTCCACTCTCCAGCTTGTTGCCGTTAGACAGTAAGAACGGATAAGTCGCGGCATCAGCAATGATGGTGGTGGTAAAGCGCGCCAGCACATCAGGGCGATCCAGATACCAGGTAATATGGCGGAAACCTTCGGCTTCACACTGGGTACAGAGCGCATCACCCGATTTGTACAACCCTTCCAGCGCGGTGTTCTTGTCTGGATGAATGTCATTAATAATGGTCAGCGTAAAGTTGTCCGGCAGTTGGCTGATCACCAGAGCCCCTTCTTCTTCACGGTAGTGCGGCCACGGCTGCCCTTCCACCGCCAGTGACACCAGCGTAAGGTCTTCGCCATCCAGACGCAGCTCGGCATCCGCAGCGCCAAGGCGCTTCACCTGGCTTACCGCAGTGACGCGCGTGCTGGCAGCCTCCAGGTCAAAGGTTAAATCGATATCGGTGATGGTGAAATCTGGCGCACGATAGTCGTGGCGATATTTAATTTGCGGCTGTTGCGTCATAAGTCCTTCTCGCATCGTTGAATTATCTACCCGTCAGAGTCTAAGCGGGTTGCGCCTTCGTTGCCACGCACAATGCGTGCCTTCGCTGAAAAGGCTACAATTCATTAACAATGGCACAAATGACCCTCGACCTGCCACCCGCAATTATGGTGTGATCCCGGTCATTACTGTTTTATACTCCTGCGTCTTTATGACTTTGTTGACACCGGGCTCTGCTCCGCGGAAGAGGATGCTGAAACGCACCATGACTGGACACGCTTCCCCGATTTTGACCACGCTGCTTGATACCGATGCGTATAAGCTTCACATGCAGCAGGCCGTTTATCATCGTTATTACGATGTCCCGGTTACGGCAGAATTTCGCTGTCGCGGCGATGAATTGCTCGGCCAGTATGCCGACGAGATTCGTGCGCAGATCGATACCCTGCAATCTCTCGCCCTGAGCGACGATGAATATAATTACCTCAGTGGCTTACCTTTCTTTGAAACCGATTACCTCAACTGGCTACGCCAATTCCGCTTCGATCCTGCGCAGGTTAAGGTGCGTAATGATAATGGACGCCTGACGATTCAGATCAGCGGACCGTGGCGTGAAGTGATTTTGTGGGAAGTGCCGCTGCTGGCACTGATCAGTGAAGTGGTACACCGCCATCGCACGCCGCAAATGGGCGTTGATCAAGCGGTCACACATTTGCAGCAGAAGCTGGTGGATTTCCGTCAGCAGGTGGGTGACCTGGATATGTCACGCTTCCAACTGATGGATTTCGGCACCCGTCGCCGCTACTCCAAAGCGGTGCAGGAAGCGATTGTCAGCACCCTGAAAGCCGATTTCCCATGGTTAGTAGGCACCAGTAATTACGATCTGGCCCGCCGCTTACAGCTCAATCCGGTTGGCACCCAGGCACATGAGTGGTTCCAGGCACATCAACAGATCAGTCCTGTGCTGGCGAACAGCCAACGTGCCGCGCTGCAATCCTGGCTGGATGAGTATGATGACCAACTGGGTATCGCTCTCACTGACTGTATTACCATGGATGCCTTCTTGCGTGATTTTGGGCCAGGCTTCGCGCACCGTTATCAGGGGCTGCGCCATGACTCCGGAGACCCGGTTGAATGGGGTGAAAAGGCCATCGCACATTATCAGCGCCTGGATATTGATCCGAAAAGTAAAACGCTGGTGTTCTCCGATAACCTGAATCTGGACAAAGCCTTGGCGTTATATCGTCACTTTGGCCAGCGCGCCAACGTGGTATTCGGTATCGGTACGCGCCTGACCTGCGATATTCCCGGCGTTACGCCGCTAAATATCGTGATCAAACTGGTGAGCTGCAATGGCAAACCGGTGGCAAAACTCTCGGATAGCCCTGGCAAAACCATCTGCCAGGATAAAGCCTTTGTCCGTGCACTGCGCAAAGCTTTCGACCTTCCACTGGTCAAAAGAGCCAGCTAATCACCGATGCAGGGTGCTCGCACCCTGCTCTCTTGCAACAAATCTCCCCTTCTCCCGGCAAAATTGCTTGTTTCCTGTTGGCTCGCAAGTAACATAGCAAAACCCCAAAAAGGGGCTTTTACCCACTTATATAGAGAGATATTTATGAGCGTAGTGCCTGTAGCGGATGTACTGCACGGCCGTGTCGCGGTTGACAGTGAAGTCACCGTACGTGGTTGGGTGCGTACCCGAAGAGATTCCAAAGCCGGTCTTTCCTTTATCGCCGTTTATGACGGTTCCTGCTTTAATCCCGTTCAGGCCGTCGTCAATAATTCTCTGAATAATTATCAGGATGAAGTGCTGCGTCTGACCACCGGCTGCTCGGTTATTGTCACCGGTAAAGTGGTTGAATCACCGGGCGAAGGCCAGGCGTTCGAACTGCAGGCGACGAAAGTGGAAGTCACCGGTTGGGTTGATGATCCAGACACCTATCCGATGGCAGCTAAACGTCATAGCATCGAATACCTGCGCGAAGTGGCTCACCTGCGCCCGCGTACCAACCTGGTCGGTGCCGTAGCGCGTACACGCCATACGCTGGCCCAGGCGCTGCATCGCTTTTTCCATGAGAATGGCTACTTCTGGGTTTCCACCCCGTTGATCACCGCCTCTGATACTGAAGGCGCGGGCGAGATGTTCCGTGTTTCCACACTGGACATGGAAAACCTGCCGCGCGATCCACAAGGTAAAGTCGATTACGACAAAGACTTCTTCGGTAAAGAAGCCTTCCTGACCGTTTCCGGCCAGCTGAATGCGGAAACTTATGCTTGTGCACTGTCAAAAGTCTACACTTTCGGCCCGACCTTCCGTGCAGAAAACTCCAACACCAGCCGCCATTTAGCGGAATTCTGGATGCTGGAACCGGAAGTGGCATTTGCTAACCTTGACGATGCCGCGGCGCTGGCAGAAGCCATGCTGAAATATGTGTTTAAAGCGGTGCTGGAAGAGCGTGCGGATGACATGGCGTTCTTCGCCGAGCGCGTAGACAAAGATGCGATTGCGCGCTTAGAACGTTTCGTTACTACCGATTTTGCTCAGGTAGACTACACCGATGCAGTGGATATTCTGCTGAAGAGCGGTCAGACGTTTGAGAACCCGGTGTCATGGGGTGTGGATCTCTCTTCTGAGCACGAACGTTATCTGGCAGAGAAACACTTTAAAGCGCCGGTAGTGGTGAAAAACTACCCTAAAGATATCAAAGCGTTTTACATGCGTATGAACGATGACGGTAAAACTGTGGCGGCGATGGACGTTCTGGCGCCGGGAATCGGTGAAATCATCGGGGGTTCGCAGCGTGAAGAGCGCCTGGATGTACTGGATGCGCGTCTGGCTGAGATGGGCCTGAATAAGGAAGATTACTGGTGGTATCGTGACCTGCGCCGCTACGGCACCGTTCCACATGCAGGTTTCGGATTAGGTTTCGAACGATTAATCGCCTATGTCACCGGCGTACAAAATGTAAGGGATGTTATCCCCTTCCCACGTACCCCGCGTAATGCTAATTTCTAAAATTAGCCATTAAATATAAGTAATTCATATATATAACGAGGTCGGCACTGCCGGCCTTTTTTTATTTTTGTAAATTTTGAGTTCTCTCACAAAGTTCCCGATATTTTACAAATTGTAATACATAATTTCTTTTTGATACGTAATTGCGAGATTTGAATCATTTTCGGGCTAGAAATAGCAACCCTGTGATGGAAAGATGCGTGCAGACACAGGAGACATCAAACTTCTTTCAAGGTTCTGTAAAGATTTCTTGACGGCAGTGGCAGATGTCCAAATAACTCCAATGAGGGTAATAAAAAATGATGAAGCGCAACATTCTTGCAGTGGTTATCCCTGCTCTGTTAGCTGCAGGCGCAGCAAACGCAGCAGAAATTTACAACAAAGACGGCAACAAACTGGATCTGTACGGTAAAGTTGATGCGCGTCACAATTTCTCTGACAACGCTGGCGATGACGGCGACCAGACCTATGTTCGCTTCGGCTTCAAGGGTGAAACCCAGATTAACGATCAGCTGACCGGTTACGGCCAGTGGGAATACAACGTACAGGCTAACCACACCGAAGGTGGTGCTGACGCACAGTCTGGCAACAAAACCCGTCTGGGCTTTGCTGGTCTAAAATTCGGTGACGCGGGTTCATTCGACTATGGTCGTAACTACGGCGTTATCTACGACGCAATGTCTTACACTGACCAGTTGCCAATCTTCGGTGACGATACCATGTACCAGGAAAACGACAACTTCATGATTGGTCGTTCAAGCGGTCTGGCTACTTACCGTAACAGCAACTTCTTCGGTCTGGTTAACGGCCTGAGCTTCGCTGTACAGTATCAAGGTAAAAACGAAGGCAGCCGTGACCCACTGTATCAAAACGGTGATGGTTGGGGTACTTCTGTAGCCTATGACACCGGTATGGGCATCAGCGCTGTAGGTTCTTACTTCTCAGCTGACCGTACCACCGCTCAGGTTGCTGATGGCAACGGCGATAAAGCTGACGCGTACGCATTCGGTCTGAAATATGACGCGAACAATGTTTACCTGGCAGCCTTCTATGGCCAGTCAAACAACACCACTGCTTACGGTAACACCGCTCGTCAGACTGCAAACAAAACTCAGAACTTCGAAGTGGTTGCACAGTACCAGTTCGACTTCGGTCTGCGTCCATCCATCGCTTACCTGCAGTCTAAAGGTAAGGACCTGAACGGAAACACTGCTAACGGTTCTACTTTCGCTGGCGGCGATGCAGACTTGGTTAAATACATCGAAGTGGGCGCGTACTACTACTTCAACAAAAACATGTCTACCTATGTTGACTACAAAATCAACCTGCTGGATGACAACGACTATACCCGTGCTCAGGGCGTAAGCACTGATGACGTAGTGGGTGTTGGTCTGCAATACCAGTTCTAATCACCTGATTAGAAATTTGTAAGACCTAAAAACGGAGCCTTCGGGCTCCGTTTTGCTTTTCAGTGATCGGCTTCTCAATTAGCGCCACTACTTTATACACGCGGCTTATTTCTTTTTTATGTCAGCGGTTGGCAATAGTATCATCTGACGTTACCCTGATAGCTCATTTCGCTAAAGTTCACCTACACGGAACTGACTCATGTTTGAATCGATCTCTGCCGCACCCGCCGATCCTATTCTGGGACTGGCTGACCTGTTTCGCGCCGATGACCGCCCGAATAAAATCAACCTTGGCATTGGTGTCTATAAAGATGAAACCGGTAAAACCCCGGTTCTGACCAGTGTTAAAAAAGCTGAGCAGTATCTGCTGGAAAATGAAACCACCAAAAATTACCTGAGCATCGATGGTCTGGCTGATTTCGCCAGCTGCACTCAGGCGTTGCTGTTCGGTAAAGAGAGCAGCTTGATTGCTTCGGGCCGTGCCTGCACGGCGCAGACGCCTGGTGGTACCGGTGCTCTGCGTGTTGCCGCTGATTTCCTCGCTAACCAGACCAACGTTAAGCGGGTCTGGGTGAGTAATCCAAGCTGGCCGAACCACAAGAACGTGTTTAACGCGGCTGGCCTGGAAGTCTGTGATTATCAATACTATGACGCAGCCAACCACAGCCTCGATTTTGCGGGCATGGTAGCATCGCTGCAGGAAGCGAAAGCCGGCGACGTGGTGCTGTTCCACGGCTGCTGCCATAACCCGACGGGTGTCGATCCTTCCGCAGATCAGTGGCAGCAGTTGGCGAAGCTGTCGCAGGAAAAAGGCTGGCTGCCACTGTTTGACTTCGCTTACCAGGGCTTCGCCCGTGGATTAGACGAAGATGCTGAAGGCCTGCGTATTTTCGCTGCCTCACATCAGGAATTGCTGGTTGCCAGCTCCTACTCCAAGAACTTTGGTCTGTACAACGAGCGCGTGGGTGCGTTGACACTGGTTGCTGCAGACAGCAACACCGCTAAGACCGCCTTCAGTCAGGTGAAGTACAGCATCCGTGCTAACTACTCGAACCCGCCTTCACACGGTGCCGCTGTGGTGGCAACCATCCTGGGCAACGATGCGCTGCGTACCATTTGGGTACAAGAGTTGAGCGATATGCGTCAGCGTATCCAGCGCATGCGTCAGCTGTTTGTGAATACGCTCGCCGAGAAAGGGGCAAAACAGGACTTCAGCTTTATCATCCAGCAGAACGGCATGTTCTCGTTCAGCGGTTTGACTAAAGATCAGGTGGTACGCCTGCGTGATGAGTTCGGCGTGTATGCCGTTAATTCTGGTCGCGTGAACGTGGCAGGTATGACGCCGGACAATATGTCTGCGCTGTGCGAAGCGATTGTCGCCGTGCTGTAAGACTCAGCATCGTTACATGAAAAATGGGCCTCTGCGGCCCATTTTTTATTGCAGAAATGGATTACTGATTCGCTCGCGACCCAGGGTTGAAATGGGTCCATGGCCCGGCACAAAAGTTACATCATCGCCTAACGGCAGCAGCTTAGTATTGATTGCAGCGATCAGGTCGCTGTGACTGCCCTGCGGGAAATCGGTACGGCCAACACCGCCATTAAAAATCACATCACCGGAGATCAGCAAGCGACCCGCGCGGTCGAAAAAGACAATGTGTCCCGGCGTGTGGCCAGGGCAAAGCAGCACCTCAAGCGAGACATTTCCTACCTGTACCGTTTCACCCTCTTCCAGCCAGCGATCTGGCGTCAGCGGCGCGCACTCGGGTAAACCAAACATACGGCTTTGGGTTGGCAGATTATCCAGCCAGAAGGCGTCCAGTTTATGTGGGCCGACAATTGGCACCTGATAATGCGCAGCGAGCTCGGCAGCGGCACCAACGTGGTCGAGATGACCATGCGTCAACAGGATTTGTGCGGGTGTTAAGCCCCGCTCAGCCAGCACGGCAATAATGGTTTCTGCATCGCCGCCGGGATCGACTAACGCCGCCTGCTGGGTCTCTTCATCCCAAATGACCGAGCAGTTCTGAGAAAAGGCCGTAACCGGAATAATATGGTAATTCATAGCGCTCCATGACCGACACACGCAGCGCTGCCGGTATCAGGACCAGTGCCTTGCAGGCCCGGTATCAATGTGTACGAAGTTGCTGCGCGGGTAATATCCTACACCACCAGCGCGCATAGATAACGCCGCTTTGCGAACATTGCTCAATGAAATTCCCTCGATATGGAAATCCATCGCCTGCCCTTTGGTGTGATAACTGTGTTTTGCCACGCCAGGGCCCGATTCACGCAGCATATTATTGGTGGCGAGCGTACGGTAACCCGAGATCAGCTGCACAGGCTTGCGCGTATTCAGTACCATCTGCAAACGGTAAAGCTGGTCAAAGAGATGCGGATCGATGTGTTTTACCTGATTGGCGCGGTAATCTCGGAAGAAGTGGTTTAAACGGGCTAACTCATCCTTGTCATAACTCTTGCCGTTAAAAAACTCCGTTTTAAGGGTTTCGCCGGTGTGAAGGTTATTAAGCGTCAATACTCGTGGGCGAGCGGTGGAAAGCGAAGCCAGAGCTGAACCTGGAAGCAGTGACAAACCTGCCGCTGCGCCTCCAATCAGGAGTAATCGACGACGTTGAGAATCAAAATTAGCCATGTTGCGGGGTTACCTAATCTAAAACGATAAAAATATGTGTAAAAAGTACACAAGGCCGAACAGTAACCTCAGCCCAAGAGTCAGTCAACCCAGAATGCGTCACAGAATGATCAAAACCCGCCTGAGAAGGTATTTCTCAGACGGGTCTTGGGGTTTTTATCGAGAGGTGATAACAGATAAATCAACCACTAGAGCAGCAGTTTGCCCGCTTTTGCCAGGACCTGGCTACCAGAACGCGCGGTGTTATCATAATTGTAAATATCTGTACGATATTGCGGTTGGCCATCTGCGGCGACCCATGCCGTCAGATAGTAGAGATTCACCGGGATACGATGACGAATCGGCACGTAACGGGTGTCGCCCTGCTTCAGCGTGTCGGAGATCCGGCTGTCGTTCCAACCCACATCCTGCAACAACAGATCGGCCAGTTCCGAAGCTTTATTCACGCGGACACACCCTGAACTTAACGCGCGTATATCTCGCTGGAACAAACCATGATTCGGCGTATCGTGCAGGTAGATGGCATCCGAACTTGGCATATTGAATTTATAGCGGCCCAACGAGTTCATCGCCCCCGGAGCCTGACGAATCCGATAAGGGAAGCTCGCGGCGGAAACCATGTGCCAGTCAATCATCGAAGGATCGATCACTTCAGCATCAGCACTCCAGCCGGATAACAAGGTGTAACCATGCTTATAGAGGTAGCCAGGATCCTGTTTGACCTTGGGCACAATATCCTGGCGCACCAGTGTAGTCGGCACATTCCAGGGCGGGTTAAGCACCACATTATTTAATGCGCTACGCATCAGCGGGGTTTTGCGATCCGGACGCCCCACAATCACACGCGATGAAAGGATGGTGGCACCGTTGTTGTAATAGGTCAGTGAATAGTTAGGAATATTCACCATGATGCCGTTATGCATATCATCCGGCAGCAGGCGCAGACGCTGAATATTGAGTGCCAGTAAAGAGGCGCGCATTTGAGGCGAGACATTCAGCCACTCGCGGGTACGCGGCCCAATGGCGCCATCATCCGCTAAACCTTGCCAGTGCTGGAAGCGCTTCACGCCCTCCACCAGCGCAGCATCGTAAACATTATCGCCTGCTGGGGTCGGATTGGCCGCCACATTACCGGCGGTCTGCGGGCTCTGCGACGGGAGATCACTGACGTTGGCCGCTGATGGGCTCACCGCCACAGGTTGATTGCTCTGACTGACCGGCACCGATGCCGTAGGCACCGCATCGTCAGCTGGAGTAGGCGTGCTGCTGTGCGCGGCTGTTAACATGCCGGTGCGCTGGAGAATCTCACGCAGTGCCGGGATATCGTTGCTGATTTGGCCTGGCTTTAAAGTTCCGTTGTCACGCAGCTGCGGCCAAGGGCGGTTATCGGTGAGCAGGGCCTTTAGCGCACTGTGCATCGGCGCATATTGTGGATGCTGTGGCGCTAAAGACAGCACAAAAGCACGGCTGCCGCCGCCGTTTACCGCATTCTGCCATTGATTAATGGCCGCGATGCCGGGCATAGCGAGTTTGTAAGGCACATTGCTATACAGCCAGGTTTCACCCTGGGTCGGCACATTAGCGACAAACTGCAAATACCCCAACATGGCATCGCTCAGGACGATATCGCGCGCAAGACCCGTAATGGTTGGATTAGTGAGCCTTTCAACCCAGCGCGTGAACTGCGGCTGTACGCCTGAAAGCGCCACTTCCGCCAGCTGTTGCTGAAATGCCTGCACAGCGTCACGGTCTTGCCACAGCGGCGCCATATTGCGTGACGCATAAATGCCGGCGAGACCGGGGAGATAAAACGGTTGTTCACTCGGGCTGAACGCCTGCTGAATTTGATGCTGGCTTGCCGCCACGCTCAGGGTGCTATGAGACGTTCCCGGCAGTGCGGCAATGATCGCTGCATGGCTGGTGGCCAGCGGCGATAAAACCAGTGAAAGACTGAGTGCTAATGCAGCACGTTTAATTCTGTTTCTTTTGTTCAGCAACATCCCTGCCCCCTTCTCACCTAAGACACAGCGCCCTGTTATCGCTATGTACAACCTTACTCTTATTGTTGAGTATACAAATAAAAAACGGCATCTGCCTCAGTGTGCAAATGCCGTTTACAGATTAAACGGTACGCTGTTTTTTAACCAGATTCAGCGCTAGGTATTTTCTGTTTCCAAATCGATATCGCTGTTCTCACGCTTCACCGGTGCCGGGTCCGCAGAGAAGCCACGCAGACCGACCACATGAACGTGTTCCGTATTATTGAACACTTTACGTACCAGCTTGTAAGTGGTCCCTTTTTCCGGACTGATGTTCTCTGGCGCAGCAATCACCAGCTGCATCTCCAGACGTTCACAGAGTTCAAACAGCGTGGCAATCGAACGGGCATCAAGACGCGCTGCTTCATCAAGGAACAGCAGACGGCACGGCGAAATATCCTTACCGCGCAGACGACGGGACTCCTCTTCCCAGCTCTGCACCACCATCACCAGAATCGACATACCGGTACCAATCGCTTCACCGGTCGACAACGCACCGCTCTCTGCGCGCAGCCAGCCATCCGAACCACGGTTAACCTCCACTTCCATCTCCAGATAGTTGCGGTAGTCGAGCAGCTCTTCACCGATGGTTTGCGGCGTGCGCTGACCCATATCGATTTGTGGGTTGAGGCGCTGATACAATTTTGCCAGTGCTTCCGAGAAGGTCAGACGATTACTGGTAAACAGATCCTGATGCGCTTCATGCTGTTCTGACAAGGTATCCAGCAGCGTTGAGTGCGCTTCGCGGACATTGACGTTGAGACGCACACTGCGCACCTGACCAAAACTCACCGCCTGCAGGCCTTGGTTCAGCTGACGAATACGGTTCTGCTCGCGCTGAATAGTCTTACGAATGATGTTAGCCGCACTGCGGGAGCTGATAGCCAGTGTTTGCTCGCGCGCGGTCAACTCTTCCGTCAGTCGATTCAGCTCGATTTCCATCTGTTCGATGGCTTCAACCGGATCGTCGGTGCGAATGATATCCTGGCGGATACGCTCACGCAGATGCTGATACACCGCGATAAAGAATTGAACCTTGCGCTCCGGGCGTTTGGGATCTTCTGACATACGCAATACATCGCGTAAATGCTCGTTATCTGCCACCGCCAGACGCAGCGCACCCAAGGCCTTATCTGACATCGAACGTAGCTCGTCACCGCTCAGATAAGCGAGTTCACGACGATGCAGACGGCGCTCAACGCCATTCTCTTTCACCAATCGCAGTACCGTGCACCAACCCGCTTTGGCACTGACCACCTGCTCGCGAATCACATGGTAATCGCGCTCCAGCTTACGCAGTTTTTTCTGCAGGCTGTCCATTTCGGCTTCGCAGAAGGTCAGCTGTTTTTCCAGCTGATTGCGACGCGCACGGTTATGGCTCAGCGCCGTGTACAGCTCATCACGGCGAATACGTGCACGCTCTTCGGCGCTGGCATCGGCATGAACCCCAATGTCCTGCATCTCTTGCTGCATCTCTTTCAGCATGTCGCGCTTGGCATCGTAGGAACTTTTCAGTGACGCCAATACTTGCGAATACTGCGTGAGCTGGGCCTGATGGCCACGCAGGCGTTCACGCGCGCTGCTGCGCTCGGCTTCTGCTTGTTCAAGACGACGGCGCAGTTTCTCGTTAAGATCGGTGTTGCCATTCAGCATGCCCGCTGAATCTTCGTAGCTGAAGTGCGCGCGGCGCTGCACCACTTCCGTCAGGGCAAAGGCCTGCTGACGAGCATCGCGCTGCTGCTGTTGCGCCTGCTGATAGTCACGTTCCAGTTGGTCATGCTGCTGAGGATCGCTTTGCAACACGGAGACCAGTGGCTCCAGCTTGCTGAGTTTAGTGCTGTGCTGATGTAAGAAACGCGCTGCTTCCTGTGCCTCTTCAACGCGCTCGCGGATCTCTTCGCAGCGATCGCCTAGCGAATCGTCCAACAGCAGGTTTACGCGCGGTAACAGGCGGTTCAGCTGGCTGACACCTTCTTTGGCCTGCTCGAACTGCGCACGCTGTTGCTGGTTGTCATTCTCATGCTGCGCCAAAGCGCGTTCCAGCTCGCCACGACGGCTATTGAGTTGGCGGATTTGCGCTTCAGGATCCTCATCAAAGGCTACCGCCAGATGACTGCCGATAAAACGGCTAAAGGATTGATGCAAACGCTGGGTTTTCTGCACATCGAACGAGAGCGTGGCAAAACGCTCCGCCAGCTGCTCGCGTTCGTTGTTCAGCAGTTCCAGCTGATTTTCACGCGCAGCGCGACCAAACAACGGCACTTTCGGGAAGCGAGAGTAGCGCCACTGGCGCTCTGCCACCTTCACCACGACTGCTTTTTCCAGCTCATCGACGCTGAATACGCTGTCATCAAAGGACTGCGGATCCCCTTCGATTAAATAGAGATCTTCCGGACAATCGTCGAGGCCATCCAACAACTCACGCACCAACGACAGATCCGGCACCACGATGGCGTGGCGAGAAGGACCATACAGCGCCGAGAAATAGGGTGCGTCGTCGAGCGTGACGTCATCGTAGATTTCCGACAGCAGCACACCGCCAAAACGCTCCGCAAGCTGGGTCAGGCGGGCATCTTCGGCACCGCCTGGCTGGCTAAGGCGCTCGATTTGCTGCTCTACCTCACGCTTGCGGGCCGCCACGTCGTCGCGCTCGACGGTGGTTTCACGCTCACGCTCCAGCAACTGCTGCATAAATTCGGTGATTTGCTGGCTATTGGTCAGCGCTTGTCCGGTCTGCTCACTGAGCTGAGTCAGGATTTCCTGCGCGGCCAACCAGTGCGGCGCACGGGCGGTCAATGCCGTGATACGTTCGCGCAGTTGTTCCAGCTCCTGACGCATCAGCATGCGGCGTTCACCCGCATCTGCAACGCTTTCATTCAACTGCTCAATCTGTGCTTCTAATTCACGTTGCAGCCCTTCCAGCGCATCCGCGTCGTACTGCTGCCCCTGGCGTTTGCAGAAGTCAGCCAGCAAACGCTCGGCGTCATGCTGTTCACGCAGACGCGTTTCCAGTTCGTTGAGGCGCAAACGCAGTGAAGAGAGTTGATCCGCGTGATGGCGCTGATTGGCCGCATCGCGCAGTAACTCACGTCCGACTTGCCATGCATCCTGACGGCTAACCTCACCGGCAATGCTGGTGACCAGCGCCAGTGCCTGCTCAAACTGACTGTGGGCCGCTTCGGCCACGCTGAGTTTCTGTTCCAGACGCAGCAGTTGCTCAGTCGCTTCTTCTTCACGTGCCTGGAACGTTTCTTGCCATTCAGCCGCGTTATCGATGGTCAGACCCGGCAACTGACACTGCGTACGCGCTTTTTCCAGCGCCTGTAAGGCTTGCTGATACTGAATCGCGCGGGTTTGCTGCACATCGAGCGCCTGCTGGAAGTCGGCTAACTGGCTTTTCAGCTCATCCACTTCGATTTCTGCTGCTTCGGCGCGCGCTTCGTTCTCTTCCTGCACTTCACGCGCTTCTGCCACCACCTCATTCTGCTCTTCGAGGCGGTAAGTCAACTCTTCGAGATCGGCATCATAACGCTCAATCTTCTCCTGCTGGCGCATGGCGGTCTGCACCAGATTCAGGTGATCGCTGGCACCTTGATAATCGGTTTCCAGATCGTTTTCTGCACCGTTATGCTCAGACAACTCTCGTGCCATCTCGATATGGCGATACTGCTCCGATGCCAGTTGGTTGCGGCTGGTAAACAGCTCATTACGCAGTTGCAGCGCACCGTCGAGATGAATACGTCGCTCATTGGCATGACGCATATAATCCGCAGAAACGTAGCTGGTCGATTCAGAAATCAGATGTTTAAACAGGTCGCGATCGGATTGCGTGACGCGAATCGCTTCCAGCGTCATGCGGTTCTCACGCAGCGCCGCTTCCATATCCTGGAAAGCTTTGCGCACGCCGCCATTTTCTGGCAGCAGGTAATCGCGCAATGAACGGGTGATCGCACTGGAGATACCGCCGTACAGCGATGCCTCAATCAAACGATAGAATTTACTACGATCGCCTGCGGTGCGCAGACGACGCGGCACCACGCCCAGCTCAAACAGCACCGCGTGGTAATCAGTTACGGAGTTGTACTGACGGAACTGTACGCCTTCCTGCGCCTCGACTCGTTCTTTCACTTCCGCCAGCGGTAACACACGCGCCTGACGGCTGTTAAGAATTTCGGTCAGCATATCTGTCGGCTGAGAGTCCGTCGGCAAGCCGTGAATACTGAAAGGCTTGATATCGACTTTCTTATCGCGACCGGCCACTTGCTGCAGTCGTACGCCCACCACCACACGCTGATGGCGTGAATTGACGACATCCAGCACCGAATAGCAGACGCCCGCACGCAGTTTACCGTGCAGACCTTTGTCACGTGAGCCAGAGGTGGCACCCGCTTCGGTGGTGTTACGGAAATGCAGCAGCGTTAAATCGGGGATCAGCGCCGTGACAAACGCGGCCATGGTGGTGGATTTACCGGCACCATTACCGCCGGAAAGCGTGGTCACCAACGCATCGAGATCAAAAGTACGGGCAAAGAAACCGTTCCAGTTGACCAGCGTTAGCGAACGAAATTTACCGCGTTCAATCATTCCTGTTCATCCTCCGCGTGATCATTCGCATCGCTTTCAGCGTCCTGTTCATTTTCTGCGTCATCACTCTCATTGGCTGCGGGTTTCGTCTCCAGCGTCATGGCTTCACCATCACGGATCAGGCGCAGTTGCGCTTCGCGCGCATCATCACCGCTGCGCACATCCGCACCAAAGCGGAATACGGACTCCATAATGCGGAATTTACTGCTGTCGTTGCCCATAAACCACACCATGCCCAAACGGCGCAGGCGGCTCAATGAAGCACGCATTTTTTCCTGCAGTTTGGCGCGGTCCAGGTCTGAGCCGGTTGAACGCTGATTCACCAGCTTCAGCAACTTGCTCTCATCAGCCAGCGACAGCAGCTCGTCATACAGCTCCTGCTGGGTGAAAATTCCTTCATTCGCCAGACGTTCCGGGCTGAGGTAGAGGTAGCACAGGATTTTGCCCACCATCATGTCCAGCTCTGAGAGTACCGAGCGCGGAATCAGCGTGGTTGAGCGCGGACGCAAATAAAAGAAACCTTCGGGTGCGCGCATCAGTTCAACGTTGTAGCGCGCATAAAACTCTTCCAGGTACTCCTGGTAATCCATCAAAAAAGCGTGATTATCCAGCTCTTCGATGCCGATGTGGCGTCCCGCACGCAACAGACTGTCAAGCGCAGGGAAAATCGGGTTTGCCAGTGCCAACGCCAGCTTAACTGGCATCACTTGTTCAATATTTGTCGATGACATGTGCCTGCACCTTGGCTCCGTAATCATTAATGGTCTGCCACTGCGCGGGCAGACCGGCTAAATCAGCTTCTGCCACACCCAGTCGCACCGCTTGATCGATGACGATGCGCGCCAAATCAAAGTGGCGCGCACGCGGATACTGCGACAGATAGTCACGCATCACGGTGGCGAGGTTGAGCGGCTTTTGCTCTTGCTTATAAATCTGTAAGGCTTCTTCGATCATCGCGGCCAGCTGCTCGCGAATCTCGTTAAACTCTTCGTATTCCATCTCAGGCGGCAGTTCACCCATCACCTCGTCATTACGCAGCGTCATCTCTTCATCACGCATATCGTAGAGGCGATCGGCATTGGCGTAGGTCAGCGCCCAGGGTTGATCGAAGTAGTTCTGCACCGACAGGCGTAAACGCTGTGCGAACACGCGGTTCTTATCCATGTCGATGGCGGTACGAATAAACTTATGCACGTGGCGGTCGTAGCCAATCCACAAATCGATGGCCTGCTGGCCCCAACTGATGATGCGGTCCAGCTTGCTTTGCAGGTCATACACCAGTTTGTCGACAAAGCCGAGATCCGGGCTGCTCAGCGTGGCGTCCTGAATGCGTAACAGGTTAGCCTGCAACTTATCGCCCGCAGCTTCCAGCGTATCCTGCAATTCACGCAACGTGCCGGAGGTTTCTGACAGCAACAGCTCACAGCTGGAAATTGCCGCACGCCAGTCTTGATTGAGCAGATCGGCGATGTCCGTTTTCACCGCTTGCTGCTGCTCATCCATCAAACGTTGCGTCATATCGATGCTGTCGAAGATCTCCGCCACGGAGTATTTCAGCGGCGCGAAGACGTTACGATGCCAGTGGAATTCGTCGCCATCCTCTTCAGCGGCATCGGCGGCGCGCTTCAATTCCTGGGCTACGATCGACAACTGCATCGACAGACGCAGCGTAGAAAACTCACGCTGACGGATGTAGTAGTCGGTAATGCCGATGGCGAGCGGCGTCAGGCGATAGATGGCATGCCCTTCCGTCAGTTCGCTGGTAAAGCGGTTCAGCAAGCGTTGACGCACCATGTCATTGATGGCGTTATTAGCACGCACTTGCACAGTTTCGTTGGTTTGTTCGAACGCTTTACTGACGTGACGAAATGCGTCGATCAGTTCACCTTCACTCATTTCACCGTCCATGCGCTCACCGTTTAAGGTGGCAATGGCCAGCAAAAAGGCCAGACGTTCTACCGGCAACGCAAGTGAAAAGTCATTCTTGCGCGCCCATGCCACCAATTCGGGGACCGTCTGGGAAAATTCGCTCATAGTTGATCCTTCTACCTGGGTTTGCGCGCGGTCACGTGGATATAGCGCCCTAAGCTTAAAAAGGGCTCCTGACGACAGTAGCGCCGTTCCATTTCAATAATGTCTTCTATGCTCTTCACAACGCCAGGCGGTGGGGGTTTCATGTAATCACAAAACACACGAATCCCGGCTCGCTGCTCAATCTCAAAACCTGCCGCGACCAACCAGCGATTGACGTCCTCAGGATCGCGCGGGAAATCCGGCGATAGTGTCCGCTTTTTACGTTTGGTCATATTGGCACGCAGGTAGCCGAAATTACCGAGTTGCAGCGTGCGGAACGTTAGGCTGTGCGCATTGTAAAACATCAATGACAACACTCCGCCGGGCTTCAGCGTTTGCCACAGCGCGCGGAGCACTGCTTCCGGTTCGGCTACCCACTCCAACACAGCGTGAAACAATACCAGATCAACTGGCTTATCCAAATGTTCACCAACCTGCTGGGCGCTAATTTGTTTGAATTGCATGTTGTGGCTCACACCCTCGGTGTGGGCATGGGCTTCCGCCAGTTTCAGCATCTCAGCAGAGAGATCGCACAGCAATACCTGATGGCCACGCGCCGCCAGACCACTTGAAATTTGTCCTACGCCGCCGCCGGCATCCAGCACGGCAAGCGGGCCATCTGGCAAAGTGGGTAACAAGGCATCAAGCTCGTCCCACAGGATCGCCTGGCGCACCTGCCCTTTGCGCGTGCCATAAATGTTCTGCGAGAATTTGTCCGCCAGATCGTCAAAGTTACGATCCTGCATGATGATGGCTCCGATCTGCTGCATTCAACTTATGCTATTTTGTCACAGGCTCGACAAGAATGAACCTTTCACGCCACCGTAACTGTCTGGCTGCTGTTTTTTCGGACAAAAGGAGCAATTTTCAATGTTTTTTGCATTAAAAAAATGGATTGGCGCGATGTTATTGCCTTTGCCACTGCTGCTGTCACTGATGGCGGCGGGACTTTTGCTGCTCTGGTTTAGCCGTTGGCAAAAAAGCGGCAAAATCCTTATCTCCGCCAGTTGGCTAATGCTCTTGTTGCTGAGCCTGCAACCCATCGCCGACCGCTTACTGCTGCCGCTGGAACGTCACTATGCGACCTGGAACGGCACGGAACCGGTGGATTATATCGTGGTGCTCGGCGGTGGCTATACCTTCAATCCGAATTGGGCTCCCAGCTCCAATTTGATTAACAACAGCCTGCCGCGAGTGGCGGAAGGTGTTCGCCAGTGGCGGCGCTATCCGCAGGCCAAAATGATCTTCACCGGCGCAGCAGCGGGGTTTAACCGTCGCAGCAACGCCAGCGTGGCGGCGGAAGTGGCGGAAAGTCTGGGCGTGCCGCCTGAGGCGATCATTACACTGGATCAACCTCACGACACCGGTGAAGAAGCGCAGGCAGTGAAGCAAACCATTGGACAACACCCTTTCCTGTTGGTCTCTTCTGCTAACCATCTGCCCCGTGCGATGCACTTTTTCCAGAGCGCAGGCATGAATCCGATTGCCGCCCCCGCGAACCAGCTCGCGATTACCTCACCTATCAGTGCGTGGGATCGTATTCTGCCTTCGCCGCTATGGTTAAGTCACAGTGAGCGCGCCATTTATGAAACATTAGGGCAAATCTGGCAGCGGCTGCGTGGTGATGACCTTAACTCAGCCGAGCCAGGGCAGTAACTGTTCACGGGCATTGTCGAAGCGCGGACGGTCAAACTGTCCGCTGCTGACTAAGGTATCCACACAATCCCACAGCTGGTATAGCCAGCGCCGCCAGACAAAGCCTTCGGCCACCGGTGCACGCTGCAGATAGTGTTGCAGCAATGAGGCTTCGGCACCGCTATCAGCCAGCCGCATCAGCTCATATTCGCGTGGAGCCCACAGAATATTGCCGGGTTGCATCATCGCCACCAGTTGGTCGCTGTGCGCATCCTTCAACATACTGGCCAGGCGCAGATTGCCATGCATCAGCACGCAGGGGTCATCGAAATCGGCAAACAATTGAGTTAATTGCTGGCGACTGCGGAACAAAATCTGCCGATCTTCTAACGTAAATGAGGGCGGTGAGAGGTAGCCGAGCGTCGACCACAACACTTCAACACGCTGGCGATACCACGCAGGCCAGCTGTTCTCCTGCACACTATCGACACGGCCCACTAAACCGTGGCTGTCGATTCGATGCCAGCCCAGCACACCCTCAACGATCTGTTCGCACAGTTGCTCCCAACGGAGTGAGGTACGGGCCGGTGCCTCAGCCGATACACCATTGAAACGAGCCATCAACAGCATTTCATGCACCGGTTGCTGCTGGCTCAGCACTAAGCCAAAGACCGCAGGCACCGGCACCAGGCCATCATGGCCCAGCATTGTAAGTTTTTTGGCTTCTAGCGCAGCGCGACCCTGATGACGGAAATACTTCGCCACCAGCGGCATAGGCTTACCGCTGTTGTCATAGAGTGCATACAGACGCGATTGCGCCTGTTCGCTGATGGTTTCGAGGCGGCTGATACCTTCACCCAGTACCAGCGCCAGTTCTGAACGGAGCTGTTCCATGCGTTATCCTCCGCGGTCAAAAGACTTTACTATCCTGGAGGCCATGGTGGCGTAATACTTAGCGCCAGATCAAACTTTGTGGCCAGCACACGTGGCTGGCCGATAGGAGATTAACCTTGCATGGCCGCACGTACGCGCGCCAGGTCTTCCGGTGTATCCACGCCAACGCTTGGCACGGTTTGCGCCACCGCGACGTGAATCTTCTCGCCATACCACAATACGCGCAACTGCTCGAGCAGCTCAATGTGTTCCAGCGAACACGGCTCCCAGGCGATATAGCGACGGACAAATCCGGCACGATAGGCATAGATACCGATGTGTCGTAGTAATGTGTCACCAATTTGCTCACGCGATTTCGCGTAACGCTCACGATCCCAGGGAATGGTGGCGCGTGAAAAATAGAGCGCGTAGCCTTTGGCATCCATCACCACTTTAACGGCATTGGGATTGAACGCTTCCTCAGCATCGGTGATCGGCACCGCCAGAGTCGCCATTCCTGCATCGGCTTGCGCCAGATTATTCGCGACCTGACGGACGATTTCAGCCGGGATCATCGGCTCATCACCCTGCACGTTGACGATGATAGTGTCATCGGCAAACTGGTATTTTTCGATCACTTCGGCCAGACGTTCGGTGCCAGATTGGTGATCGGGGCGCGTCATACAGACTTCACCACCCGCTGCCGTCACCGCTGCAGCCACTTCTGGGTGGTCAGTGGCGACAATTACCCGATCCGCTCCCGATTCGCGCGCACGCTCCATCACGTGCACCACCATCGGTTTGCCGTGAATATCCACCAGCGGTTTGCCTGGCAGGCGCGTCGATGCGTAACGCGCTGGGATGATCGCGACGAAACTCATGGATGGATCTCTTCAACTGACAGGGTACGGGCTTCCACTTCCAGTAACACGGGAATGCCGTCACGCACCGGGAAGGCCAGTCCGTCAGGTTTGCAGATCAGCTCCTGCTGCTCTTTGTTGAAATACAGTTTTCCGTTACAAACCGGACAAGCAACAATCTCAAGTAAACGGTGATCCATCATTTTCTCCTTTAGCACCGATTCGTCAGGCACTAAGCATACCATAGCGCACCCGGCCACAGTGCGCTGGGCGCGGCAATATTCGTGTGTTGTCAGCGGTTGATATCCCACTGATGGGACCAGGCAGCCAGCAACGCGGGGGGCGCATTTTCCAGTATCACCTGGCTCGCACCCTGCCATTGTGCAAAACGATTAATCGCTTTTTGCACATCCTCAAGAAACGCGTTGCTCACCCGCGCACCGGGTTCGAGCCAGAAGGCACGAATTACCAGTTGCTGGGACTGGCGATCCATTTTGGCATCAATACGCGCTTTTAAAGCGCCACGATGCAAGACAGGCAGGACAAAATAGCCATATTTGCGTTTCTCGGCCGGGGTGTAACACTCGATACGATAGTCGAAATTAAACAGTTCAAGCGCACGGCGTCGGTCCCACACCACGGGATCAAAGGGAGAGAGCAACGCAGTGTGCGTAGCTGTCGGCATTTTTTCCAACAGCGGCAACAGACCTGTGTGCAACCACATTTCACCCAGTTGCTCCACTTCGACCCGGACAATGTCACCCCGTGCCTCTGCCTTTTCCAGCCAGGTTTTGATAGGGGCGCGTTTGAGCCGGTAATAGTCCGCCAGCCAGTTCGTGCGGAAAATACCCAAGCTGCGTGCGCTATGATTCAACATCGCCAGCACCGCTTCCGCTTCGCTAAGCGCATGCTGTTCATCATTCCATTCCGGCATCACGCGGCTGCGCAGATCGTAAACACGTTGGAAGTTGCGCCGCTCTACCACCATCAATTCACCGGCGCTGAAGAGATTCTCCAGATGACGCTTATGGGGCTTCCATGCCCACCAGCCGGGTTTCGTCTGCTTATCGTTAGCGAAATCCGCGGCGCGAACTGGGCCGTTTTCACTGATATGTGCCAGTAAGTCGGTAATCTCCTGCTGATGCGCTTCCACCCACTGCTCACTGTATTTCCAGCCAAGCCGTTGTGGCTCCAGCATACGATGGCGCAGCAGCGGATAATCCTCAAACGGGATAAAACAGGCTTCATGTGCCCAGTACTCAAACAGTTCCCCGGCAGCTAACGTCTCTTCCAGCCAGTTTGTTGGGTAAGCGCCAAGACGGCTAAATAACACCAGATAAGGGCTGCGCGCAACCACGTTGATGGTGTCAATTTGCAGCAAAGACATTTGGCGCACGCTGGCGTGAATATCCGCAAAGCGCGCGCGGCGGCCCAGCGGACGTAACAGTCCCTGGGCAGCCAGATGGAGATGACGAGCGGTTTGCAGCGAGAGGGAATTAACGGTAGTCATACTCGGTTCCCTGTGACGGTTATGCGCGCGAGCGGGTTTCGCGCGCAGTAGTGCAGAGTTGCGTTACATCATCGAGTAGCGCATCAAGTGTTGCGCCCGACAGATGCGCATCAACCGGCAGATACCACCAATGCTTTTGAGCAAAGCCACGGCACTTCACGGCATCTTTTTCCGTCATCAGCAAACATTGCCCGGCCTGCGTTAAGCGGACCAGTTCATCTTCGCTGTAGGCATGATGGTCAGCAAAAGCGACCTCAGCAACCGGACTGACGCCCTGCTGCTTCAGGGTATTAAAGAAGCGCGGGGGGTGACCGATACCGGCCATCGCCACGATCGCCGGTAACTGATCCAGACTGGCAGTATCACCAGTGAGCAGATTCACCGCTAAGCCCGGCTGCAGCGTCATCGAGATTTCTCCCGCTTGCGCCTCACCGCCATTGACGATAACCGCATTCACATCCTGCAGGCGTGAAGCACGTTCACGCATGGGACCCGCAGGTAACCACCAGCCATTGCCAAAACGTCGTGCACCATCCACGACCACAATTTCACGATCGCGCTGCAAGGCGTAATGCTGCAGCCCATCGTCAGTAATAATCACATCCAGTGCGTGATCGGCCAGCAGCGCTTCCACAGCCAGACGGCGTTCAGGGGCAACCGCCACTGGCGCCTTTGTACGCTGCGCAATCAGCACCGGCTCATCACCCGCTAACGCTGTAGGGGTATCCGCCGTGACCCGCAGTGGGTAACGATCTGCTTTCCCACCGTAACCGCGCGACACAACACCCGCACGCAGACCACGCTGCTGCAGCGCCTGTACCAACCAGATCACCACGGGCGTTTTGCCATTGCCGCCAGCCGTGAGGTTGCCGACTACAATCACCGGGCAAGGCGCACGCCAGCTTTTACGCCAGCCGCGCTGATAGCTAAGGCGAATCAGTACACTGATGGCCCCATACAGCAAGCTGAGTGGCCACAACAGTAGCCACAACGGCGAGCGCCCGCTCCAGATGCGTTCAATCATTGGCCAAACTGCAGTTTGTGAAGTTGCGCATAAGCGCCCTTCTCAGCCAGCAAGACTTCATGGGTACCACGTTCAACAATCCGACCATCTTCCACCACCACAATTTCGTCGGCCTTTTCGATGGTCGACAAGCGGTGGGCAATCACCAGCGAAGTGCGGTTTTTCTGTAGTTCATCCAGCGCGGCCTGTATGGCGCGCTCAGATTCGGTATCCAGCGCGGAAGTGGCTTCGTCGAGAATCAGAATCGGGCAATCACGAAGCAAGGCGCGCGCGATGGCGATTCGCTGACGCTGGCCGCCAGACAGCAGAACTCCGTTCTCACCAATGACGGTATCGAGGCCGTTATCCATTTTCTTGATGAAGTCCATGGCATGCGCCATGGTGGCAGCCTGCTCGATCTGCTCACGCGTGTATTCACCGTTGCGCGCATAGGCAATGTTGTTGGCAATGGTGTCGTTGAACAAGTGGACATTCTGGGAAACCAGCGCCACCTGATTACGCAGCGAACGCAGCGTATACTCACGCAGATCGTGACCATCCAGCAGAATTTCACCTGAATCGATGTCGTAAAAACGCGTCAGCAGGCTAGCCATGGTCGATTTACCCGAACCCGAACGCCCCACCAGTGCCACGGTTTTACCTTCTGGCAGCGACAGGTTGATATCACGCAGTGCAGGCACTTCACGGCCTGGGTAGGTGAAGGTGACGTTGCGGAATTCAACATCACCTTTGGCACGGCCAATTTCACGCTTGCCGTTATCAATTTCCTGCTCACTATCCAGAATCGAGAACAGCGTCTGGCAAGCCGCCATCCCACGTTGGAACTGGGCGTTAACGTTGGTGAGTGACTTCAATGGACGCATCAGCGCAATCATTGATGAGAACACCACGGTAATGGTACCGGCAGTCAGGGTTTCCATTACGCTTGGGAAGCTGGCAGCATACAGTACAAAGGCAAGGGCCAGAGAAGCAATCAGCTGAATCACCGGATCGGAGATGGAAGAAGCCGATACCAGCTTCATACCCTGCTGACGCATTTTATTACTGACCTGAGAAAAACGTTCTGCCTCGACATCCTGACCACCAAAGATCAGCACTTCTTTGTGCCCTTTCAGCATCTGTTCGGCGCTGGTGGTGACCTGGCCCATGGTGTTCTGCATGTTCTTACTGATGTTGCGGAAGCGTTTGGACACGGTGCGAATGGCAAAGGAGACAATCGGTGCCAACACAATCAGGATCAATGACAGCTGCCAGCTGTAATAGAACATCATGATAAACAGGCCAATGATCGAGGCCCCTTCGCGTACCACCGTCACCAAAGCACTGGAAGAAGATGACGCAACCTGTTCCGAATCATAGGTAATGCGCGATAACAGCGTACCGGTGGATTGCTGGTCAAAGAATGCCACGGGCATGCCCATCATGTGACCAAACAAACGGCGGCGCATGTTCATTACCACGTTGCCGGATACCCAGGAAATACAATAGCTGGAGATATAACTGGTGACGCCACGAATCAGCATCAGACCAATCACCGCAAGCGGCATCCACAGCATCACGGACTTATCGGCTTTCCCGAAGCCATCATCCAGTAAAGGTTTCAACAGCGACAACATTAAGGTATCGCCAGCCGCATTGAGAATCAGCGCCACCGCAGACACGAACAGTCCAGCTTTGTGCGGTGCAATCATCGGCCAGAGTCGGCGGAATGTCTGCCACGTTGAGAGATCTTTGTCTTGATGCATTATTTATTCACGCTGTTTGAAATAGCCGCTCATTCTACCTGGATTCACGTTTGACGCCAAACCACTGATGATACCAGCGGGGCATTATTTGCTCTCTTAACCCCTTAATCTGCCAGTCTCCTTGCCGAATACCGATGTGGATCTGTCCCGATTGTGCGGTGTCATGCCAGATGTAGCCCTGTTCGCGATAGCGAGAGACCACAGATTGTGCCGGCATGCGCCACGCGTTATAGCGAGCGACAGAGGCGATTGCCGCTTTTCCTGCAACACTACGTAACAGTAATGGTCCAGAAGAAGTCCGGCTGCCGTGATGAGGAACCTGTATCAAGGTGCTGGCCAGCCGTTCTTTCTCCAGTGCCACTAATTTTTTTTCTGCTTCCAGCTCAATATCCCCCGTGAGCAGCAGACTGACTTTGCCGTCATCTACCCGCACCACACAGGAATCATTATTTTGCCCCTGAGTATTACCTGCCGGAGGCCAGAGTGCGGTGAAGGTCAGTTTCCCCCACAGCCACTGTTCCCCGCGCTGACAAGGCAAATGCCCTGCTTCTGCTAACGCGCTACGGATAACAAGGTCTGGATTGGCGTCGCGCAATGAGTGCAATCCACCCCGATGGTCCAGGTGTTTATGGCTAATGATCACCGCTTGTAGTTTGCGCCCCTGATAGTGTAGCCAAGGCAAAATAACGCGGGCGCCAGCATCATCCTGTTGCCAGCGTGGTCCCGCGTCATACATCACAACGTCTTTGCCCTGAGTAATGGCGATGGCGAGGCCATGTCCGACATCTATCATGTCCACCTGCCAGTCATCTTGCTCCGTCTGGCTGCGCCAAATGACGATAGCTAACGCCAAACCACAGCATGGCGTCAGCGCACGATACAGTAAGCCGCTACGCCACAATATCAACCCTACCCACAGCACCGCGACGGCGGGTATTGCTTCATTCAGCGGCCACCATCCTGCCGGGAGTAGCGCCAATCCCTTCATCACCAGACTGACAGACCCGTCGGCCAGCCACCACAAAACGGCAGAAACAGGCGGCACCGGTAGCAACAGTGCCAGTAAAATCAATGGCACGGTAATTAATGACACCACGGGCACAGCAATAAGGTTGGCAACCAAAGCACTGAGGCTGATGCCCTGGAACAGATAGATTTGCAGCGGTGCCATTAAGATCATCATGCCCAACTGCAAGTGCAACAGGCGCAGCGGCAACCATCGCCAGCCCTTGCTGAATCTCGCAGGCAGCGGATACCACTGAAACCAGGCTATCAACATCGCCACAGCGAGTGAAGAGAGCCAGAAACTCTCTGACAAGATGGTGAGTGGATCCAGCCAGAGCAGGCTGCCGATGCACAGCGTCCAAACCTGCCAGCCACTGAGTTGCCAGCCTGCAAGCCGACTCAGTATCCAGATCGTCAGGGCAACCATCGCGCGCTGCGCTGGAGCGTGGCTGCCAGAGATCCAGCAGTAAACAGCAGCCGTCACCAGGCTGCCCACCAGGGGCAATACATATCCAATGAATCGAGCTGGAAGGAAAAATTGCAGTGCCCGAGCGATTGCCCAGCCCACGCTGGCGGCTAGTGCGATATGCATCCCCGATATTGCCATCAGATGTGCGGTTCCCGTTTCCCGCAATAACTGACGTTGTGCAGACGTCATGCTGTCGCGATCGCCAAAGGCTAACGCTTGTAATATCGCCGGTTGCTGCAGCGTTTCTATTCGCGGTAAGTGAAAGTTGACCAACTGTGCTCGCCAACTGCAGTTCAGTGATTGTGCCTGCTGTTCGATAATACGTCCCTGCAGTGGCGTGTGATTGGCGAGTGCAAAGCGTTGGGCATCAAACCCGCCTTCATTTAATCGACCATGTACCGCACGCAGACGCAGTTTCATTTGCCAGCGTTGTCCGGCACAAAATGGTGATTCGTTGGACGCTGTACTGAGGGTGACAAACAGCGGGGGAAACTGATATTTTTCGCCAACGCGGATAATCTGCGCACTGAGTTGCTGCTTTGTTTCACGTACTTCGGTAATGCGCAGCGTCACATCGACGGGGGCTGGCGTCAAATCCTCTATCGAATCGATTATCTGCCGGGCTTCCAGCAGCGCCCATGACAACAGTAGTAAGCCCATGCCGGTTACACGCAACGCTGTAAGTGGCATCAATCCAGCAACGACGCCTGCCGCAGCCAGGGAGGCGATCGCTGCGCTTGTCGGAATTTGCGGCAAAAAAACCAACGCTAAGGTGGCCAGAATCATGGCCCGGGCCAGCAGTATCCCTGTCATACGCATGCACTATCTCCCTTAAAGAGCGATAAGTTTGCGCGCGGTTAGAGAGAATAGCGTGGTGATTATTTTGCGTTTTAGGCAGGGATTCAACGGAATCGATAGGGTTTGCAGCAGGCCAACTTGATGTTGGAATCAAGTGCACAGTGTCTGGCTGTAGGCAAAAAAAAACGACACCCTGAGGTGTCGTTTTTGTCGTTCGGTCACGGCTTAGCCGTATATGTTTGCACGGTCACGCAATTCTTTGCCCGGCTTGAAGTGGGGAACGTATTTACCTTCCAGATCCACTTTGTCACCCGTTTTCGGGTTACGACCAGTGCGCGGTGCGCGGTAGTGCAAAGAAAAGCTGCCGAATCCCCGGATTTCAATGCGCTCGCCCTGTGCCAACGTTGTGGCCATGTGCTCGAGCATCTCTTTGACTGCATCCTCAACGACTTTCGCCGGGATATGAGAGTGCTGGCCAGCAAGTCTTTCAATCAGTTCTGACTTGGTCATGTAACCTCCGGTTAATCCTTAATGGGAAAGGTATGACAGCTTTTACCGAAACCGGACGATTTGCATCGTCCGGTGCCTCGGGTCGATTACTCGCCTTTAGCCGCTTTGAACGCTTCAGCCATAGCGCTAGAGAAGTTGCTTTCTTCCTGTTTGGTGTTAACAGTGTTGATTGCTTCTTTCTCATCAGCCTGGTCTTTAGCACGAACAGACAGGCTTACAACGCGGTTCTTACGGTCAACGCCGGTGAATTTAGCTTCAACGTCGTCACCAACACTCAGAACCAGAGTTGCGTCTTCGATACGGTCCAGTGAAGCTTCTGAAGCGCGCAGGTAACCTTCAACGCCATCAGCCAATTCTACTGTAGCACCTTTAGCGTCTACTGCAGTCACTTTACCGTTAACGATAGCGCCTTTCTTGTTCAGGGTGATGTAGTTGTTGAATGGATCTTCAGCCAACTGCTTCACGCCCAGAGAGATGCGCTCGCGCTCTGCATCAACCTGCAGTACAACAGCAGCGATTTCGTCGCCTTTTTTGTACTCACGAACGGCTTCTTCGCCAGTCGCGTTCCAGGAGATGTCTGACAGGTGAACCAGACCGTCGATACCACCGTCCAGGCCGATGAAGATACCGAAGTCAGTGATTGACTTGATTTTACCTTCAACGCGATCGCCTTTGTTGTGGGTCTCAGCGAACTGCTGCCATGGGTTGTTTTTGCACTGCTTCAGACCCAGGGAGATACGACGACGTTCTTCGTCGATGTCCAGAACCATAACTTCAACAACATCGCCCACGTTAACAACTTTAGATGGGTGAATGTTCTTGTTGGTCCAGTCCATTTCAGAAACGTGTACCAGACCTTCAACGCCTTCTTCGATTTCTACGAAGCAGCCGTAATCAGTCAGGTTGGTTACACGACCAGTCAGGCGGGTGCCTTCTGGGTAACGCTTAGCGATAGCAACCCATGGATCTTCGCCCAGCTGTTTCAGGCCCAGAGATACACGAGTACGCTCGCGGTCGAACTTCAGCACTTTAACAGTGATTTCGTCGCCCACGTTGACGATTTCGCTCGGATGCTTAACGCGTTTCCAAGCCATATCGGTGATGTGCAGCAGGCCGTCAACGCCACCCAGATCCACGAATGCGCCGTAGTCAGTGAGGTTCTTAACGATACCTTTAACTTCCATGCCTTCCTGCAGGTTTTCCAGCAGCTGATCACGTTCAGCGCTGTTTTCAGATTCGATAACTGCGCGGCGAGAAACAACCACGTTGTTACGTTTCTGATCAAGCTTGATCACTTTGAATTCAAGCTCTTTGCCTTCCAGGTGCAGAGTATCGCGAACCGGACGAACGTCAACCAGTGAACCTGGCAGGAACGCACGAATACCGTTCAGCTCAACTGTGAAGCCACCTTTAACTTTGCCGTTGATAACACCGGTAACAGTTTCAGCTTCTTCGTAAGCTTTTTCCAGCGTGATCCAAGCTTCGTGACGTTTAGCTTTCTCACGGGACAGCAGGGTTTCACCGAAGCCGTCTTCTACTGCGTCCAGCGCAACGTCAACTTCGTCGCCTACCTGGATTTCCAGTTCGCCGGCTGCGTTCTTGAACTGCTCTGCAGGAATTGCAGATTCAGATTTCAGACCCGCATCAACCAGGACTACGTCTTTGTCGATAGAGACAACAACGCCACGAACGATGGAACCCGGACGGGTTTCGATTTCTTTCAGTGATTCTTCAAATAGTTGAGCAAAAGATTCAGTCATATTGATAATCTTAGGATTCTTCAATTTAACGTCCACCTGACGTCATTGTCGGATGGGGTTGTTTCACATGCCCAGCACCGGGTCCTTGGTACAGGGTTACAGCAATTCGGTTGCCTTAGCGATTACATGCCCAGCTTACTTCGGGCATAATCGAGTGCCTTTTCAATCACTTGCTCAATGGACATACTGGTTGAATCCAGCACCAGAGCATCAGCGGCAGGCACTAAAGGTGCGATAGCGCGATTACGATCGCGGTCGTCGCGTTCCTTTATCTCGGATAAAAGGCGATCAAAGTTAACATTAAAGCCCTTCTCCTGCAACTGTAGCATACGACGATGCGCACGCTCTTCCGAACTGGCATCCAGGAAGATTTTTACCGGTGCATCGGGGAAAACCACGGTGCCCATATCTCGACCATCCGCAATCAGGCCTGGTTCTTCACGGAATGCACGCTGGCGACGCAACAGTGCTTCACGCACACGTGGGAAAGCTGCCACGCGCGAAGCCGTGTTGCTGACTTCTTGCGTGCGAATTTCACCCGTCACGTCTTCACCTTCAAGAATGACCTGCATTTCACCTTCCACAGAAAGGAAACGCACATCCAGGTGAGCCGCCATCGGAACTAACGCTTCTTCTGATTCAATATCTACCTGATGATGAAGTGCAGCCAAAGCCAATACGCGATAAATGGCACCAGAGTCCAGCAAGTGCCACTGCAATGACTCCGCCATCGCTTTACACAAAGTCCCTTTACCTGCGCCACTTGGCCCATCAATGGTAATGATCGGGGCGATTGCCGTCATTGTTCTCTCCTGTTGCTGCGTGCTTATTATCAGCCTTCTTGGCTGTCTGGATTGCGCGGCATTATACGCTGCCCGCGTCAGGTTAGTACCCTTTCGCGAACACAGCGCTAGAATTTTAGTCAGATTCGGAAGAATTTCCGCTCATCAAGACCAGAAGAGAGCGAAGAAACCCGGCACAAGCGTACCGGGTAGGAAGATTATGAGGCGTGGCTGATTTTCGCTAACTGTTGGAAGTAGTCCGGGAAGGTTTTCGCCGTGCAACCAGGATCAAGGATGGTTACTGGCGTGTCGGACAGCGCAACCAGCGCAAAGCACATGGCCATACGGTGATCGTTGTAGGTACCGATATCCGCATGTTGCAACTGGGCAGGAGGCGTGACACGGATAAAATCGTGGCCCTCTTCCACTTCAGCACCGACTTTGCGCAATTCTGTCGCCATCGCGGCCAGACGATCGGTTTCTTTAACGCGCCAGTTATAGATGTTGCGCATTAAGGTTGTGCCTTTGGCAAACAACGCCGTGGTGGCAATGGTCATCGCCGCATCAGGAATATGGTTCATGTCCATATCGATGGCGGTCAGCGTGCCACGCGTACAGGCAATGTAATCATCACCCCACTCGATCACCGCACCCATTTTTTCCAGCACATCCGCAAAACGAATATCGCCTTGCACGCTATTGCGGCCGATACCCGTTACACGCACGGTTCCGCCTTTAATTGCTGCAGCAGCAAGGAAGTAAGAAGCCGAAGACGCATCACCTTCCACCAGATAATCACCCGGTGACTGATATTGTTGCTGGCCCTTCACCACAAAGCGTTGATAATTTTGGTTATCAACGTCCACACCAAAGCAACGCATCAGGTGCAGAGTGATATCGATATAAGGCTTGGAAACCAAATCACCTTTGATGGTGATAACAGTATCTTTCGCAGCCAAAGGCGCGGTCATCAGCAATGCGGTCAGGAACTGGCTGGAAACACTGCCATCCACGCTGACTTCACCACCCACGAAGCCGCCGTTCAGGCGTAACGGGGGATAATCCGTCTGCTCCAGATAATCAATGTTCGCGCCGCCCTGACGCAACGCATCAACCAGATGACCAATTGGGCGCTCTTTCATGCGCGGTTCACCAGTCAGTACGATCGACTGTTGGCCTAAGCACAGTGCCGCCGCCAGCGGACGCATTGCCGTACCCGCATTCCCCAGGAACAGCTCCAGTGGCTGGTCAGCGTGCAGTGGCCCTGCATTACCCACCACTTCACACACGGTGCGATCGGCAGAGAGCGTATAACTGACGCCCAGCGCTTTGAGCGCATTCAGCATGTGTTTGACGTCATCGCTATCCAGCAAGTTCGTCAGGCGAGTTGTGCCGTTTGCCAGCGCAGCCAACAGCAACGCGCGGTTAGAGACGCTTTTTGAACCCGGTAAGTTTACCGTGCCGTCAACGCGGGCAATCGGTTGTAGAGTCAGGGAGTCCTGCATGTGAAACCAAATCTCCAGAAAAGACGAGACCCCGTCCAATCACGGGGCCAGATGCCAGCCAGGCTGGCATAAAGTAAGTAATTAACCGTGGCGACGTTCGAAGTCGATCATGAACTCAGTCAGGGCTTTAACCCCTTCCAGCGGCATCGCATTGTAGATCGATGCACGCATGCCGCCAACCACACGGTGGCCCTTCAAGGCATGCAAACCTGCCTGCAGTGACTCCTCGAGGAATACTTTGTCCAGAGCGGCGTCGGCCAACTGGAATGGCACGTTCATGCGTGAACGGTTACCGGAAGCAACATCGTTACGATAGAAGCTGCTGCTGTCGATCACGCCATAGAGAAGGTCAGCTTTCGCCTGATTAACCTTATCCATTTCAGCCACACCGCCCTTCTCTTTCAGCCATTTAAAGACCAAACCAGAAAGATACCAAGCGAAGGTTGGCGGGGTGTTGAACATGGATTCGTTTTCTGCCAGCACCTTGTAATCAAGAATAGAAGGCACATAACGTTGCGCTTTACCCAGCAGGTCTTCACGCACCACCACCAGCGTTAAGCCTGCCGGTCCGATATTTTTCTGCGCGCCCGCGTAGATCACACCATAACGGCTGACATCAATAGGACGAGACATGATGGTTGAAGAGAGGTCGGCAACAACAACTTTGTCACCAAAATCCGGTTCTTCATCAATAGCAATACCGTCGATGGTTTCATTCGGGCAGAAATGCACATAAGCAGCATCATCGTTCAACTGCCATTCACGCATCGGTAACAAAGCACGTTTACCTTCCAACGTGGTTTTGACATCAATGGTGTTTGGGGAACAATATTTTTCCGCTTCTTTGATGGCGCTGTGAGCCCAGTAGCCGCCATCAATGTAGTCGGCGGTTTTGGCTTCACCCAGCAAGTTGCCCGGGATAGCCGCGAACTGTGCACGCGCGCCACCATGACAGAACAAAACTTTGTAGTTGGATGGGATCTTCAGCAGATCGCGAAAATCCTGTTCTGCTGCTTCAGCAACCGCAATGAACTCTTTACTACGGTGACTGATCTCCATCACCGAGGTGCCTAATCCGTGCCAGTTTGTCAGTTCTTGTTCTGCACGACGGAGCACTTCTACCGGCAGCATCGCTGGGCCGGAGCTAAAATTATAAACCTGCGTCATTTCCCCTCACCACTGTCATATCGAACGGTTATGAATACCGTATCGGTTTTATCATTGCCTCCGAATGGCTGCAATCATTAATCCGGCGGAGATCACATTTACAGAGCAGGCATCGCCGCAGCTTATGTCATAAATGCAATCAGCCACGGAATTTTGTGAGGTGGTTTCATGAAGTAAAATCAGAATGCAGCCAGGTGAATAAAAAGCCGCAACAATACCGCGATAAATTTGGAACACTGAATAGCGAAGCAGGCGCAAAACCCGTATCATTGCGCGCTTTACGCCCACCCCATCGACTTGAGAGAGCGCCAACATGACGCAAACGTTTATTCCAGGAAAAGACGCCGCACTGGAAGACTCCATTGCCCGCTTCCAGCAGAAGCTGCAAGATTTAGGCTTCAATATTGAAGAAGCCTCCTGGCTTAACCCGGTTCCACATGTTTGGTCTGTGCACATCCGCGATCGTGACTGCCCACTGTGCTTTACCAACGGTAAAGGTGCCAGTAAGAAAGCCGCGCTGGCATCTGCGTTAGGCGAGTATTTTGAGCGTCTCTCAACCAACTATTTCTTCGCTGACTTCTGGCTGGGTGAATCCATCGCGAAAGGTGAATTTGTTCACTATCCCAACGAGAAGTGGTTCCCACTGACTGAAGATGACAGCCTCCCGGCTGGTATTCTGGATGCGCGCCTGCAGAAATTTTACGATCCAGAAGATAGCCTGAGCGCCTCAGACCTGATTGATTTGCAGTCGGGCAATGCTGACCGCGGTATCTGCGGCCTGCCGTTTACCCGTCAGTCCGATCAGCAAACGGTCTACATTCCGATGAACATCATCGGTAACCTGTATGTTTCTAACGGTATGTCCGCCGGCAACACCGCCAATGAAGCGCGTGTACAGGGACTTTCTGAAGTCTTTGAGCGCCATATTAAAAATCGTATTATCGCCGAGTCCATCAGCCTGCCGGAAATCCCGGCTGAAGTGATGCAGCGCTATCCCGGTGTGATCGAGGCGATTGACCGTCTGGAAGCAGAAGGCTTCCCTATCTTCTCTTACGATGCTTCCCTTGGTGGGAAATATCCGGTCATCTGCGTAGTACTGTTCAACCCGGCAAACGGCACGTGCTTCGCTTCCTTCGGTGCACACCCTGACTTTGGCGTGGCGCTGGAGCGTACCGTCACTGAACTGCTTCAGGGCCGTGGCCTGAAAGATCTGGATGTGTTCACCCCGCCGACCTTTGATGACGAAGAAGTGGCTGAACATGCTAACCTCGAAACGCACTTCATCGATTCCAGCGGCCTGATCTCCTGGGATATGTTCAAAGACGATGCAGATTACCCGTTTGTTGACTGGAGTTTCTCTGGCAGCACGCACGAAGAGTTCGACACCTTGATGGCGATCTTCCGTGCTGAAGATCAAGAAGTGTATATTGCTGACTACGAGCATCTGGGTGTTTACGCTTGCCGCATTATCGTGCCGGGCATGTCCGATATCTATCCGGCGGAAGATCTGCTGTTGGCCAATAACAGCATGGGCGCGCCACTGCGTGAAACCTTGTTGGCGCTGCCAGCCAGCGAATGGGAACCCGAAGCCTATCTGAACCTCATCGAGCAACTGGACGAAGAAGGCCATGACGACTTCACGCGCGTGCGTGAACTGCTGGGTCTGGCATCGGGCAAAGATAACGGCTGGTATACCCTGCGTATCGGTGAATTGAAAGCGATGCTGGCGCTGGCAGGTGGTGATTTAGATCAGGCACTGATCTGGACTGAATGGACCATGGAGTTTAACCAGTCGATCTTCAGTGAAGAGCGCGCCAACTATTATCGCTGCCTGCAGACGCTGTTACTGCTGGCGATGGAAGAAGAGCGCGATCCAGTGCAGTATCATCGTGCATTCGTGCGCATGTATGGCCAAACGGCAGTTGATGCCGCATCCGCTGCTATCAGCGGTGAAGCGCCATTCTATGGTCTGCAAGCGGTCGATCTCGACCTCAAAGCCTTCCCTGCTCACCAGGCTCTGTTAGCGGCTTACGAAAAATTGCAGGCGGCCAAGCGCCAATACTGGTCAAAAAAATAACGCCAGTTTTGCAGTGAAGTATTAATTGGCACTGAATCATTTCAGTGCCTTTTTTATGACTAAAATACAGCTGTCACACTTAACCTTTATATTTAACAATTCGTCTTCAATCGCTAAACGTAATTAACTGTTTACTCGCGACCAGGCTACGTCATTAAAATATTAGTGTATATTTTAAAAAAAATTTATTTCATAAAAATCATATAATTAAATACAAAAAGCATCGTTACCCGCCTCGCTTATCCCCGCCAGCCCTGGCATTTATGATCCACATCAATTCCTGACCTATACTCCTTTGTTAGTATCATTACAGACAAATTTTGGAGAGCGTTAGTGTGAAAGCTGACAACCCTTTTAATGCATTACTACCGGCGGCAATGGCTAAAGTTGCAGAAGATGCCGGTGTTTATAAAGCCACTAAACACCCTTTAACCACCTTCTTCCTTGCCATCACCGCTGGCGTATTTATCTCTATCGCTTTCGTCTTCTATATCACTGCCACAACTGGCAGTGGCGCGATGCCTTACGGCATAGCCAAGCTGATTGGCGGCATCTGCTTCTCACTTGGCTTGATGTTAGTGGTGGTATGTGGTGCTGACCTCTTTACCTCCACCGTACTGATTGTGGTGGCGAAAGCCAGCGGGCGCATCACCTGGCTGCAACTCGGTCGCCACTGGCTGAATGTTTATATCGGTAACCTGTTTGGTGCCCTGTTCTTCGTGGCATTGATTTGGTTAGCGGGTGAACACATGGTCGCGAACGGTGCATGGGGTCTAAACGTGCTTCAGACCGCAGACCATAAAATGCATCACACCTTTATTGAGGCCGTAAGCCTGGGCACGCTCGCTAACTTGATGGTTTGCCTTGCAGTGTGGATGAGTTATTCCGGCCGCAGTTTGTTCGACAAAATGTTCGCGATGATCTTGCCCGTCGGCATGTTTGTTGCCAGCGGCTTCGAGCACAGTATTGCCAACATGTTCCTGATTCCAATGGCCATTGTTATTCGTGATTTCGCCAGTCCTGAATTCTGGCAGATGGCCGGTTCCAGCGCCGCACAGTTCCCGTCTCTCAGCGTTGGTGACTTTATAGTTAACAACCTGATTCCAGTGACCATCGGCAACATCATTGGTGGCGGATTGTTAGTCGGTTTGACCTATTGGGTTATCTATCTGCGCGGCGATGAGCCCGTGCATTAATGAATTGATACGGGCGTGCGGCAGCGCACGTCATACGTCAGAGTCTCCCTAAATAAGGCAGGTATATCATGTCCGAACTTAACGAAAAAATGGCGTCAGCCTGGGAAGGATTTAGCGCCGGCGAATGGCAGAACAGTGTCAACGTCCGTGACTTCATCCAGAAAAACTACACCCCGTATGAAGGTGACGAATCTTTCCTGGCGGGCGCAACACCAGCCACCACAGAATTGTGGGACAGCGTGCTGGAAGGCATCAAAATTGAGAACCGTACCCACGCTCCGGTCGATTTTGATACCGACCTGGCTTCAACTATCACCTCTCATGACGCGGGTTACATCAATAAATCTCTGGAGACCATCGTTGGTCTGCAGACTGAAGCACCGCTGAAACGTGCCATTATCCCATTTGGCGGCATCAAAATGGTTGAGGGGTCTTGCAAAGTCTACGGACGTGAACTCGATCCTGCGCTGAAAAAAGTCTTCACCGATTATCGTAAAACCCATAACCAGGGTGTGTTCGATGTCTACACCCCAGATATCCTGCGCTGCCGTAAATCCGGTGTGTTGACCGGTCTGCCAGATGCTTATGGTCGTGGTCGTATTATTGGTGACTACCGTCGCGTGGCGCTGTACGGCATCGACTATCTGATGAAAGATAAAGTGGCACAATTCAATTCACTGCAAAGTGATATGGAGAACGGTGTCGATCTGGAAGCCACCATCCGCTTGCGTGAAGAGATCTCAGAACAACACCGTGCATTAGGCCAAATCAAAGAGATGGCCGCTAAGTATGGTTGCGATATCTCTCTGCCAGCCGTGACGGCGCAAGAAGCGGTACAGTGGACCTACTTCGGTTACCTTGCCGCTGTGAAATCTCAAAACGGCGCAGCCATGTCATTTGGTCGCGTATCCACCTTCCTTGATGTTTATATCGATCGCGACATCAAAGCCGGTAAATTGAGTGAAGAAGGCGCGCAGGAGCTGATTGACCACCTGGTGATGAAACTGCGTATGGTGCGTTTCCTGCGTACCCCAGAGTACGATGAACTGTTCTCTGGTGACCCTATCTGGGCAACCGAATCCCTTGCAGGTATGGGTGTAGATGGCCGTACATTGGTCACCAAAAGCACCTTCCGCTTCCTGAATACGCTGTACACCATGGGCCCATCGCCTGAG
Source organism: Pantoea sp. CFCC18177 (assembly GCF_059412425.1). NCBI lineage: Bacteria > Pseudomonadati > Pseudomonadota > Gammaproteobacteria > Enterobacterales > Erwiniaceae > Pantoea > Pantoea sp. CFCC18177. The sequence goes on from NZ_JBNBPL010000003.1 coordinate 227,308, forward strand.
CCTAACATGACCATTTTGTGGTCGGAAAAACTGCCCGTTAACTTCAAAAAATACGCGGCCAAAGTCTCTATCGACACATCCTCATTGCAGTACGAGAATGATGACCTGATGCGTCCTGACTTTGATAACGATGACTATGCCATCGCCTGCTGTGTCAGCCCAATGATTGTCGGTAAACAAATGCAGTTCTTTGGTGCCCGCGCCAACCTGGCAAAAACATTGTTGTATGCAATCAACGGTGGTGTGGACGAAAAACTGAAAATGCAGGTGGGTCCAAAAGAAGCGCCAATCACTGACGAAATCCTGGATTTCGATACCGTTATGGCGCGTCTGGATCACTTCATGGATTGGCTGGCGAAACAGTACGTCACCTCGCTGAACATCATCCACTACATGCACGATAAGTACAGTTATGAAGCCTCACTGATGGCGCTGCATGACCGTGACGTTTATCGCACCATGGCTTGTGGTATCGCGGGCCTGTCAGTGGCTGCCGACTCCCTGTCAGCTATCAAATATGCGAAAGTGAAAACCGTGCGTGATGCTGATGGCCTGGCCGTGGATTTCGAAATCGAAGGCGAATACCCGCAGTTCGGCAACAACGATTCACGTGTTGATGACATGGCCTGTGACCTGGTTGAACGTTTCATGAAAAAAATTCAGAAACTGCAAACCTACCGTAATGCGGTACCTACTCAGTCAGTGCTGACCATTACCTCAAACGTTGTTTATGGTAAGAAAACCGGTAATACCCCAGATGGTCGTCGTGCCGGTGCGCCATTTGGACCGGGTGCTAACCCAATGCACGGTCGCGATCAGAAAGGTGCCGTTGCCTCACTGACCTCGGTTGCCAAACTGCCGTTTGCCTACGCTAAAGATGGTATCTCTTATACCTTCTCCATCGTGCCAAACGCGCTGGGTAAAGATGACAACGTGCGTAAAACCAACCTCGCCGGTCTGATGGACGGTTACTTCCATCACGAAGCGAACATTGAGGGCGGCCAGCACCTTAACGTCAACGTCATGAACCGTGAAATGCTACTGGATGCGATGGAACACCCTGAGAAATACCCTCAGCTTACCATCCGTGTTTCCGGTTATGCTGTGCGCTTCAACTCGCTGACTAAAGAGCAGCAGCAAGACGTTATTACCCGTACCTTCACGCAGTCTCTGTAATTCTTCCAGAGATGTAAAAGGCTCCTGCGGGAGCCTTTTCTCCACAAGTCTGTTTTGCCAGTTTGCTGGTGATGGCAACCTGGCAAAATCGACTTTAATCCCAGAGCACAACACAGATTGTGCCGCCTGATGTTGAGGCTAAACCGGAGAACTCATCGCAATGTCCACCATTGGTCGTATCCACTCATTTGAATCTTGCGGCACCGTTGACGGGCCCGGCATCCGTTTTATCACTTTCTTCCAGGGCTGCCTGATGCGCTGCCTCTATTGCCATAACCGCGATACGTGGGACACGCATGGCGGCAAAGAGGTCACCGTTGAAGACCTGATGAAAGATGTCTTGTCGTATCGCCACTTTATGAAAGCCTCTGGCGGCGGTGTTACCGCGTCTGGCGGAGAAGCGATTTTGCAAGCCGAGTTTGTGCGTGACTGGTTCCGCGCCTGCAAAGCACAAGGGATTCATACCTGTCTCGACACCAACGGTTTTGTCCGTCGCTACGATCCGGTGATTGATGAGTTGCTGGATGCCACCGATCTGGTGATGCTCGACCTGAAGCAAATCAATGACGATGTTCACCAGATTCTGGTCGGGGTGTCCAATCACCGCACGCTGGACTTCGCCCGATATCTGCAAAAGAAAGGTAAACGCACCTGGATTAGATTTGTCGTGGTGCCTGGCTATTCCGATGATGACGACTCAGTACATCGCTTAGGTGAGTTCACCAAAGATATGGACAACATCGAGAAGATTGAGTTGTTGCCCTACCACGAATTAGGCAAACACAAATGGATAGCGATGGGGGAAGAGTACAAGCTTGATGGCGTGAAGCCACCGAGTAAAGAGACCATGGAACGGGTCAAAAATATTCTCACCAGCTATGGTCACGAGGTGATGTACTAAATGGCATAAGGGGAGCAATCGCTCCCCCTTCTTTTTGCCGTTAAGCATGTGCCACTGGGGTGGCATGCTGATCGGCCTTGCGCAGCAGCATCACCAAATACACCAGTGCCACCACCGCAATCATCACAAACAGCAGGCGATCGGAGTAGTTCTGCATCAGCATCGACGTCATGCCAGGCCCAACTAAACTGCCAACGGTATAGCTAAACAGCAGAGCCTGATTCATCGCGACCAGCTCGTGGTGAGCCACGGTCTCGCATGCCCACGACATCGCAACCGGGTAGAGGGTAAAACCTGCCAGACCCAACACAAACAGCGCGGGTGCCATGGCGGTATCACCCAGCATGGCAATCGCACCCAGAATGACGACAAACACCTGCACGCGTAAAACCATTAAGCGGCCAAAGCGGTCAGCCAGGCGTCCGACCGGCCACTGCCCTACGATGCCTGCGCTCACCAGTAATGCCATCCAGTATCCGACGGTGGCATCGCTCATTCCCTGATGGGACAAATAGAGTGGCATCAGTCCATACAACGATCCCAGCACAATGCCTGAAATCACACAGCCGTTAATACCCAGACGAGAACTGCGACGACGCAACATAGTCCAGATACGTCCGGTCGATGCCTCTTCTGTTGCAGCTCCAGCATTCACACGCAGGAATACCACTGGCAACACGGCACAAATAATCAGTGCGGTCACCCACGGAATAACGTGCAGCAACTCAGTCGAGACACGGCTAACCAAAAGCTGACCCGCAACCGTGCCCAGGTAGTAAACAATCATATAGGCCGCTAACAATTGGCCGCGATTGCGTACCGTGCCGCTACACAGCAATGCACTCTCCACCACAACCCAGATCAGTGCGCAACCTAAGCCAGCCATGAAACGCAGAGACGTCCAGTTATAGAAACCGTCTAATAGCGCCATACCCATGGTCGCCAAAGCAAACAGCACGCTCGCCAGATAAAAACAGCGATTAAATCCGTAGCGATTGATAAGCCAGCCTGCCAGCAAGGTCCCGAGCAGGTTGCCGGTGTAATAGGCTGAGCTGGCCATCCCCACCTGCCAGGTCGGCAGTTGATCATGTGTAAGCCAAAGCGGTACCAGCGTATTAAGCACAGCAATAGACACCGTCATGAGCATTAAGCCGCAGAGCAGCAACACGACGGGGCGCGACCAGGTTGACATAGGGATTAAAACCAAAGAAATGTAGATAATTGCGCGCAGTTTGCCATTCGCTATTTTAAAGTCAATGTGCAAAAAATAGTCGCCGCACAATTTGCTGCAGAACAATTTATTTTTTTTATCTTCAGCAGGTTAGAGGATATATCTCACACGATGGGACGATAGCTATCTGTATGAATTTATAGATTTTAGTCTTTTAAGGCCATCTACTGACGATAACGTTTATTTCTGATTAATTCTTACTAAAAAATAATCCCTGAGTTATAGACAATAAAAAACCCGGCATAGCCGGGTTTTTACTGGGAAAGTCTCGATTAACCAATCATTTCCAGACCGCCCATATAAGGGCGCAACACTTCTGGCACCTCAATGCGGCCATCAGCTTGCTGGTAGTTTTCCAGTACCGCAACCAAAGTACGGCCTACAGCCAGACCAGAACCATTCAAGGTGTGAACCAGGCGTGGTTTTTTGTCTGCTTTGCTGCGGCAACGCGCTTGCATGCGACGCGCCTGGAAATCCCACATATTTGAGCAAGAGGAGATTTCACGATAGGTATCTTGCGCTGGCAGCCACACTTCCAGATCGTAGGTTTTGGCAGAGCCGAAGCCCATATCACCGGTGCACAGCAATACTTTACGATAAGGCAGATTCAGCAGCTGCAAGACTTTCTCAGCGTGTCCGACCAACTCTTCCAACGCATCCATCGAGGTTTCTGGCGCAACAATATGCACCATCTCTACTTTGTCGAACTGGTGCATACGGATCAGACCACGGGTGTCGCGTCCGTATGAACCCGCTTCTGAACGGAAGCAAGGTGTATGCGCCGTCAGCTTGATCGGCAGATCTTCTTCTTCGACGATCTCGTCACGTACCAGATTGGTCAGCGGCACTTCTGCGGTCGGGATCAGCGCATAGTTGCTGCTACCGGCTTCTTCACCCAGTGGCTTAGTGTGGAACAGGTCTTCACCAAACTTCGGCAGTTGACCTGTACCAAACAGGGTTTCACGGTTGACCAGATAAGGCACGTAGGTCTCAAGATAACCGTGCTGCTCGGTGTGCAGGTCAATCATGAACTGGCTCAGAGCGCGGTGCAGACGTGCAATCTGGCCCTGCATCACAATGAAGCGAGATCCTGTCAGTTTCACTGCGGACGCAAAATCCAGGCCTTTTACCGCTTCACCCAGCTCAACGTGGTCTTTTACCGGGAAATCAAACTGGCGCGGCTGGCCCCAGCGGCTGACTTCCTGATTCTCGCTGTCATCTTTACCCAGCGGCACTTCATCGACCGGCAAGTTAGGCAGAGAGAGCGCAAAATCACGAATTTCGTTCTGCAGCGTGTCCAGTTCCGCTTTGGCCGCATCCAGGCGTTCGCCCAGCGCGTTCACTTCCTGACGCAGTGGCTCGATGTCTTCCCCACGCGCTTTGGCCTGACCGATGGATTTGGATCGGGAGTTACGCTCTGCCTGCAGGTTTTCAGTTTCTACTTGCAGGACTTTACGACGCTCTTCGAGGGAGCGAAGCGTTTCCACATCCAGTTTAAATCCTCGGCGTGCCAGTTTTTCTGCGACTGCGTCTGGCTCATTACGCAGCAGATTGGGATCGAGCATGCTTATCCTGTGTAATTAAGGTTGATTGAACGAATGAAGGGATGCATCCCACTGGAATGCATTGAAATACTTGCTCACCTTACCGTAAGGTCTTTATCAGCGGTAGCGTTTTATCGGGCTATTTTGATCCTGTTCAGCCAGCCAGGCGAGTTTTTCGCCAATTTTCCCTTCAAGCCCCCGATTGGTTGGCTGATAGTAGCGCGTTTGCGCCATTTCAGGCGGGAAGAACACCTCACCGGCGGCGTAGGCATTAGGCTCGTCATGCGCATAGCGGTACTCTTTACCCAACCCCATCTCTTTCATTAATTTGGTCGGGGCATTGCGCAGATGCTCTGGCACATCATAATCCGGCGATTCGCGCGCATCACGCATCGCCGCCTTGAAAGCGGTATACACGGCATTACTTTTCGGTGCACAAGCCAGATAAACTATCGCTTGCGCAATCGCGCGTTCGCCCTCTGCGGGGCCAACACGGGTAAAGCAATCCCAGGCTGAAATCGCCACCTGCATGCCACGCGGATCGGCATTACCGACATCTTCGGAAGCGATGGCCAGTAAGCGACGCGCCACGTAAAGCGGATCGCCCCCTGCGGTGATAATGCGTGCGTACCAGTAGAGCGCGGCATCCGGCGCCGATCCACGCACCGATTTATGCAGTGCGGAAATCAGATCGTAAAAGCGGTCACCTTTATTATCAAAACGCGCCGCCCTTTCACCGGACACTTCATTGAGCAGTTGCGGCGTCAGCTCGCGCAGGCCTTGTGCATTGCTCTCTGCCATATCGGCCATCATTTCCAGCGTATTGAGCGCCCGCCGCGCATCACCATTGACCAGTTCAGCAATCATCCGACGCGTGTTATCCGGCAACAGAATATCGCTGTTGCCATAACCACGGTCGCTGTCTTGCATGGCTTGTGTTAACACCCGTTCAATGTCTTCGGTGGTGAGGGATTTCAACAGATAAACACGCGCACGCGACAACAATGCCGAGTTGAGTTCGAATGAGGGATTTTCTGTGGTGGCGCCAATAAAGGTGATGGTGCCATCTTCAATATGCGGCAAGAAGGCATCCTGCTGACTTTTATTGAAGCGATGCACCTCATCGACAAACAAAATGGTGCGACGTCCGAGCTGACGATTCTGACGCGCACGCTCAATTGCCTCTCGGATCTCTTTCACGCCAGACGTCACCGCAGAGATGCGCTCAACGTCTGCTTGACCATAATGCGCGATGATCTCAGCTAGCGTGGTTTTCCCTATTCCTGGCGGCCCCCAGAGGATCATCGAATGCAGATGCCCGGCTTCAATAGCACGCGGCAGCGGTTTGCCCGGCGCCAGCAGATGCTGTTGCCCGATATACTGCTGCAACGTTGCTGGCCGCATACGCGCGGCCAGGGGTTGAAACTCATTCGAAGAGGCGAAATCAAGGGACAGGTTACTCACGCTGACCTCACTGACGTTGATCGTCGACCGTTACCCCTTTAGGCGGCGTAAAGGTAAATTTATCCGGGCTAATCGCGCCATTTTTCTGACTTTTTAGCTGGTAGTCACTGTGCTGGCCATCTTGTTCAATCGCGCTGAATTTATTAATGGTGCCGGATGCAGAAACATTGATGGTGAACTGTTTCAGATTGCCGTCGCTGCTTTTCGGCGTCAGTTCAAAGTTGTCGCCCTGCTGCTTGATGTTGTACTGCTGCCAGTCGCTTGGCTGGTTACGCGCAATCAACATAAACGGGGTGTTGCTGGTGGCATTCTGCAACAGGCTGACGCTCGCCTGCTCAACAAAGGGGTTATAGAACCACAGATTCTTACCGTCAGAGATGATGACGCTTTCGTCTGGTGCGGTCATGTGCCAGTTAAACAGGCTTGGGCGCTTAACCCACAGTTCCCCTTCCCCATCCTGCACATTGGCACCGCTACCGTCGGTGACCTTCTGGCTAAAGCTGGCATGGAAACTGTTCACCTTGTTCAGACGTTGTTGCAAATCGCTGGACGCATCCGCCAATACCGATGCAGAGACAAAACTGGCCAACAGGCCGCAGGCAATAACGCGTAATTTCATCTGATTCGATTCCTTATTCATGGTTTCCCGACACTTACCGCATTAAACGTAGTTGCCGCCCTGTCAGTTCGACAGGAGAAAAAGCCGAAAGCTCCCGAAGATATGGGGATCGTTTCGCAGATAAACAACGGGCCAGTGTTAACTGGCCCGAATATAGCTCACTGCTGACACAAGATTACATCTCATGCGGCGGCGGGGAGAGGACTTCACGGTTACCGTTATGACCCGGTTCAGACACAATTCCCTGCGCCTCCATCTGTTCAATAATACGTGCAGCACGGTTGTAACCAATACGGAATTGACGCTGGACACCCGAAATCGAGGCGCGACGTTTCTCCACCACGAACGAGACGGCCTGGTCGAACAGCGGATCCAGTTCTTCATCGCCGTCCAGCCCACCTGCAGCAGTTTCGCTCTCTTCACCCGCCGTGATGCTGTCGATGTATTGCGGACGTCCGCGTGCTTTCCAGTCTTGCACCACCGCATGCACTTCCTGGTCACGCACGAAGGCGCCGTGAACACGGACTGGCATCGAGGAGTTTGGCGGCATATAAAGCATGTCACCCATCCCCAACAGCGATTCTGCGCCCCCCTGATCCAGGATAGTACGCGAGTCAATCTTACTGGAAACGGTAAAAGCAATACGGGTTGGAATGTTGGCTTTAATCAAGCCGGTGATCACATCCACTGACGGGCGTTGCGTTGCCAGCACCAGGTGAATACCCGCTGCACGCGCTTTCTGGGCGAGGCGAGCAATCAACTCTTCCACTTTCTTACCTACCGCCATCATCAGGTCGGCGAATTCATCCACCAACACCACGATATAAGGCAGTTTCTCCAGTACCGGCGGCGTCGTGTCCATGCTGTCGCCCGGCTTCCAGAACGGATCAGGAATCGGACGGCCCATCGCCGCTGCCTGCTCAATCTTCTCGTTATAACCCGCCAGATTACGCACGCCGAGTGCTGACATCAGCTTGTAGCGGCGTTCCATCTCACCCACACTCCAGCGCAGCGCGTTGGCGGCATCTTTCATGTCGGTAACAACTTCAGTCAGTAAATGAGGAATACCTTCATAAACCGACAGCTCCAGCATTTTCGGGTCGATCATGATAAAGCGCACTTCTTCCGGCGTGGCTTTATACAACATGCTGATGATCATGGTGTTAACGCCCACTGACTTACCGGAACCGGTGGTACCCGCAACCAGTAAGTGAGGCATTTTCGCCAGATCCGCAACAACCGGCTGACCCGAAATATCTTTACCTAACACCACAGAGAGCGGTGAAGGATTATCACGGAATTTATCGCAATCCAGTACTTCACGCAGATACACGGTTTGGCGGTGCTTGTTCGGTAACTCCAGCCCGACATAAGGCTTGCCCGGAATCACTTCCACCACACGCACTGCAACCGCAGAGAGTGAGCGCGCTAAATCGCGTGACAGGTTAGAGATACGAGCGGCTTTCACACCCGGCGCAAGGTCGAGTTCAAAACGGGTGATCACCGGGCCTGGCGAAATGCCCACCACTTCCGCTTTCACACGATAGTCAGCCAGACGCGCTTCAACCAGACGCGCAGTTTGCTCAAGGGCAAACATATCCACCGGCTCTTCTTCCGAAGGCGGCGAAGTCAGTAAATCGAGCGTTGGCAATGGAGTAGACGGTTTTTCCAGTGGCCGCTCATGACGCACCAGGAACGGATGGAACAGGCTGTCCTGCGCTGGCGTAGCCGGTTTTGGCGTTTCGCTGGGTGCAGCATAACTTTCCGGCTCAGCCGAAGACCATGGGCTGTTCTGCTCAGTCAACGATGGCAGGGTTTCCGGTTGCGGCGCTGCAGGCTGCTGCCATTGCGATGGCGCTTCCGGTTCTGGCGTCGCGGCAATAGTAAACAGCGGCTCGCTTGGACCGTCATCAACCAAATCTTTCATCGGCGAAAAATCAAAGGCTGACGAGGTATCAAGACTAAATACCGGGCCATCACTGGCATCTGATGGCTGATAGCGCTGTTGCTGCTGTGCCGCAAACTGATTCGCGAGCTGCGCCTGATGCAACGCCTCTTCATCATCCTCTTCCGGTTGCTGCTGCCAGCTGTCGCCATAACGCTGCTGCTGTTGAGATTCATAGGCCTGACGCAACTGTGCCTGCTGCAGTGCGGCATCATCATCATGATCATGTTGCGGTGCATGGTAGGTTGCCGTCATTTCTGGCAACGTCTGCTCCGCCTCTTCTCGTGCCTTTTCTTCCGCCATACGCTGAGATGGCAGTTTAATGCCATAAGAAGCCCGTTCACGACGGGTTGGCAGTTTGACTTTATTCGGACGCGGTAATTCAGGACCAATACCCTGCTTCACCTGCGGGTTGTAATCTCGCTCAGGGACAATATCAAAAGCCGGTGTGTAAGCTGACGCGCTCTTCACCGCCGCCATGCCCGCTGCTGCCGCTGCGGCAGTATTGAGAGAAGCAGACGAGGATGCCGCATCCTGCCAGTTGCCCATGCGCGGGCCATCATCCTCATCAGCCAGTGAGAATGGAGCGGGCGTTGACGCAGGTTCATTCGGCACTTCAAAACGATACAACGGTGGCGCAGGCTGAATCACTGGCTCGGGAGCAGCCGCAACAGGTGCTACTGGCACAGGTTCGGTTGGCAAAGCGTTCACCGGAGGCGTCACAACAGAGGATTCAGTTGGCGAACTGACCGCAGGTTGCACAGCAGTCGGAGCCTGTTGTGCGGCTTCTGTGGTAACCGCAATAGCCGTGGCTGTTGCTGCACTGGCTTTCGCCAACAGCGGATCATCCGCCAGTTCTTCCGCAATGGGCTCGGCGATTTTACGTGGTTTAGCCAGCAGAACGTCATCAGCGTCATGATGGGCTTGCGTAGCACGTAACGGAGGCGCGGCATCTTCTGCCTGCTCCTCGTCTTCGTACTCGTCATCTTCTTGCCAGGGTTCGTCATGGCGCGAGCGATTGCTGGCAAAGGTCAGCACGCCCATCACCACACCGCCAATCCTTTCGGCAATGGTAAGCCAGGACCAGCCGGTATACAGCGTAATACCCGCAGCCCAGACGCACAGCAGCGTTAAGGTGCCGCCCGCGGAACTGAACCACGGTGCCATCGCATTGCTGACCAAGCTGCCAATCACGCCGCCGGAAGCAAAGTACCAGATGTCATCCACGTTGAGCGCCGCCAGGCCGCAGGTGGTGACCACCAAAGCCAAAACGCCGATCAAACGTAAACCAACGGCAAAGTAATCGATGTAATCCTGACGATCGCGCTGACGGAACGTAATCCAGCACAGCCCAATAATGACGGGAGGAATGGCATAGGCCATCACGCCAAAAATGAACAGCAAGGTATCCGCCAGCCATGCGCCAACACTGCCGCCTAAATTATGAATCGGCTCATGCCAGGCGGTCTGCGACCAGCTTGGATCTGAAGGGTTGAAGCTAACCAGCGACACCATCAAATAGATGGCGAACAGGGCCACAAGGATGAGTAACGCTTCCAGCAGCCTGCGTCCACTGCTCAGCGGTTGTAACGAAACGTCTTTATCTTCTGTATATTCCTGGCTCAAGAGAACTCTCCAGGTGCCTGTAAATTAAGAAGGAAACAGCGTCGGGCAAGCCCGACGCTGATCCTGTATGAATTCACAGGAGTGTACCGAATTCCTGCAAGCTTTGCACCTGCCCTGCACTAACGGGTTTTGATCACCAGACGATTGCTCTGTTTGACCTCTTCCATTACCACGTAAGTACGGGTGTCATTCACGCCCGGTAGGCGCAGCAAGGTTTCACCCAAGAGCTTACGATAGGCGGACATGTCCGGTACACGGGTTTTCAGCAAGTAGTCAAAGTCACCGGAAACGAGGTGACACTCTTGAGTTTCCTCAAGTTTTTGCACTGCGGCGTTAAATTGCTCAAACACATCGGGCGCACCACGATTCAGAGTAATCTCAACAAACACCAGCAGTGAAGCGTCCAGATAATGCGGGTTCAGCTGTGCGGTATAACCCAGAATGAAGCCCTGACGCTCCAGGCGACGCACACGCTCAAGACACGGTGTAGGTGATAACCCAACACGTTTCGAAAGCTCAACATTGGAAATACGACCGTCTTTCTGCAATTCATTCAGAATGTTTCTGTCGATACGATCCAGGTCTTTTCCGGGGCGTTTCTTATTGTCTACCATTATTATTGTCTCTCTTAATTCCTTCCCTTTACCTGCCACACCCTGAAAACGCTCATTGTTCAGGGCCTTACTTAAGCGAAGCCTATAAGTCTGTGCAGTAATGCGGCCATCCGTATGACGCATGTTGTCTGTCCACACCATGCGTCATTACCAATGTCAGACTGAGTTTATCTGGCAAAAACACGCAAAACAGAAATGAAATTCTGTTTTGCGCCGCTAAATATTCTCTGCTTCTGGTAATGTTTTCGCAAAACAGCAGGCGATTGTCAAAGTAAAACATCCAAATTCAGTACAAGATGCCAGACAGAGTGCTGGGATGCTGTTTTTTAATAAGAATTTTTATACTGCTGCACCAGAAATTGCCGAGCATTGCCCCCTTTTGGCGCAACAGACGTGCAAAATTGCGCCTCATCGACTACGCCGCTTGCAGCGATTGTTAACAAAATCGCTGAAACCTTTTTTTGCGTCGCTAATTTCCCTACAATCAAAAACTATGTTGTCAGAAAAAAACTGAGGAACGCATGAGTACGGCCAAACACAGTAAGCTGCTCATTTTGGGCTCCGGCCCTGCCGGTTATACCGCTGCAGTGTATGCAGCGCGCGCCAACCTGAATCCGGTATTGATTACCGGACTGGAAAAAGGTGGTCAGCTCACCACCACTACTGAAGTGGAGAACTGGCCTGGCGACCCGCACGATCTGACTGGTCCGTCGCTGATGGAGCGCATGCATGAGCATGCCGAGAAGTTCAACACCGAAATCTTGTTCGACCACATCCATACTGTGGATTTGCAGAACCGTCCCTTCCGCCTGACGGGCGACAGTGGCGAATACACCGCTGATGCACTGATCATCGCAACGGGGGCGTCAGCACGTTACCTCGGTCTGCCTTCTGAAGAAGCCTTTAAAGGTAAAGGCGTGTCCGCTTGCGCGACCTGTGACGGCTTTTTCTATCGCAACCAGGAAGTCGCTGTCATTGGTGGCGGTAACACTGCGGTTGAAGAGGCACTGTATCTGGCCAACATCGCGTCAAAAGTGCATCTGATTCACCGCCGCGACAGCTTCCGTGCTGAAAAAATCCTGATTGACCGTCTGATGGCGAAAGTCAGCAGCGGCAATATCGTGCTGCACACCGACCGCACCCTGGAAGAAGTGGTTGGCGATCAGATGGGCGTAACCGGCCTGAAATTACTCTCGACCAAGGGTGAAGCGCCGTCGACCCTGGATGTTGCGGGTCTGTTTGTGGCTATCGGCCACAGCCCTAACACGGCTATTTTTGATGGTCAGTTAGCGCTCGAAAACGGCTATATCAAAGTGCAGTCCGGCCTGCACGGTAACGCGACACAAACCAGCATTCCTGGCGTATTCGCTGCGGGCGACGTGATGGACCACATCTATCGTCAGGCAATTACCTCTGCAGGCACCGGCTGTATGGCAGCATTGGATGCAGAACGTTATCTTGATGGCTTGGTTAAAAACGATAAGTAAGTTGTTAATAAGCTGATCATAATTGCTGAGAGGCGACCTATATTGGTCGCCTTTTTTATGACCTGCGTGCTACAGTTCATGCGCTCAGGATGTCCGGACAATTGATCCGGTATTTGCCTCTCTCCATCAGTGATCAAACGGCTTCGCATGGATAAATCACGGCAGCAACACCTTCTCCGCTGGCTTCGTCAGCAACGCATTCACGGCGCACGTAGTTTACGTGCAGCATCGCTTTTCGGTTTAGCCGGGGCGCTGGTCATTATTGTTCAGGCCTGGTTGCTGGCTTCGTTGTTGCAAAATTTGATTGTGGCGCAACAGCCACGCGGCTCACTGCTTGCGGATTTTATGCTGCTGTTGCTCTGCTTTGTCCTGCGCGCCGGGCTGAATTATGCGCGCGAAATGGCAGGATACCAGGCGGGTGTTGCGATTCGCCGTGCTTTGCGCCAGCAGGTGCTGGATAGACTGAATGCGTTAGGCCCTGCCTGGATTCAGGGCAAACCCGCGGGAAGTTGGGCAACACTGCTGCTGGAACAGATTGAAGAGATGCAGGAGTATTACGCGCGCTATATTCCGCAAATGTCGCTGGCCGTGTTTATTCCCTTTGCCATATTGATTGCTATCTTCCCCGTCAATTGGGCCGCCGGTCTGATTCTACTCGCAACCGCACCGCTCATTCCGCTGTTTATGGCGATGGTCGGCATGGGTGCGGCAGAAGCTAACCGTCGAAATTTTCAGGCGCTGGCTCGACTGAGTGGCGATTTTTATGATCGCTTGCGCGGGCGCGAAACCCTACGCTTGTTTCATCGCGCCAAAGCCGAACAGCATGCGATTGCCGAAAGCACCACGGATTTCCGTCAGCGCACCATGGAAGTGTTGCGCCTGGCCTTCCTCTCTTCGGCCGTTCTGGAATTCTTCGCTTCCCTGGCAATTGCCGTCGTCGCGGTTTATTTCGGTTTTTCCTACCTTGGCGAACTCAACTTTGGGCATTACGGAACCGGCGTCACGCTGTTTGCCGGATTCCTGGCCCTGATTCTGGCACCGGAATTTTTCCAGCCTCTACGCGATCTCGGCACTTTTTATCACGCTAAAGCACAGGCGGTTGGCGGGGCAGATGCACTGGACAGCTTCCTGACAGAAAGCCCTGATATCGACGCGGCTCAGTCTTCTACCTCAATAGCATTTGATACACCATTGACGCTGCTGGCGCAGGATTTGATTGTCATGACAGCCCGCGGTGAGCCGCTGTCTCAACCTCTTAATTTCACTCTCGCAGCCGGCAAACGCATCGCGTTGATTGGTCAAAGTGGTGCCGGTAAAACGGCGTTGATGAACGTGCTACTCGGCTTTCTGCCTTATCAGGGTTCGCTACGCGTCAACGGTCACGAACTGCGTGATATCAGCCGTGACAACTGGCATCACCATGTGGCTTGGGTGGGACAAAATCCCCATTTGCCTGCGTCAACGCTGCGCGAAAACCTGTTACTGAACCGAACGGTTGATGACATCACGCTCACGAATGTGCTGCAACGCGCGGGGGTGAATGATTTTCTGGCACAACTTCCGCAAGGGTTGGACACGCCACTGGGCGATGGTGGATTAGGGCTTTCTGTTGGTCAGGCGCAGCGCGTTGCGGTGGCGCGGGCGCTGTTGAAGCCCGCACAGCTCCTGTTGTTGGATGAGCCTGGCTCCGGACTGGATAGCCAAAGCGAGCAACATGTCATGCATGCGCTGCATCAGGCGGCTACCCAGCAAACCACCCTGATGATCACGCATCAGCTCAATGCGCTCGCCGATTGGGATGAAGTGTGGGTCATGCAATCCGGGCAATTGGTACAGCAGGGCAGTTGGCAACAATTGAAGGATCAAGAGGGTCCGCTGCGCGAGATGGCGCAGCACCGCCAGCAGGAGATTGTTTGATGAAAAATTTATTGCCGTTCTTGCGTCTCTATCGCCGTCACCCCTGGCGTTTAGGTTTAGGCATCATCCTGGCGATCGCGACCTTGCTGGCCAGCATCGGCCTGCTTACCTTGTCTGGCTGGTTCCTTGCCGCCTCCTCGCTGGCGGGTGTGGCGGGCCTGTATAGCTTTAACTACATGCTGCCCGCCGCAGGCGTGCGCGGCGCGGCCATTACCCGCACGGCATCCCGTTACTTTGAACGTCTGGTCAGTCACGATGCAACATTCCGGGTATTGCAGCATTTGCGCGTATTCACCTTCAGCAAGCTGATTGCGCTGGCACCAGAGCAGCTGGCGCGCTTTCGTCAGGGCGATCTGCTGAACCGCTTTGTTAGCGATGTTGATACGCTGGATCATCTTTACCTGCGGGTGATTTCGCCGCTGCTGGGTGCCGCCGTTGTCATTATTATCGTCACCTGCGGTTTGGCCTATCTGGATGTGCCATTGGCTTTGCTGCTGGGTGGCATCATGCTGCTGACATTAATCATCCTCCCGCCTCTGTTCTGGCGGCTCGGAACTTCTGCTGGCCAGCAAATCTCGCAACGCCAGGCCAGTTGGCGCTTGCAACTCACACGCTGGGTGAGCGGGCTGGCTGAATTACACATTTATGGTGCGGCGACGCTGTGGCGCACTCACCTCGATGATGAAGAAAAAGCCTGGCAGCAGGCTCAACGCCGCCAGCATCGTCTGCAGGCCGTCGCGCAGAGTGTGCTGCTGCTGATCAGTGGTTCAACGGTGGTGCTCCTGCTGTGGATTTCAGCCGCGGGGGTGGGAGATAACGCAGCGCCCGGTGCATTCATCGCGCTGTTTGTCTTCTGCGGTCTGGCGGCATTTGAAGCGCTGGCCCCGGTTGCCGGTGCATTTCTGCCTTTGGCTCAGGTCACGGGGGCGGCACAACGCGTGCAGGAGATCATTGAGCAGGAGCCGCAAATCCGTTTCCCGGACGCAACGATACATTCTCAGCCCGGCATTTCGCTTACGCTGGAAGATATTGTTTTTCGTTACCCACAGCGGCCAGAGCCGGTGCTTAACCACTTTTCACTTCATCTCAAAGCCGGTGAACATCTGGCGTTGCTCGGCCCCACCGGCTGCGGGAAATCCAGCCTGCTGGCGTTGATCACGCGCGGCTGGGAAGCGCAGCAAGGTGAAATCGCGCTCAACGCGATCCCGATTAATGAATGGGATGAAACCAGCCTGCGCCAGCGTATCAGCGTTGTTACCCAGCGCGTCCATCTGTTTAGTCAGCCGCTGCGTGACAATTTACTGTTGGCTAACCCAATGGCCAGCGACACACAGTTGCAGGATGTTTTGCGCCAGGTAGGTCTCAGCCATTTAGTTGAGCATGATGAAGGACTTAATGCGTGGATGGGGGAAGGCGGTCGCCCGCTATCAGGCGGTGAACTGCGCCGTTTGGCCATCGCCCGCGCGCTGCTGCATAACGGTGATTTGTGGCTGTTGGATGAACCCACAGAAGGGCTTGATGCCACCACCGAACAGCAGATTTTAGCGCTGTTGCAACAGGTAGCGAGTGATAAAACGCTGGTCATGGTGACGCACCATTTAAGCGGCCTTGAGAAGATGGATCGAATTTGCGTTATGGATCGAGGACAGATTATTGAATCGGGCTCACACGACGAATTAATCTCAAAAGCGGGTCGCTACTGGCGTTTCCAGCAGCGCTTTGCGCTATAGTCTAAGCGACTAGCCCGAAGGGTAAATGACGCAATGAGACTGGTACAGCTTTCACGGGATTCGTTAAATTTTCCACCGCCAGAGATGGCGCTGCGCGAGCCAAATGGACTGTTGGCGATGGGTGGCGATCTCTCCCCTGCCCGCCTGATGAATGCCTATCAGCGCGGTATTTTTCCGTGGTTCTCCCCCGGTGACCCGATTTTGTGGTGGTCGCCGGATCCACGTGCTGTGATGTTGCCGGAATCTTTCCATCTCAGCCGGAGCATGGCGCGCTTTCATCGTCGCTCCCCTTTTCGTGTCACCATGAATCATGCGTTTCCGCAGGTGCTTGAGGGCTGTGCCAGCGGTCGTCAGGAAGGGACGTGGATTACGTTTGAAGTGAAGCGCGCCTGGCTGCGCTTGTATGAGCTGGGTCATGCCCATTCCATTGAGGTCTGGAGCGATCATCGTTTAGTCGGCGGCATGTACGGTCTGGCACTTGGGCAAATTTTCTGCGGTGAATCAATGTTCAGCCGTCAGGAGAATGCGTCAAAAACCGCGTTATGGGTTTTCTCTCAACATTTTCTGGCTCATCAGGGCCGTTTGATTGATTGCCAGGTATTGAACCCGCATACCGCCTCATTGGGCGCCGTTGAAATCCCACGTGTCGATTATTTACAGTACGTGCAAACACTGGCGTGGCAGCCTGTTTTGGCGGGTTGCTGGCAAACACAAACCCTTTTTTGACCCTCCCCGCAGATGTTTTGCACACAATTCCCGACAAAAGTGATACAATAAGCGAGTTTGGTATGTCGTCCGCGCTTCGCTGTGGCGAGCCGGAATTGCCAGGTTGGGAATCTCATACATTTCCCGAAGCTGTATCAGTTGTGCATCAGCAGCCAATTGCTACAGATTCTTAGCCCGCTAATCCCCCGCAGACGTCAAAAAACACCCGAATTTTTCCGTAATGCACGCGCAATGGCGCGACGCACGGCGAAGCGTTGGCAAAATCACCAACGGTTCTTTACATAAATCATGGAATTCGGCATTATCTTGCCGGTTCAACAGTTTGGTAGTTCACCCAGAGGATTCGATGGCCAAAGAAGACAATATTGAAATGCAAGGTACCGTACTGGATACGTTACCTAACACCATGTTCCGCGTAGAACTTGAAAACGGGCACGTGGTTACCGCTCATATCTCCGGTAAAATGCGCAAAAACTACATCCGCATCCTGACGGGCGACAAAGTGACTGTCGAGTTGACCCCGTACGACCTGAGCAAAGGCCGCATTGTCTTCCGTAGTCGCTAAGTTGTTGCCCACATCTCGCGTTGGTGGCAAGTAACTGAGCGCGAAAAAAAAGGCCGGATTCTCATCCGGCCTTTTCTTATCTGGAACTTAGCACATCAGTGCACAGTCCCTTCAGTTTTACGTTTTTCCGCACTCAGGAAGTGGTAAGTCAGCTGGTTTTTCTCTTTATCCAGCGCCACCGAGACTGAGCCTCCGTCGACCAATGAACCAAACAGCAGTTCGTTCGCCAATGGTTTCTTCAGATTTTCCTGTACGGCACGTGCCATCGGACGTGCACCCATCGCCTTGTCGTAACCTTTGTCAGCCAGCCAGTCACGTGCATCATCACTGACTTCCAGTGATACGCCTTTCGCATCCAACTGTGCCTGCAACTCGACGATAAATTTATCCACGACCTGATGAATCACCGCCGTATCCAGGTGACGGAACCAGATAATGTTGTCGAGACGGTTACGGAACTCTGGTGTGAAGATCTTTTTGATCTCCTCCATCGCGTCAGTGCTGTTGTCCTGATGAATCAGACCAATCGATTTACGCTCGGTTTCACGTACACCGGCGTTGGTGGTCATCACCAGCACGACATTGCGGAAGTCCGCTTTGCGGCCGTTGTTATCTGTCAGCATGCCGTTGTCCATCACCTGCAACAGCAGGTTAAAGACATCCGGGTGAGCCTTCTCGATTTCATCCAGCAGCACCACCGCATGTGGATGTTTGATCACCGCATCAGTGAGCAAACCACCCTGGTCGAAGCCCACATAGCCTGGAGGCGCACCGATCAAACGGCTAACCGTGTGACGCTCCATGTATTCGGACATATCGAAACGCAGCAGCTCGATACCCAGCGCCTTCGCCAACTGAACCGTGACTTCGGTTTTACCCACACCCGTCGGGCCGGCAAACAAGAACGAACCTACGGGTTTACGCTCCTGGCCTAAGCCTGCACGGCTCATTTTGATCGCTTCCGTCAGCGCTTCAATCGCGTTGTCCTGTCCGAACACCAGCATTTTCAGACGGTCGCCAAGGTTCTTCAGCGTATCGCGGTCCGTTGCCGAGACACTTTGCTCTGGGATACGCGCAATACGCGCCACCACAGATTCGATGTCAGAAACGTTGACGGTTTTCTTGCGCTTGCTGACCGGCACCAGACGCGCACGCGCACCGGCTTCATCAATCACGTCGATAGCCTTATCAGGCAAATGACGATCGTTGATGTATTTCACCGCCAGCTCTACCGCAGCACGCACCGCTTTCGAGGTATAACGCACATCGTGATGCGCTTCATATTTCGGTTTCAGGCCGTTGAGGATCTGTACGGTCTCTTCCACAGAAGGTTCGGTGATATCGATCTTCTGGAAACGACGCGCCAGCGCACGGTCCTTCTCAAAGATATTGCTGAACTCCTGATAGGTGGTTGAACCCATCACGCGGATTTTCCCGCTGGAAAGCAGCGGTTTGATCAGGTTCGCCGCATCAACTTGCCCGCCAGAGGCAGCACCCGCACCAATAATGGTGTGGATTTCATCGATAAACAGAATGCTGCTGGTGTCCTGTTCAAGCTGTTTCAGCAGCGCTTTAAAACGTTTCTCAAAGTCACCACGGTACTTGGTGCCTGCCAGCAACGAACCGATATCGAGCGAGTAGATAGTGCAGTCTTTCATCACTTCAGGCACGTCGCCCTGCACAATGCGCCAGGCGAGACCTTCCGCAATCGCGGTTTTACCCACGCCAGACTCACCCACCAGCAGCGGGTTGTTCTTACGGCGACGGCACAGCACCTGAATGGCACGCTCCAGCTCTTTATCGCGGCCGATCAGCGGATCGATTCCGCCGACACGAGCAAGCTGATTAAGATTGGTGGTGAAGTTTTCCATACGTTCCTCCCCGCCTGCTTGCTCTTCGTTAACCGGATTTTCCGCGTTGTTCTGCGGCTGGCCGGGTTCGTCTTTACGCGTACCATGGGAGATGAAGTTCACCACATCAAGGCGGCTCACTTCATGTTTGCGCAGCAGATAAGCCGCTTGTGACTCCTGCTCGCTGAAAATGGCGACCAGCACGTTTGCCCCAGCCACTTCGCTGCGACCGGATGACTGGACATGGAATACCGCACGCTGCAACACGCGCTGGAAGCTGAGCGTCGGTTGCGTATCGCGCTCTTCCTCACTGGCTGGCAGCACCGGCGTGGTTTGTTCGATGAAGGCTTCGAGTTCCTGTCGCAGAGCCACGATATCTACCGTACAGGCTTCCAATGCCTCTCTGGCCGACGGGTTGCTGAGCAATGCCAGCAACAGATGCTCGACGGTCATAAACTCATGACGGTGCTCGCGCGCTCTGGCGAAAGCCATGTTTAAACTGAGTTCCAGTTCTTGATTGAGCATTTGGCACCTCCCCCAATTATCGCTCTGACGACCTATCCCCTATATGGAGACGGGCTCAGGCTTTTTCTAGCGTACACAGCAACGGATGTTCATTCTCTCGTGCGTAGTTGTTCACCTGGGCGACTTTTGTTTCCGCCACTTCTGCAGTGAATACACCACAGATCGCCTTTCCATGGTAGTGAACTTTCAACATCAGCTGCGTTGCACGTTCAACATCATAAGAAAAGAACTTTTGCACCACGTCAATAACAAATTCCATAGGTGTATAATCGTCATTATTCAGAATGACTTTATACATTGAAGGCGGCTTTAACCCTTCGCGTACTTTATCTTCGGCCAGATGTTCAAAATTAAGCCAGTCGTTTGTGTTTGCCATAATGTTCCGTCGAAATTCTGCGTTACGATTGTGCACATTGCTGTGCCCATTCTTAAGTTTAACATGTCTGTCAAGCCACCATTCCTCGATTAAAAAACGGCACTAAAAGCCCATGCGCGACCTGTATCACAAAATTTGCAATAGCGTTAACTGCCTCAAATTTTGATGAATTTCTCCCCATGCGCCAGGGCCGTTTGCTTGACGATAAGGTCCGTTTCTCTACATTCTACTTACACAAGCTGATTGAGTTTTAAACAAACTCGACTCACAGCTTCAATGACCTCACCTACTTATCAAAATGTCTTGCGAGGGAAGTAAAAGCATGGAGACGGGTACTGTTAAATGGTTCAACAACGCCAAAGGCTTCGGCTTTATCTGTCCGATTGGCGGCGGCGACGATATCTTCGCGCACTACTCCACGATTCAGATGGAGGGATACAGAACGCTGAAGGCCGGCCAGCAGGTTCAGTTCGATGTCCATGAAGGGCCAAAAGGCAATCACGCCAGTCTGATTGTGCCCTGTGAAGTCACGCAAGTCGCCTGACGCGCGTGTCTCTTCATTCATTCTGACCACTCCCGAAAAAAAATGCCAGCCGCATACGCTGGCATTTTTCTTTTACGAATTTTCCCGCATCTTAGTCCGCCCGACCTCTTGCTAACCACATCACGCGCGCAAATAACTGGTCGAGTAACGGCGGAATCGCCTCTGGCCCACGTTCCGCCGCAGACAGCGCCACAGCAATCGCCAGTTCAGGCTTCGAGCTATGCTGAATCGCTTTGGTAATAATACGCCGTGCATTCATCGGCACGTTTAACGGCAGGTGCGCCGTCTGGTGGTAAACATCACTAAACCCATGCTTATAGAGAAAATGTTCAATGTCGGGTGCGGGGAACTGGGTCAGATGATCGGCCTCTTGCTCATGCTCCTGCAGTTGGCCGCGCGCACTGGCAGCATATTTGTTGCCCGCTTCATCACCGTCCGTCAGCACATGCCAGGCGATGCCCATGCGGCGGGCAAATTTCAATAACGGCTTAAGACCGGCCTGGGCAAACTCAATCACTTTGACCCCTTCAGCAGCAAAGTGATAGCCACGCTGCCGCGCCAGCTCATTGATAATCCACACTTCCGTCTCGCCTTCCACCAACAACCAACATCGCGCAAACAGGGCTGATGGGCGATTAACGCGAATGTGAAAGCCAATGCGCCGACTCTCCTCGGCACTCAGCCCTTCAGGCCCCACCCGCCAGGCTGCGACCCGCGTGGGTTCACGCACCAACCGGCAGATGTTTTCCACCGGCACTTGCGAGAGCAGTTCACCCGAATTGGTGGTGGTGATTTTCTGCAAAGGCATCAGATCCAACAGATTCCACGCCACCGATAGCATAATGGGGTGCAAACGCGTTTCCGGGTCTTCGACCAACAGCAGCGGATGCGCACCCGGCGGTAACGCTTCGTTACCGTGCGCCTGAATTAACAGCGAAAACATCCGTAACAGGATCACCTGACGGCTACGTGACTCAGTGCTGGCAATCAGATGATTCAGCTTATCCAGCGAACGCCAACCCTGGCTGCCGTCGCGCATTTCGGGGGCCACACGCGCAGCACTGCTGCCGGGTTGCTGCACGAGAAAATAGTGCTCCAGCAGTTGCTGCATGGTGTGCAATCCCTGACGCAGTAAATCATCGCTCAGCGTTTGCGGACGCACCACTAAATCACGCGTTAACTTATCGACTTCCTGCACCAGCTCGCTCATGGTCGATGCCCGCCGATCCGCATCCGTTTCACTCTGTCGCCCACGCCGACCAAAACGCGCATCGCGCAGGCGTAATACGGGGTAAAAAGCACGTAAATGGGCCAGCGCAGTCTCCGTGCCCTCCATCGGTAACACATCACCATGCTGATCAATAAAGCGCCAGGTGGTTTTCACCCCGTGTTCGTTACGCCGCGCACGGGTGCTGAAGCTGATGTAGCGCCCCATGTCATCGTGCTGCCAGAAAGGCTGAAACACCGCATTTTCATCGTCATCCTGGGCGCGAAAACGGAACACTAATCTTAGCTGGCGCAGGCGCGCGTCGAGGTCACCGGGAGGGAAATGAAAATCGTGCTCGGAAAATTGATAAGGCTCAGCAGCAGGTGCTAACAGCAAGGTCAAGGCATCCAGTAGGCTCGATTTACCCCATGCATTCTCGCCTATCAGCAGATTGGTGTCAGTCAGCGGCAACGACAGCCGATTAATGCCACGAAAACCCACAATGTCGATGTGTTCCAGAATCATCTTTTCCTCCCTTCGCTGTTTGCCTGAGCATGGTCCGCGGCGTTAGGTTGGTCAAGTAATCGAACCGGGAAAAGGTTTACACTTCAAATATTTTCCGCTAGCGTTGCGGCCCTTTCCCAAGGATGGACGCGTAATATGTACGGCTTAATCATTATTCTGCTGCCGCTGGTTTTCGGTTACCTGCTGCACATCCAGCACGCTCCCCTGCTGCGCGGCGTTGCCCGCATGCTCAGCGCACTGGTGTATATCATTCTGTTCTTTATGGGCACCAGTCTGGCGTTTCTTGATAATCTCAGTAGCAATTTGTTGGCGATCTTTCATATCGCCCTTATCAGCATGCTGTGCATTCTGGCCTGCTCTCTGTTGGCATTCTGGCTGCTGGAGAAGCGCGTTCCCTGGCACCACCCGCATAAGCAGCAAGCCCTGCCCTCACGCCTGCATATGGCGCTGGAGTCGCTCAAGCTCTGTGGTTCAGTGTTGGCGGGTTTTTTACTCGGTCTCACCCAATGGCCCGCGCTACGCCATGCCTCAACCGTAAGCGAATATGCGTTGATGCTGATGCTGTTTCTGGTGGGTATCCAGCTTCGCAGCAGCGGCATGACGCTACGCCAAATCACCCTGAATCGTCGTGGCATGCTGGTTGCCGCGGTGTCTCTTGGCAGTGCGCTCATCGGCGGTATGTTAGCGGCGTTGTGGCTCGACCTGCCGATAAAAACGGGTATGGCCTTAGCCAGCGGTTTTGGCTGGTATTCCCTTTCCGGCATTCTAATGACCGAATCTTTTGGCCCGGTGATCGGTAGTGCGGCCTTCTTTAACGACCTGTTGCGCGAGCTGCTCACCATTATGTTGATTCCAGTGCTAATCGGTCGCCAACGCAGTATGACGCTGGGGTTAAGTGGCGCCACGTCAATGGATTTCACCTTGCCGATCCTGCAACGCACGGGCGGTATGGAGATTGTGCCAGCCGCAATAGTACATGGCTTTATCATGAGTTTACTGGCTCCGATCCTTATCGCGCTGTTTTCCGCTTAATCGCCAACAGCGCATTTTTTCACGGCTACGCGAGGATTCCATCGTCTACGCTTCTGACTGACACGTTTCCGCCATCGGGATAGATGGCAAACACCAGAAAGGAGCGAACGATGAAACAAACTGTGGCAGCACTGCTGGCCAAAACCCTGGAGAGCGCGGGCGTAAAGCGTATCTGGGGCGTCACGGGTGACTCCCTTAACGGGTTGAGCGATAGCCTGAATCGAATGGGCACCATCGAATGGATGCCCACGCGCCATGAAGAGGTCGCCGCCTTTGCGGCGGGGGCCGAAGCCCAAATCAGCGGTGAACTGGCAGTGTGCGCTGGCTCCTGTGGCCCCGGTAACCTGCATCTGATTAACGGCTTGTTCGATTGCCACCGCAATCACGTTCCGGTGCTGGCGATTGCCGCACACATCCCTTCCAGTGAAATTGGCAGCGGCTACTTTCAGGAAACGCACCCGCAGGAGCTGTTCCGTGAATGCAGCCACTATTGCGAGCTGGTTTCCAACCCGGAGCAGTTACCGCAGGTGCTGGGGATTGCAATGCGCAAAGCGATCCTCAATCGCGGTGTGTCGGTGATTGTACTGCCCGGCGATGTGGCGTTAAAACCCGCGCCAGAAGGCGCACGCAGTGAGTGGTATCCACCACAACTGCCACACGTTGTCCCCTCAGCCAGCGAAATTGCCCGCCTGGCCGAAACCCTGAACGGCGCGCAAAATATTACCTTGATGTGCGGCAGCGGTTGTGCCGGGGCTCATGCTGAAGTGGTGAAGCTGGCAGAGACCCTGAAAGCGCCAGTGGTGCACGCGATGCGCGGTAAAGAGCACATCGAGTACGATAATCCTTACGATGTCGGCATGACGGGTCTGATTGGCTTCTCTTCCGGCTATCACGCCATGATGAACGCCGATACGCTGGTGCTGCTCGGTACCCAATTCCCCTACCGTCCGTTCTATCCCGCGGAAGCCAGGATTATACAGATCGATATCAATCCGGCCAGCCTCGGCGCGCATAGCCATGTTGATATGGCGCTGGTCGGTGACATTAAAGCCACGTTACAGGCGCTGCAACCTCAGCTCAGCCGTAAAAGCGATCGTCAACATCTCGACAGCGCGTTGGAGCACTATGTTGATGCCCGTAAAGGGCTGGACGATCTGGCCACCGCCAATGATAAACAAGCCATTCACCCACAATATCTGGCACAGCAAATCAGCCAGTACGCCGCTGACGATGCCATTTTCACCTGTGACGTCGGCACCCCTACCGTCTGGGCAGCACGCTATTTAAAGATGAACGGCAAACGTCGTCTGTTAGGGTCGTTCAATCATGGTTCGATGGCCAACGCGATGCCGCAGGCATTGGGCGCGCAGGCCATTGACAAACAGCGTCAGGTGGTGGCGCTTTGTGGTGATGGCGGTTTCAGCATGCTGATGGGCGATTTCATCTCCGTGGCGCAACTCAAGTTGCCGGTGAAGCTGGTGATCTTCAATAACAGCGTGCTGGGCTTTGTGGCGATGGAGATGAAAGCGGGCGGCTATCTCACTGATGGTACGGATCTGGAAAACCCTGATTTCGCCGCTATCGCTGCCGCCTGTGGCATCAAAGGCATTCGCGTCGAGAAAGCCTCAGACCTTAATGGCGCTCTGGAACAGGCTTTTGCGCATGACGGACCGGTGCTGGTCGATGTGATTACTGCCAAAGAAGAGTTGTCGATGCCGCCGCAGATCAAAGCCGAACAGGCCAAAGGATTCAGTTTGTACATGCTGCGTGCGATTCTTAATGGTCGCGGTGATGAGATTGTAGAACTGGCGAAAACTAACTGGCTGAGGTAAAACCGTTTCTACAAGCTGAGCGCAATGTGCGCCAGACGGGCAGCCTCAAGGCTGCCCCGACAACGCTGTTTACCCAGGAGAGCGATGTGATCGATTTACGCAGTGATACCGTAACCCGCCCGAGTGCCGCCATGTTGGATGCAATGATGGCCGCCGAAACTGGCGATGATGTCTATCGCGATGATCCCACCGTGAATGCCTTGGAAGCAGAAGCCGCGCGTTTGAGTGGCAAAGCGGCTGCTTTGTTCTTCCCTACCGGCACCCAAGCCAATCTGGTGGCGTTGCTGTGTCACTGTCAGCGCGGCGACGAGTATATCGTGGGTCAGCAGGCACATAACTACAAGTACGAAGCGGGCGGTGCTGCAGTGCTGGGCAGTATCCAGCCTCAACCGATTTCGCACGCTGAAGATGGTTCGCTGCCGCTGGCGGATATCATTGCCGCCATCAAACCGGATGATATCCATTTCGCCCGCACGCGCCTGTTGAGCCTGGAAAACACCCATCACGGCAAAGTGCTGTCACAGCGCTATCTGGAACAGGCCTGGAATTTAACCCGTGAGCGTAAGCTGGCACTGCACATTGATGGCGCACGCATTTTTAACGCGGTCGTGGCACAAAACCTTGAGCTGAAGGATATCGCACGTTACTGCGACACCCTGACCATTTGCCTGTCAAAAGGACTGGGCACGCCGGTCGGTTCGTTGCTGTGTGGTGATGAAGCCTACATTGAACAGGCGCGTCGCTGGCGTAAAATGACCGGCGGCGGCATGCGCCAGTCAGGGATTCTTGCGGCGGCTGGCTTATATGCCCTCAAACACAACGTGTCACGCCTGAAAGAGGATCACGACAATGCGGCGTGGCTCGGAGAACAACTCAGCGCCATTGGTGTTGAGGTGATGAATCAACACACCAACATGCTGTTTGTGAAGGTGCCCTCGGAGCAGGTTGAAGCACTGAAAAGCTGGATGCATTCAGGCGATGTGTTGATCAGCGTAGGCCCGGTGACACGTATCGTGACGCACATCGATGTCACCCGTCAGGATTTGCAACGCCTGGTTGCGCACTGGCAAGCGTTCCAACAACAGTAACTGTGGCGGCGCGTTACTGCGCCGCACCGTATTTCGCCAGCAGCGCACGGGCAATCGCCAGCGTTTCTGCATCCGCTATCCCACGATAATCCCGCGAGCGGAAATGCATCTGAAACGCCGCAATCAGCTTGCGCTGCATCTGTGGTGTCGTGGCCGATGCCACGTCATAGCCGTAGCGCTGCAATGCATCCAGCAGTTCTGACTGATCAACGGGTGCATCGACCGCCTGACCGTGTAAATAACGCTGCACTGTGGCCTGATCGGGCCACGCCCCTAAACCCTGCGCAGCCAGTTGCTGCCAGGGAAAGAGCGGGCCGGGATCTTGTTTACGCTGCGGCGCGATATCACTGTGGCCCACCAGATTCTCGGGCGTGATGGCATAGCGCTGGGTGATGTCTTTCACCAGTGCCACCAGCACGCTGATTTGTGCCGGCGTGAAAGGCTGCCACTCCACGCCCGTTAAGGTTCGCGTGTAGCCACGATTCACAATCTCAATGCCAATCGACGTGTCATTGATACGAGTGGCACCTCGCCAGAAACTCGGCCCGGCGTGCCACGCCAGTTCACTTTCCGGCACCAGTTGCCATATCACACCCTGCCCGCGTTTCTGTTCTGGCTGCTGTGGGATCAAATAATGGGCGCTGACCTCACGATCGGTGAGTGTGGCCAGTGAAGAGGGGAAGTCTTCAGCGGTGTAGTGGATCACCACCACTTTCACTCTCGGGCGCGCACCCTGCGCCGGATGGGCGGTATCCACCCAGTAACCGTGACGCGGCTCAATCGAGGACTGGCAGGCACTGAGCAGCAACGCCGCTGCCAGCAGAGCAATCAATCGCATCAGCGAATGATCACGGCAGTGCCGGTCACGCTGACCATCAGCATGCTGCTGTCTTTGCCCACCGTTTCGTAATCAATATCAATACCTACTACCGCGTTCGCACCCAGCGCTTTGGCCTGCTCTTCGAGTTCTTCAAACGCAATCTGGCGCGCTTTTCGCAGCTCTTTCTCATAGGCACCAGAACGGCCGCCGACGATGTCACGAATGCCGGCAAAGAAGTCGCGGAAGATGTTGGCCCCCAGAATCGCTTCACCGGTGACGACACCGCAATATTCGCTGATGCTGTGCCCTTCCAGCGTGGGCGTGGTGGAAAATTTCATCGCGGTCTCCTTGTTTGAGTGATTCGGGCGAATGCGTTTAGCCAACGTATCTGCATCCTGAAGTATGACGGGAACAGCTCGTACGGCGTAAAAGCGAAACTATACTCTATGATAAAAATGGCGCTTTGCCAGTGAACTATAAGGAAATCGAGATGAGAAACAATGCCTTTGCGCTGCTTGTTCCCGCTGCGTTACTGCTCAGTGCTTGTACCACCGTCGAACCGGTGACCAAGGATAATGGACCGCGTACCGCCAGCTGTATCGACGGTGGTCCGGATAGCGTTGCGCAGCAGTTTTACGATTTACGTATTAGCCAACCCACTCAGGGCCTGCCGAACAGCACCACTCTGGCAAAATATCGCCCCTACCTGAGTGATCGCCTGTATCAGAAGCTGTTGAGCGCCAGCACACAAAGCAATAAGCCTGCGTCATGGAGTCAGGGCGACCTGTTCTCCAGCTTGTCACAGGGGCCGACGTCAGCGGATGTCGCCAGCGCCTCAACCATTCCGAACCGCGATGCCCGCAACATCCCGCTGCGCGTCGCATTAAGCCGCGATGGCAAAAGCTGGAATGATGAAGTGCTGATGATTCAGGAAGGCACCTGCTGGGCAGTGGATGATATCCGCTATGTGGGCGACTGGCCGCATGCAGGTGGTGGCTCGCTCAGCCAACTGCTGGAAGAGAAAAAATAGCCTGACCGTGTCGCTACAGTCTTATACGGCGAGGTTTTGAAGGGTGCGGCCTTGAGGCACCCATCCCCGACACAACCGTAGCGAAGCGATTTATCGCGCTTCTTTCAGGCAACCCTGAGCTGAAAGAGGCGCAATCAATTCCGCCACCAGACCTTGAGCGCCGATATTTTGTGCTACGCTTTGAGGACTTCACTGCTGTTTAATAAATTTTAACCCACCACAATTGCATAACTATTCTGGTGACGTTAAGATTCGCGGCACTAATTACTATTCAATTTTTGCGCATGAGTATTCAACTAAACGCCATTAACTGTTTTTACGGTGCCCATCAGGCGCTGTTCGATATCAACCTGGCTTGTCCGCAGGGAGAAACGCTGGTGTTGCTCGGCCCAAGTGGCGCGGGTAAAAGTTCGCTCCTGCGCGTCCTTAATCTGCTGGAGCAGCCGCGTTCCGGTAGCCTGCAGATTGCCGGTAATCACTTTGACTTCAGCAAAGCACCGTCTGATAGCGCGATCCGCGAACTGCGCCAGAACGTCGGCATGGTGTTCCAGCAATACAATCTGTGGCCGCATCTCACCGTGGTGCAAAATCTGATTGAAGCGCCGTGCCGGGTGCTGGGTCTCAGCAAAGACGCCGCGCGTGCGCGTGCTGACAAACTGCTGGACCGCCTGCGTCTGACGCCTTTTGCTGACCGTTTCCCGCTGCACCTTTCCGGTGGCCAGCAGCAACGCGTGGCGATTGCCCGTGCGTTGATGATGGAACCCCAGGTGCTGCTGTTTGATGAACCTACCGCCGCACTCGACCCCGAAATCACCGCGCAGATCGTCAGCATCATTCGTGAACTGGCGCAGACCCAAATCACGCAGGTGATTGTGACCCACGAAGTGGAAGTGGCGCGTAAAACGGCCAGCCGCGTGGTGTACATGGAGAATGGTCATATTGTTGAGCAAGGCGATGCCAGCCACTTTTCACAGCCGCAAACCGAAGCGTTTGCACATTATCTTTCGCACTAAGTCAGGATGCATCTAATGAAAAAAGTCGTACTTGCTGCACTGCTTGCCGGTCTGAGCCTCAGCGCTTCTGCTGCGCAGACCCTGCGTTTCGCCACCGAAGCCTCTTATCCGCCGTTTGAGTTTGTCGATTCCGACAACAAAATTCAGGGCTTCGATGTCGATCTGGCCAATGCGCTGTGTAAAGAGATTGATGCAACCTGTACTTTCACCAACCAGGCGTTTGACAGCCTGATCCCAAGCCTGAAATTCCGTCGTTTCGACGCGGTGATGGCGGGTATGGACATCACCCCTGAGCGTGAAAAGCAGGTGCTGTTCTCCAAGCCTTACTATGATAACTCCGCCATCTTTATCGCGCAGAAAGGCAAGCTGGCCGATGTTGCCGCGCTGAAAGGCAAACGCGTTGGCGTGCAAAACGGCACCACGCACCAGAAATACCTGTCTGACAAACACAGCGACATCACCGTTGTGCCTTATGACAGCTACCAGAATGCGGTGCTGGATCTGAAAAACGGCCGTATTGATGCCGTGTTTGGTGATACCGCGGTGGTGAACGAGTGGCTGAAACAGAATGCTAACCTCGCGCCATTGGGTGAGAAAGTGACGGATAAAGATTACTTCGGTACCGGTTTGGGTATCGCGGTGCGTCAGGGCAATACCGATCTGCAGGGCAAATTCAACACCGCTCTGGAAAAGATTAAAGCTGATGGCACCTACAAAACCATCTACAACAAATGGTTCCAGCAGTAATTTCTGATGAATGAACTCATTCCACTCGCAAGCGCCGCCGGCATGACCGTCGGCCTTGCTGTTTGTGCATTGATCGCCGGCCTTGTGCTGGCGATGATCTTTGCTGGCTGGGAGATGGTGCGCTGGAAACCGCTGGCGTGGATCGGCACTCTATTGGTGACCCTGATTCGCGGCTTGCCGGAAATTCTGGTGGTGCTGTTTATCTATTTTGGCGCGTCGCAGCTATTACTGACGCTCTCTGATGGTTTCCACATTAATCTCGGCTTGTTCAGCATTCCCGTACAAGTGCAGATTGAGAACTTTGATGTCGGCCCCTTCCTGTGCGGGGTGATTGCTCTGGCGATGCTCTATTCCGCTTACGCTTCTCAAACCCTGCGCGGGGCGCTGAAAGCCGTGCCACAGGGGCAGTGGGAATCAGGCCAGGCATTGGGCATGAAGAAGTCGGCGATTTTCTTGCGCCTGATTATGCCGCAAATGTGGCGTCACGCACTGCCAGGTCTCGGTAATCAGTGGCTGGTATTGCTAAAAGATACCGCGCTGGTGTCACTGATCAGTGTCAATGACATTATGCTGCAAACCAAAAGTATTGCCACGCGCACCCAAGAGCCTTTTACCTGGTATCTGGCGGCGGCGGCCATCTACCTGATCATTACGCTGTTCAGTCAGGCGGTATTGCGCCGTATTGAATCGCGCACCACGCGTTTTGAGCGGGGGGCCTGACCATGCTGGACTACTTACCCGAATTGCTAAAAGGGCTGCACACCAGCCTGACGCTCACTGTGGCATCGTTAATCGCTGCGCTGGTGCTGTCAGTCCTGTGTACCATTGTGCTGGCATTAAAAGTGCCGGTAATGAATGCCTTGGTGAAAGGCTATATCACGGTGTTTACCGGTACACCGCTGTTGGTGCAGATCTTTCTGATTTACTACGGACCCGGCCAATTCCCGAGCATTCAGAATGTGCCATGGCTGTGGCATCTGCTTTCGCAACCCTGGCTGTGTGCGCTGCTGGCGCTTTCGTTGAACAGTGCCGCCTATACCACGCAGCTGTTTTACGGTGCGGTAAAGGCGATTCCGTCCGGCCAATGGCAATCTTGTGCGGCACTGGGCATGAATCGCAAGGATACGCTGCGCATTTTGCTGCCTTATGCCTTCAAGCGCGCCCTCTCCTCGTATTCCAATGAAGTGGTACTGGTGTTTAAGAGTACATCTCTGGCGTATACCATCACGCTGATGGAAGTGATGGGACATGGGCAACTGCTGTATGGCCGTACCTATGACATCACCGTCTACGCCGCTGCTGGCTTGATTTATCTGGTGGTCAACGGTCTGCTGACGTTAATGATGCGGTTGATCGAGAAGCGCGCGCTGGCGTTTGAACAACGGAACTAATCCTTAGCGGCGTGATAATTCACGCCGCTACCATTCTCACGCAACTCAATGTAATTTTTTAATCATATTTATTGCATATAAATTCATTAACTGGCATCGTGTTAACCGTTCAATCTCTGGCATGGTTTACAGGAGTCATATAATGAAAAAATGGATTGTTGCCGCTACACTGGCAACACTGGCAATGAATGCTTATGCGGCAGAAAAAATCCGCTTCGCTGCTTCTGCTACTTACCCCCCTTTTGAATCACTCGATCACGACAACCAGATTGTCGGCTTCGATATCGATCTGGCCAAAGCGCTGTGCCAGCAGATGAAAGCGGAATGCACCTTCACTAACAACGCCTTTGATAGCCTGATCCCTTCACTGAAATTCCGTCGCTATGATGCGGTGATTTCCGGTATGGATATTACTGCCGAGCGCAGTAAGCAGGTTGATTTTACCCAACCTTATTACGCCAACTCCGCGATTGTCATTGCCCATAAAGGCCAGTTTACCGATTTCAGCCAGCTGAAAGGCAAACGTGTCGGTGTGGAAAACGGCACCACGCACCAGAAATATCTGCTGGAGAAACACCCAGAGGTGATCGCCGTGGCCTATGACAGCTACCAGAATGCGATTCTGGATTTGAAAAATGGTCGCCTGAATGGCGTATTTGGCGATAGCGCGGTGGTCAATCAGTGGCTGAAAGCCAATGACGATCTCACTTCCGTCGGTGAGCACATTACGGATAGCCAATATTTTGGCACCGGACTGGGCATTGCAGTTCGCAAAGGGAATGACCCCTTATTAAAAGAGTTGAATACCGCGCTTGAGGCATTAAAAACCAACGGCACCTGGCAGCAGATCAACCAGAAGTGGTTCCCGGAATAGGCATTATGGAATGGCGTAGTATGCCATCTGGCAGGTTCTGCACGTCCTCAGTCCAGACGGCCGCTACGCTGTTCCACCCTTCTTGATCAGTAACGTCAGCACTTCAAAATGCGCGGTGTGCGGGAACATATCAAACAATTGCACACGGGTGATGTCATAATCCGCCAGCCGTGCAATATCCTGCGCCATGCTGCTCGGATTACAGCTTGAATAGAGAATGTAGTCCGGGGCCATCTGGCTGAGATAATCACACAATTCTGCTCCAATCCCGCGACGCGGTGGATTGACCAGCACCAATTGCGGCACCTGCGCGCGCGAGGTGGCAAACTGCGTGGAATCCAGTGCCGCAAAGCTCACTTTCTCCAGCCCTAATTGCTGCGCGGATTGTCTTGCGCAGGCGATGGCTTCGGCATTGATCTCGATGCCAGTAAGCTGCATCTCCGGTGTCGCACAGTGCAAACCGAACCCGCCCACGCCACAAAACAGATCCCACATGCTGCTGACAGGCAGTTCAGCGACCCACGCACGCGCGGTGGCGTAGAGGTTCGCGGCAACCTGCGGGTTGGTCTGGAAGAAGCTCTGTGGACGAATATACAGCGGCACCTGATTAAACATCTCTGGCAGCGCCTGCTCGGGCGTTAGCGCAATCTCTTCATCGCCCTCTAAAATTGCCATATGTATCGGCTGGATGTTGGCAGAAATCACCTGCAGCTGCGGCAACTGCTGCTGGAGCCAAGGCAGCGCAGCGCGCAACTGCACCAGCTTGCTGGTGGAGCGAAGCACAAAACGCAGCATCATCCCGCCTTGTGAACTCTCTGTCAGCAGCAGGAACTTTAGCTCACCGCGTTTACGCGCCACGTTATAAGGGGTTAAACCGGCACGCGCGATAAAAGGCTTGAGTACTTCAAATACAGGCGTGAAGCTGGCGGGATAGAGCGGACAATCACAGAGATCAACCGGCTCGCCCTCACGCGCCACCATCCCCAGAATCGGGCGCTCAACGCTGCCACTCACCACCATTTTGGCTTTATTACGAAACCCCTGCTGCGCAGACGTTACCGGCGGGAGATACTCAGCCACCGGCATCTGTTGCAGCAACTGCTCAAGTAGCGACTGTTTATCGCTGAGCTGTTGCGGATAGGGTTTTTCCAGCCACTGGCACGAGCGACAGCGACCGGCATCATAAAGCGCGCAATGCATGGAGAGGCCTGTATTCAGAATCGGGAGAAAAATCGGGGGCAGATTGTATCATCGGCCACGGAAAAAAGCGCGGCTGCTGGACGGGACAAACAGCAGCAGCAGTACCATCACATCCGGCACTTTCTGCAGCAAGGTATGATGAACGATCTGCGCATTGGTCTCTCCGGAAATGCTGAAGATTTCCGGGTAAATCCAGCCAACGGAAGCCATCAGCATATAGGCCAGAACAATGACTTGTGTCGCGACATAGCCCCAGCGACCACGATTACTGCCGCGCATCAGGGTAAAGGCGCACCGCAGTTCAAATAAGAAGATGAGCTGGCTGGCGATAAAAATCAGCGTGGAGTCCCAGGCTTGCGCACTACGATGGACAAAATTAGCGATTTCGTCGTAGCCCAGTTCGTTGGCGAGCATCAGCACGCTAAGACAGCGCGTGGCAATGATCGCGATGCCCGCGACCATGACCGCCACAGGCGCTGACGTTAAAATGGGGGTTTTTAGCGTTTCCGACATCCCTGAACTCCGTAACCATAAAAAACAGCCTGGTCGTGAGTTACCCCAAAGAATTCACGTGTCAGGAAGGTGGCAAATGAGCGAATCCCCCGTCACTTACATCAGTAAGTGACGGGGGGGAACACCTGTTGCCAACGCACCCATACCAAGAGTAGGCCCCATGGGGGGACGTGAAGTATGAAAGGTAAACCAGCCTGTGTTTATTTTGGCAAATGTTACGGCTTTCAGCCACGTCTGGCTTTCTGAATATCGCGTAAACGCTGCTTTTCTTCGTGTGCCATAAAGCGCCAGGCGATAAATCCAACAAGGCCGACGACAAACAAAATCAGCGAAGCCAGCGCATTGATCTCTGGGTTGACGCCACGACGTACAGTGGCAAAAATCGCCATTGGCAACGTCGTCGCACCCGGCCCCGTAACAAAGCTTGCGATAACTAAATCGTCAAGCGACAGGGTAAAGGCCAACAGCCAACCGGTGACAATCGCGGGGGCGATCATCGGTACGGTAATCACGAAGAATACTTTGAGCGGTGTTGCGCCCAGGTCCATCGCCGCCTCTTCAATCGAGCGGTCCAGCTCACGCAGGCGCGAGTTGATCACCACCGCCACATAGGCGGTACAGAAGGTCACGTGCGCCAGCCAGATGGTGAGCATGCCGCGATCGCTCGGCCAGCCAAAGGTGTTGCCCATGGCCACAAACAGCAGCAGCAGTGACAAACCGGTGATCACATCTGGCATCACCAGCGGTGCGGTCAACATAAAGGCAAAGCCACTGTGCCCACGGAAGCGACCAAAGCGCACGATAATCACCGCCGCCATGGTACCAAGCACCACCGCCATGGTGGCAGATAGCGCGGCAATAGTCAGGCTCAGGCCCACCGCATCCAGCATCGCGCTGTCCTGGAACAGCACTTTGTACCAGTGGAAAGAGAAGCTCTCCCACACGGTGACCAACTGCGAACTGTTAAAGGAATACACCACCAGCAACAGCATTGGCGCGTAGAGGAACAGGAAGCACACCACCAAAATCGCGGTGCGCCACGGAGAGCGAATGGTCGGTAACTGATTCATTCCTTCTCTCCTAACTCACGGTTTTGGTGCTTGTGGAACCAGATAATCGGCAAGATCAGTATCAACAGAATGATCACCGCCAGCGCAGAGGCCACCGGCCAGTCACGGTTGTTGAAGAACTCCTGCCACAAGATGCGGCCAATCATGATGCTGTCTGGCCCACCGAGCAGTTCGGGGATCACGTACTCCCCCACCGCCGGGATAAACACCAACATCGAACCGGCAATAATGCCGCCTTTGGTCAGTGGCACAATCACGCTGAAAAAGGTCTTCAACGGGCGCGCGCCAAGATCCAGCGAGGCTTCCACCAGCGAGTAATCAATGCGGGTCAGCGCGGTGTAGATTGGCAGCACCATAAACGGCAAGTAACAGTAAACGATACCGATATACACTGCCGTGTTGGTGTAAAGGATCACCAGCGGATGATCGATCACCCCCAACCACATCAGGAAGCGGTTAAGAATACCGTTGTTGTTGAGCAGCCCCATCCACGCATAGACGCGCACCAGGAACGAGGTCCATGACGGCAGAATCACCAGCAACAGCAAAATGGTGCGCATCGAGGGCTTACTGTGTGCCACCGCCCACGCCAGCGGATAACCAATCAGCAAACAAATCACGGTGGAGATCGCCGCCACTTTTAGCGAAGTCAAATAGGCTTCGGCATACAGCGGGTCGTCGGTCAGCGTGATGTAGTTGCCGAGGTTCAGCACCAGGTTGAGCTGATCGTCCGCCCAGGTCACCAAATCGGTGTACGGCGGGATCGCACGCGCAATATCAGCAAAACTGATTTTCAGCACAATCAGGAACGGCAACAGGAACAGCAGGATCAGCCACAGGTAAGGCAATGCGATCACCAGCTTGCGGCCATGCAGCATTTTGATGCGCGTGCCCCAGCGTTGCAGCGGCGTGCCGACAACTTCGGGTTCGCGGCGTTGAGAAATCTGGCTCATTGCGCCTCCTTAAACCGTCAGAACCACACAGCTATCAGCATCCCAGCACAGGCGTACTTCATCGCCCCATGTCGGCGCACCTTTGCGGTAGCGATGTGCATTCTGCAGCTGTGCACTGATCATCTGACCGCTGCGCAGGCGAACGTGGTAGATGGAGAGGTCGCCGAGATAAGCGATATGCACCACTTCACCCACCGCGAAATTGCAGCCGTCAGCCGGCACCTCTTCACACAGCATCACTTTCTCAGGACGCAGTGCAACGTGTACCGGCACGTTATCAATGATAGAGACATCGGTCTGAACTTTCAGTGGATGCACCAAACCTGGCGCGTCAATGACCACACCGTCTTCACCACGTTCACGCAGCAGGCCTTCAAACACATTGACTGAACCAATAAATTCGGCGCTGTAGCGGCTGGTTGGATGCTCGTAAATCTCTTCAGGTTCACCAATCTGCACGAACTTACCACGGTTCATAATGGCGATACGGCCCGCCATGGTCATGGCTTCTTCCTGATCGTGCGTCACCATCACACAGGTGGCACCGACTCGCTCCAGAATATCCACCACTTCGTGCTGCATGCGGTCACGCAGTTTCTTATCCAGTGCGCCCATAGGCTCATCGAGCAGCAGCAGCTTAGGACGTTTCGCCAGGCTACGCGCCAGTGCCACGCGCTGGCGTTGGCCGCCTGAGAGCTGATGTGGCTTGCGCTTGGCAAACTCCTGCATATGCACCAGCGTCAGCATCTCTTCAACACGGCTGCTGATTTCACCTTTCGGCAATTTGTCCTGCTTCAGACCAAAGGCAATGTTCTGCTCAACGTTCATATGCGGGAACAAAGCATACGACTGGAACATCATATTAATGGGGCGTTGATACGGCGGCACGTGGGACATGTCCTGGCCGTCAAGCACAATCTGTCCACTGGTCGGTGGCTCAAAGCCTGCCAGCATGCGCAGCAAGGTGGATTTACCACAGCCGGAGGCACCCAGCAGGGCAAAAATTTCACCTTTATAAATGGTCAGGCTGACATCATCCACGGCGTGCTGGCCGTCAAAAGATTTGGTCAGGTTGCGAATTTCCAGCAGCGGCGTTAACGCCTTAGCCGTTTTATTTGGGGGGCGGGGAATCGCGTCGTTCACTAACATTTCTCCGGCGCTAAGCGGTGTAGCGCGGCACAGCCAGCCGCTAAAATGGCACAACAGAGGCCATCACCGCGCCTCTGTTGTCGTCTACAGGTAAATGAATTCGTTTATACCCTTCATACTTCAAATTTCAGCTGCGTTGGCTACGTGCATTCACCTCAGTCACTTACTTCAGTAAGCTCCTGAGGATTCATGCACTTGCCGCCTTCCTTAAATTCGAATTATTTTGGGTATAGAACGAATTACTTACCACTTTTTACTTTAGTCCATGCACGGGTACGCGCACGATCCAGTTTTGGATCCTGGACTTTCAGCACAAACAACTTCGCCATGGCATCAGGCGTTGGGAAGATGCCTGGGTTGTTACGCACATCGGCGTTGATCAGCGGCAGTGATGCCTTGTTACCGTTGGCATAGTTCATTTTGTTGGAGACATCGGCGATCACTTTCGGATCCATGATGTAGTTCAGCCACTGATAAGCTTCATCCAGGTTCTTCGCATCTTTTGGAATCGCCATCATATCGAAGAAGGCCAAGGCACCCTCTTTCGGCACGCTGTACCCCAGGTGCACGCCGTTGTTGGCTTTTTCTGCACGATCTTTAGCCTGCAGGATATCGCCAGAC
The DNA here is from genome assembly GCF_059412425.1 of Pantoea sp. CFCC18177. Taxonomy (NCBI): domain Bacteria; kingdom Pseudomonadati; phylum Pseudomonadota; class Gammaproteobacteria; order Enterobacterales; family Erwiniaceae; genus Pantoea; species Pantoea sp. CFCC18177. The sequence continues at coordinate 265,213 of NZ_JBNBPL010000003.1, forward strand.
CAGCCGATCGCCACGCAGATGTTGCCATTCGCCAGGTCGTTAATGTACTGAGACGAGTGGAAGTAACGGATGTTCGGACGTAGTTTCAGCAGCAGATCGGTGGCAGCACCGGTGTAATCTTTGGCATCAGAGCTGTTCGGATCTTTGCCGAGGTAATTCAACACGGTAGCGAAAATCTCTTCTGGTGCATCCAGGAAGGAGACGCCACAGCTTTTCAGTTTTTCCAGGTTTTCTGGCTTCAGGACCAGATCCCAGCTATTGACAGGTGCATCGGTGCCCAGCGCGGCTTTCACTTTATCGATGTTGTAGCCGATACCGGTGGTGCCCCACAGATAAGGAATCGCATATTTGTTACCTGGATCATGCTGCGCGACTTTCGCCATCAGGTCAGGATCGAGGTTTTTGTAGTTAGGCAGTTTGCTTTTATCCAGCTCCTGGAAGACACCTGACTGCAGCTGACGGGCAAGGAAGCTCGAAGAAGGCACCACAACGTCGTAACCGGTTGAGCCCGCCATCAGCTTGCCTTCCAGTACTTCATTGGAGTCAAACACGTCGTAGACCACTTTAATACCAGTCTGCTTTTCGAAATTAGGCACGGTATCGGCCGAAATATAATCGGACCAGTTATATACGTGCAGCGTTTTATCCTCTGCCTGAGCACCCACGGCCGCAGCCATCAGCACACCTGCAACCACACCTGGCAACCATTTTTTACGTTGGTTGATCATGTTTTACATCCTCCTTAGCGGGTCATCACAACGCTGCATACACGCGATCCTGACGTTGCGTTTATTGTCGAATTAGACGCATAGAATGAATCAATATTCAGCGGGAGTTTAATAGCAAAAACCTATGTTTGTGCTGAGGTTGCACGTCTCAGGCAGCCCCGCAAGAATAGCCCCACAGCTCCATGCGTGCCAGAGCCCAGCGTAAAAAACGCCTTTTTGCGATATCTTATGCATGTTTCTGCTATGGGGTTTGGTACTAGCGGCATAAAGCACGACTAATATCTGGCAATAAAGGGCAAAATGCAGAATAAAAAGTGGTGGGGATAAAATGAAAACTGCCGCAAAAAGCGGCAGTTAGCGAGACGGGGAATCTTAGTGCAGCATCGCGTGGCTGCCGGAACTGGGTTGACGTTCCTCTTCTTCGCCCATCATCAGTAAATTGTTGGCAAAGGCTTCCATAATCACCATGGAAATCCCCTCTTCACTCTGCTTCATAAAGTGAGAGAACTGGCCAAAGGTCAAACCGGCGGTGGTACTGATGGACTGGCAGACAATCAGCTTGGGCAGATTATCGTCCTGAATATCGATAAAGGCTTTCACCGTTAATGAACTGGCGTTGATTTGTGACAAATCGCCAACTAACGGGATCAGCGCCGTGGGCTTCACTTCAGCCAGCGCGGAGAAGAGGATGACGTCGTCCACCAGGTCGATTTTTGCATCAAACACCCCGTCAAAATTCTGCATGTGCGGCAGATGCAGTGCCTGGCAGGCATCGCATTCGAACCAGGTGATATTTTGTTGATCCAGCCAGCGACGCAGCATGTCGATGTCAGGAACGACCAGTGAATCCATCGTTGTATCCTGTGGGGTGAAGAAATAAGCGCCTTAGCTTACGGAAAAAGTCATGCTGATGCCACGAAAACCGCGTAAAAGCGGGCTCAGCCGCCCGTTTTAAGACGATAGCCGGGGCAAGCGTGTTGTTCAACCCATTCAATCATCATGGTGGCGATATCTAAACCGGTGTTGCCCTCAATACCTTCGAGACCGGGCGACGCATTGACTTCCATGACCAGCGGCCCGCGATGCGCACGTAAGATATCGACGCCAGCGATCTCCAGACCCAGCGTTGACGCGGCTTTCACCGCAATCTCACGCTCCTTGTTGGTGATGGTTACCGCATGCGCTTTGCCACCGCGATGCAGATTAGAGCGGAAATCCCCTTCTTTAGCTTCACGTTCAATGGCGGCCACTACCCGATCGCCAATCACCAGGCAACGAATATCGCGCCCTTGTGCTTCTTTGATAAACTCCTGCACCAGAATATGCGCGTTCAGGCCACGGAAGGCATCAATCACGCTTTCGGCGGCCTGACGCGTTTCCGCCAGCACCACACCAATCCCCTGCGTCCCTTCCACCAGCTTGACCACTAGCGGCGCTCCGCCCACCATGGCGATGAGGTCTTGCGTATCGTCAGGTGAGGAAGCAAATCCGGTGATCGGCATATCAATGCCTTCACGTGCCAGCAGCTGCAGCGAGCGTAATTTATCGCGGGCGCGGGTGATCGCCACTGACTCATTCAAGGGATAACTGCCCAACATTTCGAACTGACGTAGCACAGCCGTGCCATAGAAGGTGGTGGCAGTACCGATACGCGGGATGACCGCGTCAAAATGGCCCAGCGGTTCACCCCGATAATGCACAGCGGATGAATCGGAGTTGATGTTCATATAGCAGGAGAGCGGATCGATCATCTGCACCTGATGACCACGCTCTTCCGCAGCATCCCGCAGACGTTTACACGAATACAACGATCCATCGCGGGTGAGAATGGCCATCTTCATTGCTGAGTTCCTTGTGCTTAGCGTGTTGCCCAGCCTTGCTGATGCAGATAATCCAGCATAAATGGCCGCGTTTCTTTAATAATCAAGCGCTGAATCAGTTCGCTCCAGGTTTCGGAACGCTGGTTGCTGTCGCGCTGCTGATAATAGGCCGTAATTTGATTATCGTAATCAGCCAGTAGGTTTTTATCGACAACCTGATAACGATTTTCATGCACCAGCATAGCTTGCGGCATACGCGGTTTCACATCCGGCGCGGACGCAGGATGGCCAATACAGAAGCCAAACAGGGGCAACACAAATTGAGGCAGCCCCAGCAATTCGGTGACTTGCGCAATGCTGTTACGGATGCCGCCAATAAACACACCACCCAGGCCCAACGATTCGGCCGCCACCATAGCATTTTGCGCCATCAGCGCGGTATCGACGCAGCCCAGCAGAAGCTGCTCGGCGCGTCCGAGATGCGCATCGGGGCAAATTTGCTGATGGCGATTAAAGTCGGCGCAGAATACCCAGAATTCAGCCGCAGCACTGACCCAAGGCTGTCCGCCGGTCAGCTGCACCAACTGTTCACGCATGGCCTTATCCGTGATGCGAATAATGGAAGAGCACTGTAAAAAACTGGAGGTAGAGGCCGCTTGTGCTGCAGCAATGATCGCGCTGCGCTGGGCATCATCTATACCTTGCTCAGTAAAAGCGCGAATGGAACGGTGGCTGCATAGTAAATCAATCGTCGGCGTCATAATCCTCTCCGGTTACTTCTTTTTGTGGGTTTGATTGAACAACTGCGGCGCCATGGCTTTCGCCGTTCGCCACATCATCAGCCATGCTGCGGGCAGCATCAGCGCAATGCCAAGGAAAAACAATAGCGTAGCCAACGAGTTTTTCGCCATAAACGCTGGGGCGCTGACCCAGTCGTTGACCAACAGCAGCGCGCCAATCACCGAAAGAACGCCCAGCACTTCCAGCAGCAATATCGGTTTGGGCAAAGTCGCCAGATTACGCATAGGTGAATCCCTCAGTGACTCAATTTGTCAGTCGCATGCCAGATCCGCATACTTCGCATCATGAGAGTGAAGTATGACGGATATAGTTTGCGGCCATTAGATTAACAGGCAATTTCTTCTTTGCTTAAGCAGGATGGGCGGGCATGATGAATGCCATTATTCACGCTGTAATGTGAAACTGGTCACAAAACAGCAGCGGAAGGAGAGAAGCAATGATTGCAGTGATTTTTGGCCGTGAAAGCTGCCCATACTGCGTACGTGCCAAAGAGTTAGCCACCAAGCTAACCAGTGAGCGCGACGATTTTAACTATCAGTACGTCGATATTCAGACCACCGGTATTACTAAAGCCGACCTGGAAGCGCGTGCGGGCAAACCGGTTACCACCGTACCGCAGATTTTCCTCGACGATCAGCATATCGGTGGCTACACCGAATTTGCTGCCTGGACCAAAGAAAATCTGGGTGTTGAAGCCTGATTGATCGGGCGCGTTATAGGGGGCGGCTTTCAGGCCGCCTCTCGCCACAAATCCATCATATTACTCAGGCCGCATCGCCAACATTATCCGCAGTAGCCGCACCACCAAAGCGCCGCACCCCGCCCAGAACAACGCACTCAAACTCCACGCCACCACCAGCAGCCAACTGTGCATTTGCGTCACGGTGAACCACACCCACGCTAACCCCAGTAATGAGCCGCCCAACGCGACCCACAGCGTCCCGATCAGCGGGCTGTCTGGCTGCATCACAGCCATTAGCATGCCTGGCAATAAAAACAGCAATAACTCAGGTTGTCCACGCACGGCTTGTTCCGCCGCAGCGGCCCAAAAATGATGTGCAAAAATAAACACCAGCGTATAAAGCATCATGCCTAAAACCGATGCTGGCCAGCGATTATTGCGCTGCAACATAACCATCCTCAACTTTGACGTTAACAATATTGAAACGTTTACTGCCCTGATGCGCAAAAGTGGAAATAAAAATACACAGCAACGGCCCTAAGGAATGAAAATGGCTGATAGCTGAGGGAGTTAATTATGATTAGAATGACGCCGCTTTTAATTACGGTCTACCTCTCCGTGGCGGCAAGGATGCTTGCGGCTGCCACAAGATAGCGAAAAAAGACCCGTTCATCAACTCGTTACAGGTAAAGAAGAAGTTAAACCGTGAACATTAACGTCGCAGAATTGTTAAGCGGAAATGACGTTCTGTTATTATTTGTCGTCTTAGCCCTTGGGCTGTGTCTGGGTAAATTACGCCTGGGTTCTGTCCAACTGGGTAATTCCATTGGTGTACTCGTTGTTTCTTTGATTTTAGGCCAACAACACTTTGCGATAAATACCGACGCATTAAGCCTCGGCTTTATGTTGTTTATTTTTTGTGTTGGTGTCGAAGCGGGGCCAAACTTTTTCTCAATCTTTTTCCGCGACGGTAAAAATTACTTCTTTCTCGCCATTGTGATGGTAGTCAGTGCACTGCTGATAGCCTTAGGGCTGGGTAAACTGTTCGGTTGGGATATTGGGCTAACAGCAGGCATGTTGGCCGGTTCCATGACGTCAACGCCGGTGCTGGTTGGCGCGGGTGACACACTGCGACAAAGCATCAGCGATAGCCATCAGTTGAGCATGATGCAGGACAACCTGAGTCTTGGTTACGCCCTGACCTATCTGATTGGTCTGGTCAGCCTGATTTTTGGTGCGCGCTATCTTCCGCGCCTGCAGCATCAGGATTTACCGACCTGTGCGCAACAGATCGCGCGTGAACGAGGCCTTGATGCCGACAGCCAGCGCAAAGTGTTCCTGCCGGTAATTCGCGCCTACCGCGTGGGGCCGGAGCTGGTGGAATGGAGCGGCGGCAAAAATCTGCGCGAACTGGGCATTCACCGCCAGACCGGCTGCTATATCGAGCGCCTGCGCCGCAATGGGATCCTCGCCAGTCCCGATGGCGATGCAATGCTGCAATTGGGCGATGACATTTCCCTGGTGGGCTATCCTGACGCACACGCGCGCCTTGATCCCAGCTTCCGCAACGGCAAAGAAGTGTTCGATCGCGATCTACTCGACATGCGTATCGTCACCGAAGAGATCGTGGTGAAAAATCACAATGCGGTGAATAAGCGCCTCAGCCACCTGAAACTCACTGACCATGGTTGCTTCCTCAACCGCGTAATCCGCAGCCAGATTGAGATGCCCATTGATGACAGCATTATGCTCAATAAGGGCGATGTGTTGCAGGTCAGTGGTGAAGCGCGACGCGTAAAAAGTCTGGCAGACCGCATCGGCTTTATCGCTATCCACAGTCAGATGACCGATCTGCTGGCATTCTGCGCGTTCTTTATTATCGGATTGATGATCGGCATGATTACCTTCCAGTTCAGCAACTTCAGCTTTGGCATCGGCAACGCCGCGGGTTTGCTGTTCGCCGGGATCATGCTGGGCTTCCTGCGTGCTAACCACCCTACCTTTGGTTATATCCCTCAGGGTGCACTCACCATGGTGAAAGAATTTGGCTTGATGGTGTTTATGGCGGGTGTCGGCCTGAGTGCGGGAAGCGGCTTGCAACATGGACTCGGCAGCGCAGGCGCACTGATGCTGTTAAGCGGCTTGCTGGTCAGTTTAATACCGGTGGTGGTGTGCTATCTGTTTGGTGCCTATGTGCTGAAAATGAACCGTGCGCTGTTGTTTGGCGCCATCATGGGTGCCCGTACCTGTGCACCGGCAATGGAGATCATCAGTGATACCGCCCGCAGTAGCATTCCGGCACTAGGCTATGCAGGAACTTATGCCATTGCTAACGTTTTGCTGACGCTCGCCGGCACCCTGATTGTGATAATTTGGCCGCTTTTGCCTTTTTAAAAATATTTTTACCCCGTTCAGAACTTTCTATTTGGGGCGCAGTCTGAATAAGTGCCACTGCTTTTCTTTGAAATCCCCAAATTGAGGAGCCCGCCGGTCACTGACTTGCGGGTTTTTTTATGTCTGCTGTTCCTGCCGCTTAAGGTTCTCCTAAGCGTAAATTGCGACCCTGCCACTCTGATTTCGCTATTTTCAAACCTTCATGCAACTTTCATCAAAGTTAAACACTCCAACAACCCGCGATAAGATTAAGAGCCAGACTATTTATTGTTTGTCTGGGCGCTTTTACGCTATCAACTTTATTTTGCTGGCAATTTTTGCACTGGTGTTCTTGTGGTGGTCACGCCACGAAAGCCTGGATATCGCCATCAGCAGGATGTGGTTTGATCCCCTGACACAGACGTTTCCGTGGCAGCACAACCGCTGGCTGGACCTGATTAATCATCGTTTGTTTAAAGATGTGATCATTGTCGGGGCGGTACTGCTGCTGTTACGCGGACTACAGAAGCGCGATGGGCGTCGCGTGCTGGTGGCCCTGCTGTTTGGCTTGGGGCCGCTGGTGGTCGGTATTCTGAAGGCGCACAGCGCACATTCATGCCCGTGGGATCTGGCGATGTTCGGCGGTAAGGCTGCCACCTTCGCGCTGCTGGATGCCGTGCCCGCCAATAGCGGGCCGGGGCAATGTTTCCCTGGCGGACATGCCTCCAGTGGTTTTGCCGTGATGGCGCTGTTCTTCCTGTGGTGGCCTGAACGTCCCCGCCGCGCGCTGTTGGCGCTGTGCGCGGGTGGCGCAATTGGCCTGTTGATGGGCTATGGCCAGGTGATGCGCGGTGCCCACTTTTTCTCACACAACCTGTGGGCAGGCTGGTGGGTATGGCTGAGCCAGGTGCTGATTTTTGCTGGTGTTTCTTTTTGGGTAAACAGAACGAGGATGATGAAACGTGATGGAAGCACTTAACCACACGATCTTTTTATGGATTAACGCCACTGCGGATTCGCCGCAGTGGCTGATTCATCTGGCTACTTTTATCGCGAAAGATGTGATTGCGATTGTGCCATTACTGATTGTTGCGCTCTGGCTGTGGGGACCGCGCGATCAGGTTCAGTCACAGCGTGCTCTGGTGCTGAAAACCGGTATGGCGCTGATCTACGCACTGAGTATTTCCTGGTGTGTGGGGCAACTGCTGCCGCATCCGCGCCCCTTCGCTATCGGCTTTGGCCATCAGTTCCTGGCTCATGCGGCCGATGACTCTTACCCCAGTGACCACGGCACCACTATCTTCACCTTTGCGCTGGCGTTTATCTTCTGGCATCGCCTGTGGTCGGGCGTGATTTTGTTGGCGGTGGGCAGTGCGATTGCCTGGTCGCGCGTCTATCTGGGCGTTCACTGGCCGATGGATATGCTGGGTGGATTCCTGGTAGGTCTGTTGGCTTGTCTGGCGTCGCACATGGCGTGGCAGCTATACGGTGAACGCATGCTGGCCTTTACGCATCAGGTGTATCGCGCACTCTTTTCAATGCCGATTAAGAAAGGCTGGGTTCGCGGATAATGCAGAAGGCGGCGCAAATGCGCCGCCTATTTATCAATTGAACCACTTACCAAACCAGCCGTTGAATTTCATCATGATGAAGTCCCAAATGCGGCCAATAAAGCCACCCTCTGGTACATCCTCCATCACCACCAACGGACGTTGATCAATCGTTTTGCCATCCAGTTGGAAATCAATGGTGCCCACCACCTGATTCTTCTGCAGCGGTGCCTCCAGTTGCGGCGAATTCAGGGTAAAGCTCGCCTTGAGGTTTTTCATTTGGCCTTTCGGCACAGTGATTGCCGCATCCTTAGCGACTCCCAGATTGACCTGACTGTGGTCGCCAAACCAGACACGTTGTTGAGCAAACGGCTTATCGGCTTTGATTGGCGTCACCGTTTCATAGAAACGGAAGCCCCACGTCAGCAGTTTCTCGCTCTCACGAAAACGAATCGCATCGGTTTGCGTGCCCAGCACCACTGAAATCAGACGCATATCGCCATCCACCGCAGAGGCCACCAGATTGTTACCTGCGCCAGAAGTGTGCCCGGTTTTGATACCATCGACCTTCAGGTTACTGCTCCACAGCAGGCGGTTGCGGTTCATTTGCTTGATATGGTTAAAGGTGAACTCTTTTTCGCTGTTTAGCGCATACTCTTCCGGCACGTCACTGATCAGACGCTGACCAATGATGGCCATGTCACGCGCGGTGCTGTACTGCCCTTCCGCATCAAGACCGTGCACGGTCATGAAATGGGTGTTTTGCAGTCCGAAGGCTTTAACGTAGTTGTTCATCAGACCGATAAACGAGTCCTGGCTGCCTGCAACATAATCCGCCAGCGCAATACAGGCATCATTACCTGACTGAATCACTACACCTTTATTCAGTTCCGAAACCGGAATGCGGTCACCCGGTTTAAGGAACATCAGCGATGAGCCGCGCAGTTTTGGATTGCCGGTTGCCCAGGCATCCTGACCAATGGTCACCAGGTCATCGTTATGTATCTTGCCCGCTTTCAGTGCCTGTCCAACCACATAACTGGTCATCATTTTGGTCAGGCTGGCGGGATCGAGGCGTTGATCAGCATTGGACTCTGCCAGCACTTTCCCGCTGTTATAGTCCATTAAAATCCAGGCTTTGGCTTCAATCTGTGGAGCAGCAGGTGCCTGTTCAGCCTGAGTGGTGACTGGAAGGAAAAGCACTAATAATGAAGTGGCAGCCAGCGGCCGCAAGGCAGAAGTGACGGAGTTTTTTCTCATGAGCGTGACCAGATTGTCCTTGTTAAATCATGGTTTTGGTGCGGGTAAGACATGTCTTAATCAAAGCTACACGCTAACCCCCTGCGAACAAAACCGTCCAATCGTAAAGTTTTTTAGAGTTTATTAGAGTAACCCTGGCACCAACGCCGCAGTGCTGCCACTTTTGATCTATTGCACAAGATGAAAAAATGCGAGAAATTCCGATTTTTCGCAGAACGGTTAAGCCAGTCACAAAATTCCGCTACCCTGATACCAGTCAGCCCGAGGAGAACCACGATGGACTTAGCCGTTTTCGATCTGGACGAAACTCTGATTTGTGAAGACAGTACCAGCCTCTGGCTGCGCTGGCTGGTTTCACAGGGATTCGCACCCGAAGCAGTCATTTTGCAAGAGCAGGCTCTGATGGAAAAATATCACGCCGGCACCCTGTCAATTGAAGAATATATGAGCACCACTCTTGCCCCTCTCGCCGGTATGGCGACCCTGACCGTTGAGGGCTGGGTGCGTCGTTTTATCCATCGCGACATTTTACCCCGCGTTTTCCCTGCCGCACGCGAACGCATCGACTGGCACCAGAAACGCGGCGATACCGTGATGATCATCACTGCCAGTGGCGACCATCTGGCCGTTCCGATTGCGCAGCGTCTGGGTGTACACGGGGCACTGGCCATCGGTGTAGAGGTCGTGGACCAACGCTACAGCGGCCAGATTTATGGCACAGCGACCTACCGTGAAGGCAAGGTCACACGCCTGAGTGACTGGAAAGCCTTGCAGCATGATCAACGTTATGAGCGAACCTGGGCTTACAGCGACTCAATGAATGATTTACCACTGCTGGCCCACGCCGATCATGCCTGGGTGATTAACCCCAATGCGCAGTTGCAGCAGGAAGCGCAGCAGCGCGGCTGGGAAGTGTGCAACTGGGTGCGTTAAGTTAACCGCGAGGGGGGTTGGCCGCGTCTGCCAGCCCCACTTTTAACAGTTTTCCGTTAGCCTCATCTGTTAGCACATAGAGAAAACCGTCTGGCCCCTGGCGCACATCGCGGATGCGTTCACCACGATCCTGCAACAAGCGCTGCTCCTCAACCACTTTCTCACCATTCACCCGCAGGCGAATTAAGCTTTTCTCTTTCAAAGCACCAATGAACAGCGAGTTCTTCCACTGTGGGAAACGTGCGCTGTTGTAGAACACCATGCCGCTGATGGCCGGAGAGACTTTCCACCAAAACAGCGGTTGTTCAGTCCCGGCGACATGGGTTCCCTGGGCTTCTGGCACCTTCTGACCGCTGTAATCGATACCGTAGGTGGCCAATGGCCAACCGTAGTTTTTTCCTTTCTCTGGCAGGTTCACCTCATCGCCGCCACGTGGACCGTGCTCACTCTCCCACATTTGCTGCGTCCACGGATTGAACGCTAAACCCTGTGGATTGCGCATGCCATAGGACCAAATCTCTGGGCGGGCGTCTTTGCGATGCACAAAGGGGTTATCTGACGGGATCTCGCCATTCTGTGTCAGACGCACGATTTTTCCAGACAGCTTATCCAGCTGTTGGGCACTGCTACTGGCAAAGTTGTCACCAAAAGCGATATAGAGATATCCCTGATGATCAAACGCCAGGCGCGTGCCGATATTGGCACCGCTGGAGAGTTTCGGCGTTTGCTCCAGTACCACTTTGAAGTCGTTTAGCTGACGGTTATCGTCGCTGAGCCGCCCGTACCCCACCACGCCGCCGGCACGCCCTTCAGCATTTGCCGTGGTGTAACTGAGCCACACGCGACGGCTTTGGGCGAAATCGGGCGCCAGCACCACATCCAGTAATCCACCCTGACGATTGGCCCAGACTTTCGGCACCCCGCTGATGGGCTGCGATAACCCGGTGCCCGGTTGCCAACTGCGCAGCTGCCCGGAACGTTCAGTAATCAGCAAGGTTTGATTGTCAGGCAGAAACGCCACAGACCAAGGGTGGTCGAGCTTATCCTGCAACACCTGAACCTGGACCTCTGCAGCATGAGTGAATGAGGGGTAACTGAATACGCCAAGCAGTAGCGCGACGGGCAGTAAACGCATGGGGTGCTCCTTTATCACGGTTTGTGATCAAGGGTAGTCAGCCCGTAAGAAAGGATGTGCAGTATTTACAAAACATTAAGCCCGACGCGACGTCGGGCAGCAGGATTAAGGAGCCGAGAAAGCCACAACATCGCGCACCATCTCGTCGATGCCGGGACGTAAGTCATTGAGGGTAATTGGGGTGCTGTTATTAGGCAGTGACTTACCAAACGCCTTGCGCACCACCTTGATCATCGGTTTCCCAGTTTGGGCATCCACCGCTTCCACTTCCAGGAACAGCGCACTGTTTTGAGTTCTGTGCCCTGTGGCCGCCATGGTGCTGGCCACCACAGCAGCAATTGGTACCACTTCATAGAACTGCACCCCTTCGTTTTCGGCACTCACCGCCGTGATTGCACTTTTCACACGCAGGGTGTGCGCACCTGGCTTGCCCACCACAGGTTTACGTTCTGACACCGCTTTTTTTAGTTGAGCGTCAGTGTACTGGCGAATCTGATCGAGGGTTTGCTGACTGATTCGTTCGGTAGGGCGCGCGGCGGGATAATAGACCACCGGTTCAAACACCACGTTGGTGTAATCCGCGCTGTGGTAATCCGGGGAGATCCAGCGTAGCGTCGGCTTTCCACTGGGCGACTGCGCCGGTTTTAACTGGCTGTAATCGCCAAGGAACCCAGAGAATTGCTGTTTATCGGCAACATGAGAGGTACAGCCAACAGCCAGCATTGCCAGCGTCAAAGCAGGAATATAAAGACGAAATCGCATGAGAAAGCCCTTATAAGAGGTAAACGCTTCTCAAGTGTAGAGTGCACGCTGCGCTTTAGCGGGATAAATTCGCAGGTTGTGAAGAAAACCACCCGCAGAGCAGGTGGTTAACGGGATTATTCGAAGCAGGTCTCTGGATTTTCTGAAAGTGAGATAAACGATTCACCGCCTTTGGTCAGGGCGATAATACCGCCGCTCTCAATATCATAAACCCACCCATGCAGGCGAATTTTGCCTTTACGCAGCGCTACCGCCACGGAAGGGTGTGTTTTGATATTGTTCAGCTGAGCAATAACGTTTTCTTTCACCATCTCGTTGAGACGGGTTTCTACTGATTCATACTTGCGCTCTTCCACCACAGCTTTTGCCGCATTGGCGTAATGTAGCCAGTGATCGACCGCAGGCATGCTTTCCAGGTCGGCGTTAGCTGCAATCGCGTTCATGGCACCGCAATTCGAGTGGCCGCAAATGATGATTTCAGTCACGCCCAGTGCCACGACTGCATATTCAATGGTGGCAGAGACACCGCCCGGTTCAGGACCAAATGGCGGCACGATATTACCGGCGTTACGGATCACAAACAGTTGACCGGGCTCAGATTGCGTGACTAATTCGGGCACCAGACGGCTGTCTGAGCACGAGATAAACAGCGCTTTAGGATTCTGGTTTGAAGCCAGACTTTTGAAAAGATCCTTCCTTTCAGGGAACACATTCTGTTGAAAATTCAGAAAACCTTTGACGATCTCTTGCATATGTCTGCTCTCACATTATCCACTTCTGCTTAGGCAATAAAACGGCCTTCAGCGCGAGTTAACATTCTTCAGTGACAAGAATAACTTACCGTCACCGACCCAACATTTAAGCAAAACAGGCTGAATTGCACAACTCGGATCACCGCCCACTCTCCCGGCCACAACCTAAATTTATGAGCTGAGCGGGTAAGTTAAGCATAGCGGGAATAACACGTGTAACTGATATGGAGATTCTTTGCTTAACTATACATTTTCTCCAGCAACCTCTGTACAATCGCCCCCCTATCCACACTAATTATGATGAATTTTTATCCTTATGAGCCATGTCAAAAATCCGCCACGCGTGGGCTTCGTCTCACTCGGCTGCCCAAAAAACCTCGTCGACTCTGAACGCATCCTGACGGAACTGCGTACCGAGGGCTACGATGTGGTGCCACGCTACGATGATGCGGAGATCGTCATCGTTAACACCTGCGGATTTATTGATAGCGCCGTACAGGAATCACTGGAAGCGATTGGCGAAGCGCTGAACGAAAACGGCAAAGTGATCGTCACCGGCTGCCTGGGTGCCAAAGTGGATCAGATCCGCGAAGTGCACCCTAAGGTGCTGGAGATCACCGGTCCGCACAGCTACGAGCAGGTGTTGTCCCACGTTCACACCTATGTGCCAAAACCTGAGCACAACCCGTTCCTCAGCCTGGTGCCGGAGCAAGGTGTTAAGCTGACCCCGCGCCATTACGCTTACCTGAAAATTTCTGAAGGCTGCAACCATCGCTGCACCTTCTGCATCATCCCATCAATGCGTGGCGATCTCGACAGCCGCCCGATTGGTTCCGTGCTGGATGAAGCGAAACGTCTGGTGGAAGCGGGCGTTAAAGAGCTGCTGGTAATTTCACAAGATACCTCAGCCTACGGCGTGGACGTGAAGCACCGCACCGGTTTCTGGAATGGGTCGCCGGTCAAAACCAGCATGGTCAGCCTGTGTGAGCAACTGGCTAAGCTTGGCGTCTGGGTGCGTCTGCACTACGTGTACCCATATCCGCATGTGGATGACGTGATCCCGTTGATGGCCGAAGGTAAAATTCTGCCTTACCTCGATATCCCGTTACAGCACGCCAGCCCGCGCATCCTGAAGCTGATGAAGCGTCCTGGCGCAGTGGAACGCACTCTGGAGCGTATCAAACGCTGGCGTGAAATTTGCCCAGAGTTGACGCTGCGTTCGACCTTTATCGTCGGCTTCCCGGGCGAAACCGAGGAAGATTTCCAGATGCTGCTCGACTTCCTGAAGGAAGCGCGTCTGGATCGCGTCGGCTGCTTCCAGTACAGCCCGGTTGAAGGCGCAACCGCCAACCAGTTGCCGGATCAAGTGCCAGAAGAGGTGAAGCAAGAACGTTTCGACCGCTTTATGCAACTGCAGCAGAAAATCTCCAGCGAGCGTTTGCAGGAGAAAATCGGCCGCGAAGTGCTGGTGATCATCGATGAAGTCGATGAAGAAGGTGCGGTTGGCCGCAGCATGGCCGATGCCCCTGAGATTGACGGCGCCGTTTACCTGAATGGCGATCGTCAGGTCAAAGTGGGTGACGTGGTCCGTGTGAAAGTGGAACACGCTGACGAGTACGATTTGTGGGGTACGCGCGTTTAACCGTACTGCTGCTGGTGCGCACGTTTGCGCGCCAGATAATCCGTATCAGCTCGGATCCGATCCCAGCATGATTTGAAAATGGCCGCCGCAGCGGCCTTTTCTTTTTCCGTGGTACGCGGCAGCTCTTTCCCCTCCGCATCATATTTTCGCCCGCCTTTATGATTGCTGTAACGGCGTGCGCGGGTGTAACCCATCTGAATGAACTTGCGTGCCATGTCCATGCCAACAAAATCGTCCTGGGCGCGATAATCTTCAAACAGTTGCATGATTTGTACCGAAGACTCCTGCGCCAGCTCAACCGTACGAAAGCGCCAGAAAGGCAGGATTTCACTCTTATAAGGTTCAACCATCAACACGCCCTGCTCACCCCGCCCCACCTGATAGCGCTCTGGCTGTTGTCGAAAGTCGATATTGTTAAAGTCTTGTTCGTAATCAAAGGGTTTCACTGCATTTCTCCTGCACGACATTATCACCTGATGCAATTATTTTTTTTCGGCACTTAAGCAATACACTTCCACACCGATAACCTCTCTACCAGCCTACTTTGATCAGAGAGAATCATGTTGACGAAAATGAAAATTGTGACTGCCATCATATTGATGCTGTTGGTATTCACCGCCATGCAGGCCATCTCCGGCTCGCTATTTTTATCTTCCCTAATCGCTGGCCAGCATAATTTCACCGCCAGTAACCAACTGTCGCATCAACAGCGTGAGTTCTCCGACAGCTGGCAAACACTGGTGAAAACGCGCGTCATTATCAACCGCGTCGCGATTCGTATCCTGAAAAATCAGGCCGATGATGCTTCACGCGCGGCCATCAACAAACTGCTGGTTTCTGCCGGCGCATCGCTTGATGAAGCTAAACAGCACTTTGACCGCTACAAAAGTGTCCCGCGTATTACAGGGCAAAGTGCAGCTTCCGCCGAGCTTATCGAAAGTAAATTCAACAACTACTACCAACTACTGAAGCAATCTGCGACCTTCCTGAAAGCCAACAACTACGCCGCCTATGGCGAGTTGGATGCACAACTGGCGCAGGATGATTTGGAAGCGGCCTACAAGCAATGGCGTGGCGACAACGTTCAACTGATCAATGCGCGCGCTGCAGATAACGATAGCACTTATCAGCATATGCTGGTGATGGTCGCGGTGATGGCGGTGATTGTGTTGCTATTGCTGGTGGTGGTGTGGCAACTGGTCCGCCGCATTCTGCTGGCGCCAATGAAGCAGGTGCAGCAGCAAATGGAGCGTTTTGCCGACGGCGACCTTTCTGCCAGTTTAAAGATTGAAGGGCGCAGCGAAATGGCGGCCATCGCCGCGAGCCTCAACCATATGCAGCAGGCATTGTTGAGCACCATCAACAATGTACGCGACAGTGCCGATGCCATTTTTGGCAGCGCCAGCGACATCGCCAACGGCAATAACGATCTCTCTTCCCGCACCGAACAACAAGCCGCCTCACTGGAAGAGACGGCGGCCAGTATGGAAGAGTTAACCGCAACCGTGAAGCAGAACGCCGATAACGCACGCCAGGCTTCACAGCTGGCTAAAACCGCCTCAGAAACGGCGGATAAAGGCGGCAATGTGGTGGATGGCGTGGTGAAGACCATGCATGCCATCGCCGACAGCTCCAAAAAAATTGCCGATATCACCAGCGTGATCGATGGCATTGCTTTCCAGACCAATATTCTGGCGCTGAATGCGGCAGTCGAAGCGGCACGCGCAGGCGAGCAAGGCCGTGGCTTTGCTGTGGTCGCCGGGGAAGTACGTAACCTGGCACAACGTAGCGCACAAGCGGCGAAAGAGATTAAGTTGCTGATTGAGAATTCGGTGCAGCGCGTCGATTTAGGTTCGCAACAGGTGAGCAGCGCGGGCGATACCATGCAGGAGATCGTCAGTGCAGTGACGCGTGTGACGGATATTATGGGAGAAATTGCCTCGGCGTCTGATGAGCAGAGTCGTGGGATCGATCAGATTGGTCAGGCGGTGAATGAGATGGATCGCGTTACGCAGCAAAACGCCACGCTGGTACAGGAATCTGCTAACGCGTCCGCATCACTGGAGCAGCAGGCCAGCAGCCTGTCATCCGCCGTGGCACGCTTTAAAACCGGCTCCCGCCCCGCGATCGCCGTAGCGCCAAAAATCGTGAAGCCTGCTGCGATTGCGCCAGTCCGTGCTGTGCCGGCCGTCAGCGGCAACAGTAACGAGAATTGGGAAACGTTTTAAGCCCAGTATCTAACGCAGTGGCGTGCCACGGATTAGTTCTATAGCAAGCCTGTGTGCGCTTTCATCGTAGGGGAGGCCTTCCGGCCTCCCAAAACACGCCGCACCCGCCCAAAATTTACGTCTTCAGCTTCGGGTCCAGCGCATCGCGCAATCCATCCCCCAGCAGATTAAACGCCAGTACGGTCAAGAAAATCGCCAGACTCGGGAATATCGCCACGTGCGGGGCAATCACCATATCGGCGCGCGCCTCGTTGAGCATCGCCCCCCACTCCGGGGTGGGTGGCTGCGCACCGAGCCCAAGAAACGACAGGCTAGCCGCGGTGATAATGGACGTGCCAATGCGCATGGTGAAATAGACCACAATGGAGGACACCGTACCGGGCAAGATGTGACGCATAATAATGGTCCAGTCGGATGCGCCAATGCTGCGAGCTGATTCAATAAAGGTCTGATGTTTCAGCACCAAGGTATTGCCCCGCACCAGACGCGCAAACGCCGGAATACTGAATATCGCCACCGCCACAATCACGTTGCTCATGCCGCTGCCCATAATGGCTACCACCGCAATCGCCAGCAGGATGCCCGGAAAAGCGAAAAGCACATCACAGATGCGCATGGTTATGCGGTCCCACCAGCCTTCGTAGTAGCCCGCCAGCAGGCCCAGCACCGTGCCTATCAATGCCCCAATCGCCACCGAGAAGAAACCGGCGATCAATGAAATTCGTGTCCCGACCAGCACACGACTAAAAATGTCGCGCCCTAACGAATCCACGCCAAACCAGTGCATCAGCGACGGGCCTTCATTGAGCCGATCGTAATCAAAATAGTTTTCTGCATCAAAAGGGGCGATCCATGGCGCAATAAACGCCACCACAATTAACAGCAGCACAAATAAGCCCGCGATCATCGCCACATGTTGCTGACGAAAGCGACGCCAAAATTCGCGCCACGGCGTACGTACCCGGGTTTCCGTCATCATCGGCATGGTCTTCAATGCCGCTGCGCGTCGCCAGTTCTTCAATTGCGACTCCTTACCTGTAACGAATGGCCGGGTTGATTGCCGCGTATAACATATCGACAATCAGATTGATCAGAATAAATTCCAGTGAGAACAGCAGTACCTCGGCCTGAATCACCGGGTAATCGCGCATCTCTACGGAATCGACCAGCAACCGGCCCAAACCAGGCCAGTTGAATACCACTTCCACCACAATCGAGCCACCGAGCAGGAAACCAAACTGCAGCCCCATCATGGTCACCACCGGGATCATCGCATTGCGCAGACCGTGTTTGACCACCACCAAAGATTCACGCACCCCTTTCGCGCGGGCGGTGCGCATATAGTCTTCCTGCATCACCTCAACAAAGGAGGCGCGCGTAAAGCGTGCCATCACCGCAGCCACCGCGGCACCTAAGGTAATAGAGGGCAGAATGTAGTGTTTCCAGCTATCTGCGCCCACGGTCGGCAACCAGCCGAGTTCAACTGAGAACACCTGCATCAGCAGCATGCCAAGTGCAAAGGCCGGGAAGGAGATACCGGAAACGGCCAGCGTCATGCCAAGGCGATCGGGCCAGCGATTGCGCCACACCGCCGAGACAATGCCAATGGTCATGCCAAAAATCACCGCCCACACCATACTGGTGAGCGTCAGCCACAGCGTAGGGAAAAAGCGTGCGGCAATCTCTGAAGAGACCGGGCGTTTCGATACCATCGACTGGCCGAAATCCCCCTGCACCGCATTGAGAATAAAGTGCCAGAACTGCTGGATCAGCGGCTGATCGAGCCCCAGTTCCTGACGCACCAGTGCCACCACCGAAGCATCCGCTTCCGGGCCCGCAATCAGGCGCGCCGGATCGCCCGGCAGCAGGTGGACAAACAGAAAGACCAGCACCGCCACAATCAGCAGCGTGGGGATAAGCCCCAGTAATCGTTTGAGAAAATAGTTGAGCATGCGAAGTCCTGCGCAGCATCGGCCAGCCCCGCAAGGCTGGCCGCGTCTGTTACTTCAGATCCGCCTCATCAAAATTGAATGAGGTATCGGGCATAACGTAAAAACCGGTAAGGTTTTTATTGTTAGCAGAGAGCAGCTGCTCCACCACCAGCGGGATCCACGGATGGTCATTCCAGATGCGATCCTGTGCGTCTTTATACAGGCTCGCCTTTTGCGCACGATCAGTGGTTTTCAGTGCATCGCTGAGGTCTTGATCCACCTGCGGATTGCTGTAGAACGCCGTGTTAAAGATGGCTGGCGGCCAGGAGGTGGTGGCAAACAGTGGGGTCAGCGCCCAGTCAGCTTCGCCGGTTGATGCAGACCAGCCGGTGTAGAACATGCGCACACCGCTCTCTTTCTGCCCTTTGCTCTCGACTTCCGCCGCGCGCTGTCCCGCATCCATCGCCGTGACCTTCACTTTCACGCCAACCTGCGCCAGTTGCTGCTGCGTAAACTGCAACACTTTCTGCGCGGTGCTGTGGTTATGTGAAGACCAGAGCGTGGTTTCAAAGCCGTTCGGGAAGCCCGCTTCCTTCAGCAGCTCGCGCGCTTTTGCCGGATCGTATTTGATCGCCGGGTACGTCTGCGCAAAATCGATGGCTGGCGGTACAATTCCGGTGGCTGGGGTGGCATAGCCCGCAAACGCCACTTTCACCAGCGCCTCACGATTAATGGCATACTCCAGCGCTTCACGCACTTTCGGGTTATCGAAAGGCTTCTGCGTCACGTTGAGGCTGATATAGCGCTGCATAATCGACGGCGTAGTCACCACATCGAGTTTGCTATTACCTTGCAGCAACTTGGCCTGCTCAAAGGGCACCGGGAAAGCGAAAGTCGCTTCGCCCGTTTGCAACATCGCGGCACGGGTGTTGTTATCCACGACAGGACGGAAGGTGATGCTGTCCAGCTTCGGATAGCCCTTCTTCCAGTAACCATCCCACTTCTTCACTTTCACGAAGTCGGTCTGATTCCAGGTCACAAACTCATAGGGGCCGGTACCCACCGGGTGGAAGCCGATGTCTTTGCCATATTTCTTCAGCGCGGTCGGGGAAATCATCACTGCTGCCGGGTGCGCCAGGTTGTTAATGAAGGCCGAGAACGGCTGCTTCAGCGTGATCTTCACCGTGGTCGGATCGACCGCTTCGGTGCTGGCGACATACTTAAACAGGTTGTAACGCTTGAGATGATTGTCCGGATTGCTGGCGCGGTCGATGTTGGCTTTAACCGCTTCCGCATTGAAATCCGTACCGTCCTGGAATTTCACCCCTGAACGCAGTTTGATGGTGTAGGTCAGGCCATCGCTGCTGGCTTGATAGCTCTCCGCCAGGACGTTTTGCAGCTTCATGTCTTTATCGAAGCCGAACAAGCCTTGATAGAAGGCTTTCGCGACAGACTGCGACAGCGTGTCGTTCGCGTCGTACGGGTCCATCGTGGTAAAGGTCGACGCCACAGCAATCACCGCGACCTTTGCTGCCCACGCGGGCATCGCCAGCGCTGAACTCAACAAACCGGCGGTGATAACCCCTTTTCGCATAATGTGGTGCATTGTTATCGTTCTCCTGTAGTCCCTGTCTTGCGCGACATCGACCGATGACGCGGTTGCTTGCTGCTCAGGCGCCGCTAATGGCGTGTCGGGCCACAAAGTGTCCCGGTGCCACTTCCAGTAAAGGCGCCACTTCTGGCTCGTCACCCAGTGGGCGAATTGGGCTGGGGATCTCATCCACCATCAGTGCCCGCTCACGGNCAGTAAAGGCGCCACTTCTGGCTCGTCACCCAGTGGGCGAATTGGGCTGGGGATCTCATCCACCATCAGTGCCCGCTCACGGTGTCGGTGCGCTGGATCGGCGACCGGCACCGCAGCCATCAGTTTCTTGGTGTAGGGATGGCGCGGTTGCTCAAACACCGCCTGACGCGGCCCCATCTCCACAATCTGTCCGAGATACATCACTGCCACACGATGGCTGATGCGTTCGACCACCGCCATATCGTGTGAAATAAACAGGAAGGCAATGCCAAATTCGCGCTGCAAATCGAGCATCAAATTGATAATTTGCGCCTGGATTGAGACATCCAGTGCCGAGACTGACTCATCGGCTATTACCACTTTCGGATTCAGCGCTAGAGCACGGGCAATACAGATACGCTGGCGCTGGCCACCGGAAAATTCGTGTGGATAGCGCTGGGCATGTTCAGGCAACAACCCGACACGTTCGAGCAGCCAGGCAACGCGTTTCTCTGCCTGACGTCGATCCATGGTGTTATGCACCAGCAGCGGTTCCATGATGGAAAACCCGACGGTGAGACGCGGATCGAGCGAAGCGTAAGGATCTTGGAAAATAAATTGAATATCACGACGCAGCGAGGCCAGTGCGTGGCCCTGTAAGGCATCGATACGCTGACCGTTGAAGGTGATCGTGCCGCCCTGACTGGCGACCAGACGCAGCAGCGAGCGGCCCGTAGTGGACTTTCCGCAGCCGGACTCGCCCACCAGCGCCAGTGTCTCTCCGGCATACAGATCAAAACTCACCTTCTCGACGGCATGCACGCGGCGTTTCACGCGGTTAAACAAACCGCTACGAATATCAAAGCGCGTGACTAAATCGCGCACCTGCAAAATCGGTGGCTCATCGCCGCGCACCGTATCTTGCGGTGTCGCAGGCTCTTCACGACCGTTGGTGTGCAACAGCGGGAATTTGGCGGGCAGCGGCTGACCGCTCATGGCGCCGAGTTTTGGTACTGCCGCCAACAGCGCTCGCGTGTAGGGCTGCTGAGGCGCATCGAACAACTGCTGTACTGGCGCACGTTCAACCACGTCACCGCGATACATCACCTGCACGCGGTCGGCCATTTCTGCCACCACGCCCATATCGTGAGTGATAAAAATCACCCCCATCTGCATCTCTTTTTGCAGCACGCGGATCAATTGCAGAATTTGCGCCTGAATGGTGACATCCAGCGCGGTGGTGGGTTCATCGGCGATGAGCAGTGCAGGTTTGCACGACAGCGCCATCGCGATCATCACGCGTTGCCGCATACCGCCCGAAAGCTGATGCGGATAACGCGACAACACGTTGTGGGCTTCGGGAATGCGCACCAGATCCAGCATGCGGTGCGCTTCAGCCTGCGCCTGCTGATGACTTTTACCCTGATGCAGACGAATCGACTCCGCAATCTGCTCACCCACGGTGAAAACCGGGTTGAGTGAGGTCATCGGCTCCTGGAAAATCATCGCCATGTCGGCACCGCGCACTTTGCGCATTTGGCCGCTGCTAGCGCGCATCACGTCCAGCACCTCACCGTTGCGACGGCGCAGATGGATTTCACCGCTGACGTCGCCGCCCGCCTGCTGAATCAGGCGCATCAGTGCCAGCGAGGTGACCGATTTACCAGAACCGGATTCACCGACCAGCGCCAGGGTTTCACCACGGTGCAGATCAAGCGACAGATTACGCACCGCTTCGGTGATGCGGCCTTCATGCTGAAAACGGACGTTGAGGTCACGCACCGCCAGAACTTGCTCAGGTGCCATCTGCTGCTGATGTTCTGTCATGCCTGCTCCTTAGCTGTCGCGGTAAATCGCTACCTCAACTTCGCCGCCGACATAAGCGAATCCGCGATACATTCCTTCGCTGTTAAACGGCAACGCCACATTACCGTGGCTGTCAACGGCGATCAGTCCGCCGCTGCCATCCAGTTCCTGAATTTTGTCGTGAATCACGTTGGCGGTGGCTTGCTGCAATGAACGTCCCGCATATTCCATCTGCGCGGAGACGTCATACGCTGCCAGGGTGCGGATAAACACTTCGCCCGTGCCGGTGCAGGAGACCGCAACGGTTTCATTATTAGCGTAGCAGCCTGCGCCCACCAGCGGTGAGTCACCCACGCGCCCCGCCTGCTTATTGGTCATGCCCCCAGTCGAGGTGGCAGCCGCCAGATTACCCTGAAGATCGAGGGCCACTGCGCCCACCGTACCGAATTTGCGATCGGGATCGAGAGGATCATCGCTGTGGCTTTGCGCCTCACCATCGTGATCGAGCACCGTCTGCTGGCTGCTCAGCGCACGCTGTAACTGTTCCCAGCGCTCGGGGGTAGAGAAGAAATCAGGCTCAACCTGTTCCAGGCCTTGTTCAACGGCGAAGGCTTCTGCACCCGCGCCAATAAACAGCACGTGCGGGCTGTTTTCCAGCACCTTACGTGCCGCCAGTATCGGGTTTCGAATGTGGTTCACGCCCGCCACGGCACCGACGTCGAGGGTACGGCCATCCATAATGCTGGCATCGAGTTCATGCGTGCCCTGATGGGTAAATACCGCACCTTTGCCTGCGTTGAACAGCGGGCACTCTTCCAGCAAACGCACCGCTTCGGTGACGGCATCCAGCGCGCTGCCACCCGCAGCGAGAATATGCTGACCCGCGGTAACGATTGCGTTTAACTGCTGACGATACTGCTGCTCTTTTTCGGCGCTCATTGCGGCACGTGTAATCGCACCTGCCCCGCCGTGAATTGCGATAACTGCTTTAGCCATAACCGGTACCCTGTCAAGAAATCAGAAGCAAAAATACTGATTTAGAATGGTTTTCATCTTTTTTTGGCAATTTTCGACTATAGAAAGGCACTTCCAGCTTGTAAAGCAGAAAGTGTATCAGCGGTCATAACCTTTTAATGTGGATTATGCTTTTTTGTCGCATGTGACTCTGCGGGCAAATGCCACCATAATAGGCAGCATCTGAAATGACACTGCAGAGATGGATATGGAACCTTTCACCGCAGGATTAATCTCCCTCGAAGACGCGCAGCAAAAGATGCTGCAACAGCTTACCCCAATCAGTGATTGCCTGAGCGTCTCGCTGTTTGAAGCCGCGGGACGCATCACCGCTAAGCCGGTAAGTTCGCCGCTGGATGTGCCGCCTTTTGATAACTCAGCAATGGACGGCTATGCCGTGCGCCTGAGTGACTTGCAGCCAAACGGCGTGTTGTCGGTCGCCGGTAAAGCCTTTGCTGGCGCACCTTTCCATGGCGAGTGGCCTGCTGGCAGCGTGATTCGCATTATGACAGGCGCCCCGGTGCCTACGGGCTGCGATGCCGTGGTGATGCAGGAACAAACCGAGCAGCGTGATGGCGGCATTGTCATCACCGCAGACGTTAACCAGGGTCAAAACATCCGCCGTATCGGCGAAGATATTCAGGCAGGTAAACAGGTGTTGGATGCGGGTGTGCGCTTAGGTGCCGCCGAGTTGCCGCTTCTGGCTTCGCTGGGCATTGCTGAAGTGAGCGTGCTACGCAAGCTGCGCGTGGCGATCTTCTCCACTGGCGATGAACTTCAGGCCGTGGGTCAGCCACTGGCTGACGGGCAAATCTATGACACCAACCGCTTTACCGTATCACTGATGCTGAAAAAACTCGGTTGCGAAGTGATCGATCTCGGCGTGATTGCCGATGACCCCGCCGCGTTGCGTCACGCGTTCAGTGAAGCCGATCGCCAGGCCGATGTGGTGATCAGTACCGGTGGCGTGTCCGTCGGCGAAGCTGATTTTACCAAAACGATGCTGGAAGAGTTGGGTGCCATCACCTTCTGGAAGCTCGCCATCAAGCCGGGCAAACCTTTTGCCTTTGGTCGTCTGGCTAATAGCTGGTTCTGCGGCTTACCGGGCAATCCGGTCTCGGCGGCGGTGACGTTCTATCAGTTAGTGCAACCTTTATTGGCCACCCTGACCGGCCAGACCACGCGCATTATGCCGCTGCGTCAACGCGCACGTGCCACGCAGCGGCTGAAGAAATCGCCAGGCCGTCTCGATTTTCAGCGCGGTATTCTCAGCCGTGGCGAAGATGGCGTGCTGGAAGTGCGCAGCACCGGCGCGCAGGGGTCACACGTCTTCAGCTCCTTCGCCCTGGCAAACTGTTTCATCGTGCTGGAACGCGACAGTGGTGATGTGGAGGCCGGTGAATGGGTGGAGGTTGAAGCCTTTAACTCCCTGCTGGAGGGCTAATGAGCATTGCGCTGAGCGATGAAGAGATGCTGCGCTACAACCGTCAAATTGTACTGCGCGGCTTTGATTTCGAGGGCCAGGAGAAGCTGAAGGCTTCACGTGTGCTGGTGGTCGGATTAGGCGGACTGGGCTGTGCAGCCGCGCCCTATCTTGCTTCGGCGGGTGTTGGACATCTCACTTTGCTCGATTTCGATACCGTCAGCCTGAGCAACCTACAGCGCCAGATTCTGCACAGCGATACCACCGTGGGTCAGCCGAAAGTGGCATCTGCTCGTCAACAACTGGCAGCCATTAATCCACATTGCCAGCTGGAAGCGATCAATGCACAACTGGATGATGACTCGCTTAGTGCGTTGATAGCCTGCCATGATGCGGTGCTGGATTGCACCGATAACGTCACGACGCGTGAGCAGATCAACCGCGGGTGCTTCCAGCACAAAGTTCCACTGATCTCCGGTGCGGCCATTCGCATGGAAGGGCAGCTTAGTGTTTTCACCTGGCAGCCGGATGAACCTTGCTATCGCTGTATCAGTCGTTTGTTTGGCGATCAGACACTAAGCTGTGTGGAAGCGGGCGTGCTGGCACCGCTGGTCGGCGTGGTGGGTGCAATGCAAGCGCTGGAAGCCATTAAAGTGTTAACGGCGTTAGGCCAACCGGCCAAGGCAAGATTGCTGATGTACGATGCGATGAGTGCCGAGTTTCGCAGCCTGAAGGTGGCACGGGATGTGCAGTGCGAGGTATGTGGTCGAAAGTAACAGTTTAAGTATAGTATCGCGGCGCAATTTATTGCACGTTGTCAGCAGCTTTGCCACATTAAACGCGCACTAGATCACGCCGCTATCTATTGTAAATCTTTTAAACAATACCCTGGCTACGCAGATAATCTTCGTAGTTGCCGGTAAAGTCGACCACACGATCGCCTTTCATCTCCATCACGCGGGTGGCCAGCGAGCTGACAAACTCACGGTCATGCGAAACGAAAATCAGCGTGCCTTCGTACATCTCCAGCGCCATGTTCAGGGATTCAATCGATTCCATATCCAGGTGGTTGGTCGGTTCATCCATGATCAGGATGTTTGGCTTCTGCATCATCAGCTTACCAAACAGCATGCGGCCCTTCTCACCACCGGACAGCACCTTGGCGGGCTTCTTGATTTCGTCGTGACCAAACAGCAGACGCCCTAAAATACTGCGTACCGCTTGTTCGTCATCACCTTCCTGTTTCCACTGACTCATCCAGTCAAATACGCTCAGGTCATCGGCGAAATCTTCGGCATGATCCTGTGCATAATAACCAATACGCGCATTTTCAGACCATTTAACCGTACCATTCTCCGGGGTCAATTCACCGACTAACGTTTTCAGCAGTGTGGTTTTACCGATACCGTTAGCACCGAGGATGGCGACTTTTTCACCCACTTCGATCATCAGGTTAAGTTTATTAAACAGCGGACCGTTATCAAAACCTTTGGTCAGTGCTTCCACTTCCAGCGCATTTCGGAACAACTTCTTATCCTGGTCAAAACGGATATACGGGTTCTGACGGCTTGAGGCTTTTACTTCATCCAGCTTGATTTTATCAATCTGCTTGGCGCGTGAGGTCGCCTGGCGTGATTTAGAGGCGTTGGCACTAAAACGACTGACGAACGATTGCAGATCGGCAATTTGCGCTTTTTTCTTCGCATTGTCTGCTAATAAACGCTCGCGCGCCTGAGTGGCGGCAGTCATATATTCGTCATAATTGCCCGGATACACGCGCAGTTCGCCGTAATCCAGATCCGCCATATGCGTACACACCATATTAAGGAAGTGACGATCATGCGAAATGATGATCATGGTACTGTTACGTTCGTTCAGTACCTGCTCCAGCCAGCGAATGGTATCAATATCCAGGTTGTTTGTCGGTTCATCGAGCAACAAAATATCCGGATTAGAGAATAATGCCTGCGCCAACAGCACACGCAATTTCCAGCCTGGTGCGATTTCGCTCATCGGGCCGTAATGCTGTTCCACTGGAATGCCAACGCCCAGTAATAATTCCCCCGCGCGTGACTCGGCACTGTAACCGTCCATTTCACCGTATTCGACTTCAAGGTCGGCCACTTTATAGCCTTCCTCTTCGCTCATTTCCGGCAAAGCATATATACGGTCACGCTCTTGCTTCACCGCCCATAATTCCGTGTGCCCCATAATCACAGTATCCAGCACACTATATTGCTCAAATGCAAACTGGTCCTGACGCAACTTACCGATGCGTTCATTGGGATCAAGGGAAACATTTCCGTTGGTTGGAACCAGGTCTCCGCCCAGTATTTTCATAAAGGTCGATTTACCGCTGCCGTTCGCACCGATTAAACCGTAACGATTACCGCCGCCAAATTTAACGGAGATATTCTCAAACAGCGGCTTACTGCCGAACTGCATAGTGATATTGCTGGAAACTAACACGGCATTGACCTTTGTTACGCAGTGGAGGAAAAAACAGCGGGCATTATGCCAGAAACGGACACAGGGACGCCACCTTTGCGCCTGCTGGCGGTGTACCCGGAAACTGAACACCTTGTTGCCAATGGAGAAATAAAAAAGCCGGAGGCGATGTCGCCTCCGGCTCCCACTGACAAGGAATGTGCAGATTATTTGATCAGGAAGCTATCCAGGCTTTTACCTGAGTCCAGTGCTTTTTTAATCGCAGCTGGAGTACGGCCTTGGCCAGTCCATGATTTCTCTTCACCGTTTTCGTCGGTGTAAGAATATTTGGCTGGACGTGGTGCACGCTTAGCGCGTTTTTTACCGGTTTCCAGAGCGCCCAGTAATTCGTTTGGATCAATACCGTCAGCCAGCAGCATTTCGCGGTATTTAGACAGCTTCTCTTCTTTTTCGCGGTTCTGTGCTTCTTCAGCATGAACTTCGTCACGACGCTCGGTCACAACGACAGTTAATTTTTCCAGAATCTCTTCCAGATCGGTCAATGGCAGTTCACGTGCTTGTGCACGTAATGTGCGAATGTTGTTCAGAACTTTAAATGCGTCACTCATCACAATGTCCTTGCTTAGGGGGGTAAATAAACTGTAGTGGCAAGATTACCCAATTCAAATAAAAAAATAAATTAATTTATGCGAACGGATAATTCCGAACAGATTAACATATTCACTCAACCCAGTCTTAAACCCAACATGCGGCTTTAATTAACGGTGAATTAACAACGTGCATTTTGTGCCACCCACTGGAACAGGTACCGATTCCAGTCCTTATTCCCGGCTGATAAACAAGCATTTAGCCACTATTGCAGGCAGCAGCGAAAGTGAGCATAAAGGTAAAAAAAGATTAATGGTGTAAGCGAAAATCTATTTTCACAGGTGATTATTATATTAGTGGCAGTGAGAGGAGAATCTCATTTTTCCGATCGCATGACGATAAAAAGCCGGTGCATGCACCGGCCTGGGGATAAAACCTGCAGTCTCAGGTTATAAGGTTTTCTTCACGGCAGGCGTCAAATGCGGTTGAGATTCTTCCTTTGATAGCCAGTCGTGCAAATAATGTTCGATCTGTTCCAGCGAACGATTGCGCGTTTCGGGTACACAGCGAATGACAAAAATGGCTCCCCCTATCCCTATCAGCGCAAAAATAAAGAATGCCCCTGATAAACCGACCGAAGCCAGCAGTATGGGGAACATCAGCGAGATAAAGAAATTCGCTATCCACATCGCAAACACCGCACCGCCCATAAATATACCGCGCAAGCGAGTCGGAAAAATTTCAGACAGCAGCAGCCAGGTAACGGGCGACAGCGCCCCTTGTTGAAAACTTAAAAACATCAACATGCCAAGCAAAACCATATAACTGCGCAGCACGTCCGGTTGCCCCTGTACCGTTTCCGGCATCAAATAACTGACGGCGCCAATAAACACCAGACAAGCGGTGCAACCAAACTGACCCAACATGGTCATGGTGCGGCGACCAATACGCCCCAGCAACCAGATGCCAACGAATGTCATTAATACCGAAATGACACCGTTGGCAATGGTAGCAATTAATGCCGCGTTATCGCTCATGCCCACCGCTTTTAACATCGTGGGCGCGTAATACATGATGGTATTCACACCAGTTAATTGTTGAATCACGGCAATACCCACACCAATCAAAAACAATTTCATTAACCAGGGTTTACGTAATTCGCGCAAGCGCGGGCGGGCATCCTGCTGTTCTTCGGCTAACGTCTCTTCGATTTCTGTCAGCTCCCACTCCACATCTTGTTTTGCACGGGTACGCTCCAATACTTGTCGCGCCTCGGCCAGGCGCCCCTTCATCGCATACCAGCGCGGCGAGTCAGGCATAAACAGCATACCAAACCACAACAGCACCGCTGGCACCGTTGCCACCGCCAGCATCCAGCGCCATGTGGTGTCCCCGCCCCAAACTGCATTGAATCCGGCATTGGAGATGTAAGCTAACATCTGCCCGGAAACGATCATTAGCTCCTGCATGGTGACCAACTGCCCACGCTTATTCGCGGGCGCCATCTCTGCGATATACACCGGCACCGTGGCCGACGCGCCACCCACTGCCACACCTAATACCAGGCGGAAGAAAATCATCCATTCAACGTTAGGTGCTAACGCGGTACCGATTGCGCCCATCGCAAAGATGATCGCCAGTACCAGAATAATTTTTCTCCGCCCGGCAGCGGCAGCAAAGTGACCCGAAGCCAGCGCACCAAAGGCGGCACCAAACAGCAGGCTGCTCGTCACCAGTCCGGTGGTAAAGGGTGTCAGATGAAGATCGTCACCCATAAACAGCAGTGCGCCGGAAATCACTCCCGTGTCATAGCCGAACAGCAAGCCACCGAGGGTGGCAATCATTGCTATCACCTTCACAAAGGGTTCAGTGCGCGTACTGCTATTCGGCCCTGATGCCTTATTGGGGGTGAGATAGGTTTCCCGGGACATAACCAACTCCTTAACCTGTGAGAGAAGGTTTAAAAATAGATTATTTCATCCAATAGGAATAATTATGAAATTTAAATTTTGCGCGACAGGTCATAAACACGCGATCAACTTGCGATTAGTATCACAAAAATAGCCATCAGGAGTGGAAATTAGCGGAGATATGATCGGGTTGAATTTTACACAATCGATGAAAGGAAAATTTTTGTTCCGAATTGAACCGGGCGGCAACTCGCCGCCCATGTCGTTACGGAACGGTGGTGGCAGGACCGAACACCGAATATTCCGGCAGATTGACCTTCTGATAAGGTTCCCAGCCGCCGCCCAACGCTTTATACAGTGCAACTAAATCAAGCGCACTCTGCATCCGGGCTTGGGTTGACTGCGCCTGCGCCTGCGCCAACTGGCGCTGGGCATCCAGCACATCCAGGAAGGTCGAAATACCCTGCTTGTAACTATCACTGGCGAGGTCAAAGGCATGCTGCAGCGCCCCGGTGGTTTCATCCAGCGCCGTGACCTGTTGCTGATCGGCACGATAGCTCACCAGCGCGTTCTCCACATCCTGCAATGCAGTGAGCACCGTCTGGCGATAATCCAGTGCCGCACTCGCCTGCTGTGCACGTGCCAGTTTGACACTGGAAACTAAACGGCCGCCCTGGAAAATAGGGATCGAGAGTGAAGGACCAATGCTGTAGAAATGGCTGCTCCAGTCATCAAGATAGCTGGCGTCGGTGTTACGCACGCCAAGTTGACCGGTGAGTGACAGGCTGGGGAACAGATCGGCCACCGATACGCCAATATTAGCCGTCTGCGCATGCAGATTGGCTTCCGCCTGGCGAATATCCGGTCTGCGCCGTGCCAGCGTTGATGGTATACCCACCGCCACCATCTTCGGCAATGCAGGCAGCGCTTTGCGGTTCATTAACTCGTTATCCAGCGTGCCGGGCATTTTACCCAACAGCACAGCTAAGCCGTTCATTGCCTGCCGTTCTTGCGACTGATACTGCGGCAGTTGCGCATTCAGTGAAGCTAACTGCGCGCGCGCATTTTCCACGTCGGTCAGCGGCGCTAAACCATTGCGTTGCTGGCTCTGCGTCAGCTCCCAGGTTTGCTGCGCGACCTCAATCTGCTGCTGCAAGGTGTCTAGCACGGCCTGTGCGCCGCGCAATTGCAGATACGCGCGCGCCACTTCTGCTTCCAGTGACACCAAAGCATCATTCCGCTGTTCAATCGCCACCTGCTGCTGGGCATCTGCCGCTTCCATCTGACGGCGGACTTTACCCCACAAATCCAGTTCCCAACTGGCATCGAAGCTGCCCTGATAAAGCGTAATGGAGTGATCCAAACCGTTCAGCTGATTAGCCACATCACTATCAACCTGATCGTACACCCCGTTGGACTTCAACAGGCCTTTCAACCCCAGTTGCTGACGTGTCACTTTCGCCGAGCCATTCACTGAAGGGAAGAGCCCTCCGCGAGCCTGCGCCAGCTGTTCGCGTGCTCCGGCAATGCGCAGCACCGATTGCTGCAAGGTCAAATTGCCGGCAATAGCACGTTCAATCAGGCTATCCAACTGTGGATCGTTAAAGTTTTTCCACCACAGTGGTTGAGTCGCTGCCGACTGCGGCCTGGACGCTTCCTGTGAAGGCAAGTCACGATAGCTGCCCGGCGTCTGCGCATGGGGAGGCTGATAATCAGGCCCCACGGCACAGCCCGCCAGCATTAATGTCAGCGCCATAAGGCTCAAGCGCGGAGAGATGATCATTCTAGTGTGCTCCTGCACTGCCTTCGCTCTTGATCGGCGAAAGCAACCAACAAAAAGGAATCAACAGCAGGGCCACGATACTCAGGCCCATAAAGACATCGATGTAAGCCAAAATACGCGCCTGGGCAATCATCTCTTTATACAGCTGCCCCGTGGCCAGCGTTAACGGATCGCCCACCGCCGTAGTGAAATCTCGGATCGCCTGCGCCCAATGCTGCAAGGTGAGATTGAACGGCTCATTGAGCGGGGTCATGTTATGGATCATGCTGGCCGAGCGCGCCTGCATTCGCTCGGTAATCCCCGCCGTGGCCAGTGAAATGCCAATCGATCCCGCCACGTTACGGAACATGGTAAACAGCGCCGCCGCATCCGCATTTAACCGCTGCGGCACGGTGATAAAGGCGATGGTGGTTAACGGCACAAACAGGAAACCGAGCCCGATGGACTGTGCACTGCGCATCATCACCAGCGTGGTGAAGTCCACATTTGGCGTCAGCGTGGTGGAATAGAAGAAGGCGCAGGCGAGGCAAGTGAAACCAAATGCGATGATGTAGCGCGTTTGCACAATCGGCATCAGCTTTAGCACCAGCGGAATGGTGAGCACGATCAACACCGCACCTGGAGAGAGCACCAGACCGGACCAGGTGGCGGTATAGCCCAGATCCTGCTGCGCCAGCTGAGGCAATACCACTGAACTGCCGTAGAGGATCATCGCCATTCCGGCCATCAGCAAACCCGCGACCCAGAAGTTGCGGTCCTTCATCACCGTAATATCCACCACCGGTTTGCGTGCATACAGCAGCCAGTAAACCGCACCCACAATACCAATGACTGCGAGCATGGCGAACAGACGAATAAAGTGCGAGGCGAACCAATCGGCATCCTCCCCGCGATCGAGGAACACCTGCAAACAGCCGAGGCCCAGCGTGATTAAACTAATGCCGATGTAGTCGATTTTCAGGCGACCTTTTTCCCATTTACGCTCCCATGGCGGATCTTCCAGCAGCTGATAAATCGCCAGCACCGTCAAAATCCCCACCGGGATGTTAATGAAGAACACCCAACGCCAGCTGTAGTTATCGGTGATCCAGCCGCCCAGCGTAGGGCCGATCACTGGCGCGACGATGATAGCAATGGAAGAGAGGCCAAACGCTTTCCCGCGATCTTCCGCCTTAAAGTAGTCCAGCAACACTGACTGTTGAACGGGCTGTAAACCGCCGCCGAAAAAGCCCTGTAACACTCGGAACAGAATGATCTGCCAGAGTTCGGTGGCGATGCCGCACAGGAACGAGCAAATGGTGAACATCACAATACAAATCAGGAAAAACGTTTTGCGACCAAACAGGCGGGTAAAGAAGGCAGAGATGGGCAGCACGATGCCGTTGGCGACCAAATAGGAAGTGAGCACCCACGTGGATTCGTCATAGCTGGAAGAGAGCGAGCCAGCAATATGTGGCAGCGCAACGTTAACGATAGTGGTGTCAAGGATCTCCATAAACACCGCCAGCGTCACCGTAATCGCGACCAGCCACGGATTGCTGGCCGGACGCCAGCTTTCGCTCGCACTCATTCTACCGTGACCTTGGGCTCAACCGACAGGCCAAGCGGCAACGGATGATTAGGGTCCAACCCTTTATCAATCACGATTTTCACCGGCACGCGCTGCACAATTTTCACATAGTTACCAGTGGCATTTTCCGCGGGGAAGGTCGAGAATCGCGATCCCGAGCCCATCTGAATACTGTCCACGTGCCCTTCCAGTTTCATATCTGGCCAGGCATCAATGCTGATATCCACTTTGTCACCTGGGTTCATGCGCGCCAGCTGGGACTCTTTAAAGTTGGCATTGATCCAGATATCCGGAGACACCAGAGAGAACAGCGCGGTGCCTGCCTGCACCAGGGTGCCAACCTGCACATTGCGTTTGGTGACGAAACCATCGTATGGCGCGCGCACTTCGGTATAAGAGAGGTTCAATACAGCGGTATTGAGCTGCGCCTGTGCCTGCTCAACCTGTTGCTGACGGGCCTCCACGTTGGTTTCCTGCTGGCGAATTTGCAGCTGGACCTGAGAAGCGACCTCCACTTGTGCTTTAGCACTCTGTAATTGTGCTTCAGCAGAACGCAGTTGAGCGGCAGCGGTATCAATATTGCGCTGTGAGGTGGCGCGTGGATCCACGCCGCGCTGGCGTCGATAATCCGCCTGAGCATTCAGTAGATTAGCCTGCGCTTTGGCTTGATCGGCTAACGCCTGATCGCGCTGAGCCGGGTATTGCACCCGAGAAAGCGCCAGCTGCGCCTGGGCTTGATGGAGTTGCGCCTTGGCCAGCCCCAGCTGAGCTTGCGCCTGATCGCGCTGGGCAGCATTATCGCGAGGATCAATCTCTACCAGCAAATCGCCCTTCTTCACCCGCTGATTATCGTTCACCAGCAGTTTGACCACAAAACCGGCAGCTTTAGGCGCGATGGTAACCGCATCACCTTCGGTGAAAGCATCATCTGTGGTTTCAATGTTGCGGGTGGAGAACCAGAACCACAATCCCACCAGCAGCATGATGACCACCACAATGGCGAGAATAATCAGTGGCTTTTTGCCGGGGCGTTTACGTTGCGGTTCGTTGTTGTCTTGATTACTGTCTAAAGCGTGCTGCGCATCCTGCTGCTCGCGAGCGGGCGGCTGATTTTGATTATCACTCATAGGTTATCATCGCTGGCTGTGATCCCGATCCACGGGCAAAAACGGTCAACTTAACCTTAGATCGAAAATTGACAAATTCCAGTACAACTTTACAGAAGCCAACAAAACACGCATTTATTGCTACTCACTGCGATAACGCGCTGAAAAATCAACGCGTCAGCCCGGTTATCAGCACAATAATGCCGGTTTAACTTAGCCATTGAAGCAGCAGCCAGCCCCACAGCATCGACCACGCCAGCATCGGTAAAGAAAACAGATGGAAACGCCACCAGACGCGTGCATCCTGTGCCATCCGCAGCGCGATGAGATTGGCCAACGAACCCGGCAACAGACCGAAACCACCAATGTTTACCGCCCAGGCGAACACATCGGATGGCG
Organism: Pantoea sp. CFCC18177; assembly: GCF_059412425.1. Taxonomy (NCBI): domain Bacteria; kingdom Pseudomonadati; phylum Pseudomonadota; class Gammaproteobacteria; order Enterobacterales; family Erwiniaceae; genus Pantoea; species Pantoea sp. CFCC18177. Next base: position 299,640 of record NZ_JBNBPL010000003.1, read on the forward strand.
GCACTTTCTGTAACAGCAAAATGGTCGCCGGAACGTTACTGATCACCTGCGACAGGCCAATCGCCAGCAGATATAACCCACCCTCTCCCAACTGACTGATAGCAGCGAAATGCGGTTGCAGTAACGGCAGATGCATCAATAAAAAGACATCGATAAACATCGCCACAAACACCAGTAGCAGGCTCCAATCGATACTGGCTAAGACCTTACGTGCCATCACTAAAAAGCAGGCGGCGACCAGCAGCAACGCCCAGCCCGTCATTTTCAATTCCAGGGCCACGATAAACACCACATAGAGCATCACGCTGACGAAAAACAGCGGCTTCTGCCACTGATGCGCAGCGCTTTGTGCATGCTTTTCAATAAGCCGGGCGGGGAAACTCCACCAGGTGAGCGCCATTAAGGTGATCATTAAAAACGCAGCCAGCGGAGCCATTTGCAGCATGAACCCCGACACACTTAAAGTACCGTGACTCCACAGCAAAATATTCTGCGGATTGCCGACTGGCGTCAGCAGCGATCCCGCATTCACGGCGAGCGCCTCAAAAATAATCAGGCGGGAAATCGGTAAGCGTGAAAATTTACGCAGCGTCAATGTCAGCGGCACCAAAATAAACAGTGCGACATCATTGGTCAAAAAGGTGGAGAGTAACGCGGCCGCACACACCATAAACAGCGCCAGCGTGCGCTCATGCTGAAAGCGCTGAATCAGGCGTGCACCAAGCACATCAAAGTAGCCGCTGTTCTCCAGCCCTTTGGTTAGCATCAATAAACCGGTGAGCGTCATGATGGTGTGCCAGTCAACAGCGGCTGGCAGTTGCGGCCAGCGAAAATCGGCAAGCGGCAACAGCACCACACCCAACAGCAACAACAAATGCAAAATACGATCACGCATTAAGGAACGAAGCACGGTGGGCATGATGGCGAAAAGCCTTGTAGGTTAGCGACTCTCGTAAAACTGCTTGAAAACGGCCAGGGTTTCATCACTGACGTGATGCTCAAGACCTTCAGAATCTCGGCGGGCGGTTTCCGGGCTGACACCCAGAGCCAACAGAAAGGTTTCAACAATATGGTGGCGAACGCGGCTCGCTTCGGCCAGCTTCTCACCTTCCGCAGTGAGGAATACACCGCGATACGGCACCTGTTCAACCAAACCGGTGGTGCCCAGACGCTTCAGCATTTTGGCTACCGTAGGTTGAGAAACGCCTAAACGTGCAGCCATATCCACCTGACGGGCTTCACCAAATTCACGAATCAAATCAGAGATTAACTCGACGTAGTCATCAATAAGTTCACGTCGATGCGCTTCGCGCACCTGGCGAAATCCTTCGACATGCTCCTCGATATCTTTAAGCGGCCCCTGGGGCGTATTGTTAGCGCTCTTTGCACGACGACTCATTCAGCTTCCTCTTTATTATCTGCCGCACTTTAACTGCGGTGCGGGCCTGGCTGCGCTCATTGTAAACCAGGCACAAATAAGCACAAATTTTTCCTAAATAGTGTTGGCTAAAGAGTATAGCCAGTGCTATCTTTGTTCGTAATGTAAGCGAATAGCTTATTAAGGAGGCAAAGATGAACGAACCCTATCTGCTGCTCCTTTTCCTGCTGTTTATTGCAGGCTTATGCTTACTGTTACGATGTCATTCTTTCGGGAGGTAAACATGACCACCATGAAAAACTGCCTCGACTGCGGCAAATGCTTCCAGGCTGAACAAAGCAAACCGGCTTTTGAACTGAAGTCATTGCTGTGCCTCTTCAGCCGTTCACCGTTTGCACTGCGTCTGATGCTGATTGAAAAGCTGACGGGCAAACAGCTGGTTGAGCGCCCCTGCCCGAATTTAATCTGGCGCGGTTAACGCCGGTTTAAATCTCCTCTTGGGATCCGTTTTCATACGGATCCTCTGCACGATCTCACATTTTGTTACCTTTTTAGTCCCACTCTTTCTATTGTTATTGAACGAAAGCTATACCCCCATTTCTTCTATGGCTGAATCGCTTCAGGTTGTACACCCCTCTTTTCTTCAACATTGCTTAAACGGTTAGGCTGCTAACATTTAGCTTGCAACCTATTGTGACAGCTGATTAATCTCCTCATAACAAAAAATTACATACTTATAACAAAACTAACCCAGGGTGGGTTTTCTTAAGGAAGATCAGCAATGTCACTAAAAAAGCCTGAAGAGCAACCATCGGGCCGGAGACGATTTTTGCAAAAATCGCTCTCGCTCATTCCTCTCGCCGCCGCAGCCAGTACCGGTGTGGTGTCACTCTCCTCCCCCGCTGCCGACAAACCGCAAGGTGTGTTATCAGACTATGTTCCTGCCTACTTCAATGACAAAGAGTGGAAATTCCTGCTCGCCGCGTTGGATCGCCTGATCCCCGCCGATGCCAATGGCCCCGGTGCCGTGAGCGAAGGCGTACAGGTGTTTATTGATAAGCAAATGGAACTGCCCTACGGCTATGGACGCCTGTGGTACATGCAAGGCCCGTTTGCCGATGCCATCCCAGAGATGGGTTACCAGTCGCATTTAGTCCCACGCGATACCTATCGTTTAGGGATTGCGATGGCTGACCAACATTGTCAGCAGCAGTATCAGAAGGATTTTTATCAGCTGGAAACCGCGCAGCAGGAAGAGGTATTGCGCGCGCTGGAAGCCGACAAACTGCGTAACGATGCCATTCACGGCAAGCTGTTTTTCGAGCAACTGCTGGAGAACGCCAAAGAGGGTTATCTCGCCGATCCGATTCACGGCGGCAACCAGACGCTGGCCTCGTGGAAAATGATTGGTTTTCCCGGTGCACGTGCGGACTTCGTCGATACCGTACAACAGCCGAATAAACCCTATCCGCTTGGCCCAGTCAGTATTTCCAGCAAAAGGAGCGTGTAATGGCAGCAGTAAAAAAAGCGCCCGTCGATGTCGTGATCGTCGGGTTTGGCTGGACCGGCTCGCTGATGGCGATGGAACTGGCCAGCTCTGGTTTGAATATTGTGGCACTGGAACGCGGCGAAAATCGCGATACCTACCCTGACTTCTCTTATCCGCGCATCGCGGATGAACTCACTTACGGCATTCGTCTAAAACTGTTCCAGAATGCCTCGAAAGAGACGGTCACGGTACGCCACACCACCCAGGAAACCGCGCTGCCTTATCGCCGCTTTGGTTCTTTCCTGCCCGGTGATGGTGTGGGCGGTGCAGGCACCCACTGGAATGGCCAGCTGTGGCGTCCCCTGGAAGCCGATCTGAAAATGCGCAGCACCGTGATTGAAAAATACGGCGCGGATTTCATCCCTAAAGACATGACGGTGCAGGATTATCCGTTCACCTATGATGAAATGGAGCCGTACTTCGACAAGTTCGAAAAAATCTGCGGCGCGGCCGGTCAGGTGGGTAACCTGAAGGGTGAGAAAGTCGAAGGCGGTAACCCTTTTGAATCCCCGCGTAAAAATGGCTACCCGACCAAACCGCTGGAAACACTGTATGCCGGCGAGCTGTTCTCCAAAGCAGTGAAACAGCTGGGATATCATCCCTTCGAATGCCCGGCGGCCAACTGTACCGAAGCCTGGACCAACCCTTACAACGTACAACTTGGCGTCTGTAACTACTGCGGTTACTGCGAACGCTTTGGCTGCTTCAACTACTCTAAGGGTTCACCACAGAGCTGCGTCATCCCCGCGCTCAAACCCTTTAGCAATTTCGAGCTGCGCACTCAGGCACACGTGATTCGCGTGAATACCGACAGCAGTGGCAAGAAAGCCACGGGCGTCACCTATATCGATGCGCAGGGCAATGAAGTGGAACAACCGGCCGACCTGGTGATCCTCAGCGCCTTCCAGCTGCATAATGTAAGACTGCTGCTGTTGTCGAAAATCGGCAAGCCTTACGATCCGCAAACCGGTGACGGTGTGGTGGGCAGAAACTACGCCTATCAGATGACCGGTGGCATCAAGCTGTTCTATGACAACGACAACTGGTTCAATCCGTTTGCCGCGACCGGCGCTACTTCAACCGTGATCGACGATTTCAACGCCGAGAACTTTGACCACAGTAAAGTCGGCTTTGTCGGCGGTGCCACCATCTCCGCCGCCTTCTCTGGTGGTCGCCCGATTCAGCAGATGGGCATTCCTAAAGATGCGCCACGCTGGGGCTCAGGCTGGAAGCAGGCCATCAAAGATAACTATCTGCACAACATGAACGTCGGTTCATCCGGCTCCGTGATGCCTTACAAGCAGTGCTATCTCGATCTTGACCCCACCTACCGTGATATCTACGGTCAGCCTCTGCTGCGCATGACGTTCGACTGGCAGCAAAACGAACTGAAGATGACCAACTTCATCAAGGATAAAGCGGAAGAGATCGTCAAGGTGATGAATCCGAAGCACTACGAAGTGGGATTCAAGACACTCAACAGCCATTACGATGTGCGTCCTTATCAATCCACGCACACCACGGGTGGTGCGGTAATGGGTGACGATCCGCGTACCAGCGTGGTGAACAAATATCTGCAGAGTTGGGATGTGCCGAATCTGTTTGTGACCGGTGCCTGCTGCTTCCCGCAAAACCTGGCGTACAACCCCACCGGGATTGTGTGTGCCACCGCACTGTTCGCGGCGGATGCGATTCGCAGCCGCTACCTTGCTAACCCCGGCCCGCTGGTTCAGGCCTGATAAGGAGCGTCATAGTGAAATTTTCCGCACTTTTTCTCGCTCTGAGCGGCGCGCTGGTAAGCCATGCGGCATTGGCGGCCAGTGAAGCTTCGGTTAAACAGGGTGAATATCTGGCGAAAGCGGGCGATTGCGCTGCCTGCCACACAGCGGCGGGCGGTCAGCCGTTCGCCGGTGGACTCAAAATGAGCACGCCGATTGGCGCGATTTACTCGACTAACATCACCCCCGATAAAACCCACGGCATTGGTGACTATAGCTACGACGATTTCGTAAAAGCGGTGCGTGGCGGCGTGGCGAAAGATGGCAGCTCGCTCTATCCGGCGATGCCGTTCCCGTCCTATGCCAAAATCAGCGACAGCGATATGCACGCTTTGTATGACTACTTTATGCAAGGCGTTAAACCGGTTAGCCAGGAGAATCACAAAAGTGATATCCCCTGGCCACTGAGCATGCGTTGGCCGCTGGCGATCTGGCGCTGGACCTTTGCCGATGACAGCACCTATGCACCGGTGGCGGGCAAATCGGAACAGTGGCAGCGCGGTGCTTATCTGGTGCAGGGGCTGGGTCACTGTGGATCCTGCCACACGCCGCGCGGCATCGGTTTCCAGGAAAAAGCCATGGATGAGAGTGGTAAAGGCTATCTGACCGGCGGCACGCTGGAAGGCTGGCACGCACCGGATCTTACCGCCAGCCCAGCCGCAGGACTTGGCAGCTGGTCGCAGCAGGATATCGCCACCTTCCTGAAAACGGGTGCCAATAAACAGGGTGCTGCGTTTGGTTCAATGACCGATGTCATCGCACACAGTACGCAATACCTCAGTGATGAGGATCTGAATGCGATTGCTGTTTACCTGAATTCACTGCCTGCTGCAGATGAAACCGCAGCTCCGCAGGCCAGCGATGCCACGGCACAAGCGCTGTTTAAAGGGGATGTCAGCCAACCTGGCGCACAGGTGTATGTTGATAACTGTGCTGCCTGTCACCGCACCGATGGCAAAGGCTATGCCAGTACCTTCCCGGCGCTGGCGCACAATCCCGCCTTGCTGAGTGAGGACCCGTCTTCGGTGATCAGTGTGATTCTAAAAGGAGGCCAACGTGCGATTACGCAGCAGGCGCCGACCGGTTTCACGATGCCTGATTTCGCCTGGCGTCTTGATGATCAGCAGGTCGCTGATGTCGCGAACTTCATCCGCAACGGATGGGGCAATAAAGCGGCACCGGTAACGGCTGACCAGGTCAAAAAGATCCGCGCGACACTGCCTCCCGCCAAACAGTAGGCATAAAAAAACGGCCCGCATTGGGCCGTTTCTTGTGCAACTCTGGTCTATACCCAAAATAATTCGAGTTTCAGGAAGGCGGCAAGTGCATGAATCCTCAGGAGCTTACTGAAGTAAGTGACTGAGGTGAATGCACGTAGCCAACGCACCTGCAACTTGAAGGATGAAGGATGAAGGGTATAAGTAAAAACTTAGAAGCTGTAACCCACGCCAGCAATCCAGGTGCCCACGTCTACGCTGCGGATACGGCTCTGCTCGTAACCAACATCCAGAGCAACGTTCTGGATTGGGTTGAACTGCATACCTGCGCCGTAAGAGAAGCCGTAGTCGCTGGTGTCAGATTTAGACTGTGCAGCAGCGTCGTTTGCCTGGTATTTGCCGTAGCCGATACCGACAACACCGTAGATGCTTGCCCAGTCGTTCAGACGGTAAGCAGGACCACCGGTGATACCGTAGTACTGGCCTTTGTTGTACACGCCAGCGTCAGTACGGTCTTTCTCGGTGTAGGTGAAAGAACCGATCCAACCCAGTGGGTTAGTACCGTCTTCGTAACGGTATTTCAGGTTGAAGCCGTTTGCTTTGTTAGCAACACCTTGATAATCGCTCTGCGCGTAGCCAGCAGAAACGGTGCTCTGTGCCATGGCTGAACCAGCAGAAACTGCCAGTACGCAAGCCAGTGCTGAAAGACATGCAATTTTTTTCATAACCACCTCAAATGTGAATATACTTCTCTCCTGACAACGCTAAAAATATAACAAAAATCAGCCAGAAACTCTGCCCCGTATTTGTTGTCTAACAGATTGTTTGGTGTAACAGAAAGTTAATGAAGTTTCGTATGTCATTCATTTTACTTATAAAAACCTTCATATTTCTGCAATCTAATTTCGGGTCACAAATAATACCTTTAAGTATATTCCTAAAAAAACCTGACATTTCTTTACTGAAATGGCCCTGAAAGTGGTTACTTTTCATCCCGTCGCGATATTTTATTTCCCTGATGTGCGCCTCCTTATTTACTCTGAATTCCTTTAAACTGGCGTTTTGTTACTTTGTTGTTAATCACTACAGGAATGGATTACAGGATGTCTGCGCCTCTGACCAACCCCAAAATGGCTCCGGTATGGTTCCCGATTGCCGTACTGCTTATCGCTATGCTTTCACTGCAAGGTGGTGCCTCACTTGCCAAATCGTTGTTCCCCACCGTGGGAGCACCCGGCATCACCGCGCTACGTCTGGGACTGGGCACCCTGATTCTCTGCATCATCTTTAAGCCCTGGCGCCTGCATTTTACGCGTGCTCAACGCAAGCCGCTATTAATGTATGGGCTGGCGCTGGGGTGCATGAACTACCTTTTCTATTTGTCCATCCGCACCGTGCCGCTTGGTGTGGCGGTTGGCCTCGAATTTCTTGGCCCGTTAACGCTGGCACTGGCGGGCGCACGCCGGCCTCTGGATTTTCTCTGGGTGTTGCTGGCGGTGACAGGGTTGTGGTTCTTGCTGCCGATTGGCGATGGCATCAGTCACATCGATCCGCTGGGTGCACTGCTCGCGGTGGGCGCCGGTGCTTGTTGGGCCGTCTATATCCTGGCGGGCCAACGCGCTGGCGCAGAACATGGCCCGGCCACCGTGGCAATGGGATCGTTGATCGCCTCGATCATCTTTGTGCCACTCGGCCTGACCTTTGCCGCACCGGGCATCTGGCACTGGGAAATACTCCCGCTAGCCTTGATCATCGCCCTGCTTTCCAGCGCCATACCCTATTCTCTGGAGATGATGGCGCTGACGCGACTGCCTGCACGTATCTTTGGCACCCTGATGAGCCTGGAACCGGCAATGGCCGCCCTCTCTGGCATGCTCTTCCTCGGTGAACTGCTGACCTTAAAGCAGTGGATCGCCTTACTGGCGATTATTGCCGCTTCGGCGGGTTCGACACTCACCATGAAACAAAAGCGAGCCAAAATAAACGAAGTGGATATAAACAACCCGCAGTAAATAACGTCTTTATTCAGCCTGAAACATTCAGGCTGAATAAATAAGCATTCTCATTCAATTCCTTTCATTCATTACCCTGCATTTGTTATTATTTTGCAACATCACTGAAAGATAATTAACATCAATATCAACTTATTGTTATTTAAAGGATTAGTCCAAAAAAGATAAAACCCTGCGCAACATTAAGGTTTATCTATTCCTGTCATCGGTTTAAACAATCCAGCACAACTAAAAACTGCTGCTATACTTATTCCCGTGCTTGATTAGGACAACCATCAATTAGAGGATATTAATGATGAGTACCGCAAAACTGGTTAAAACTAAATCGTCTGATCTCATTTACACCCGTAATGATGTTGCTGATAGCGATAAGAAAGCGACCATCGAGGTGCTCAACCGTCTGGTAGTGGAATATATTGATCTGTCGCTGATCACCAAACAGGCGCACTGGAATATGCGTGGCGCCAACTTTATAGCCGTGCATGAGATGCTGGATGGCTTCCGCACCGCGATTGCCGATCACCAGGACACCATCGCCGAGCGTGTGGTGCAGTTGGGTGGCGTCGCCTTAGGTACTACCCAGATCGTCAACGATAAAACGCCACTGAAAAGCTATCCGCTAAATATTCATAGCGTGCAAGATCACCTGAAAGCGTTGGCCGACCGTTACGCAATTGTGGCTAACGATACGCGTAAGGCGATTAGCGAAGTCAGCGATGAAGATACCGCTGATATCTTTACTGCCGCATCGCGCGATCTGGATAAGTTCTTGTGGTTCATCGAATCCAACATTGAATAACGTATAACATTAAAGGCGGGTTATCCCGCCTTTTTTACATTTGTAACATCATGGTGCTTTTTTTGACGCCGTTAACAATTTCTTAATCCTGCCTTTCCCTTGCTATGCCCTTGGTGCACACTGTGCCCGCACCACAACAGCACAATGCACCATATTGGTGACCCAAATAGGTGCAAACTTTTCATCGTATGCAAAATCGCTTCAGCACGGCCCTGCATCCTGCTGATTTCGATAAAAATGAAAAGTTGGCATACTTTTTTCATATGATACGCCGTACAGCAGGCCATCAGGTCTGAAGGGTAATAAGGAAAATAATGATGAAGTCTTTGATTAAAGTCTCCGTGGCCGCGCTGGCGCTGGCCTTCTCGCTTTCTTCCACTGCAGCAGATAAGAAACTGGTTGTCGCCACTGACACCGCATTCGTGCCGTTTGAATTCAAACAAGGCAACGATTATGTCGGCTTCGATATCGACCTGTGGGCCGCTATCGCTAAAGAGCTGAAGCTGGATTACACCCTGAAGCCAATGGACTTCAGCGGTATTATCCCAGCCCTGCAAACCAAAAACGTTGACGTGGCACTGGCCGGTATCACCATCACACCTGAGCGTCAGAAGGCCATCGACTTCTCAGACGGCTACTATAAAAGTGGTCTGCTGGTGATGGTGCGTGAAAATGAAAACAACATTAAAGGTATTGACGATCTGAACGGCAAAGTGGTTGCAGTGAAGAGCGGTACCGGTTCTGTTGATTACGCGAAAGCACACATCAAATCGAAAGATCTGCGTCAGTTCCCGAACATCGACAACGCCTACATGGAATTAGGCACCAACCGTGCTGATGCCGTGCTGCATGACACACCAAACATCCTGTACTTCATCCATACTGCAGGTAAAGGTCGCTTTAAAGCGGTTGGCGAATCAATCGAAGCTCAGCAGTACGGTATCGCCCTGCCGAAGGGCAGTGATGAGCTGCGTAACCAGATCAATGGCGCGTTGAAAACCCTGCGCGACAACGGCACTTACAATACTATTTATAAAAAATGGTTCGGCAGCGAACCAAAATAATTCCGGCTTAAGCCGATTTTTGTAGCAGGGAGCTTATTCTCCCTGCTTTTTATATTTCCACTGCAACTGATTCTGGAGTGACACCATGGAGTTTGACTGGAGCGTCATTTGGCCTGCCCTGCCGATTTTGATCCAAGGCGCCAAAATGACCCTGATAATTTCCGTACTCGGCCTGGTCGGCGGATTGATTATCGGCCTGGTGGCCGGTTTCGCCCGCGCATATGGCGGCTGGGTGACCAACAACCTCGCGTTGGTCTTTATCGAACTGATTCGCGGCACGCCTATCGTGGTGCAGGTGATGTTTATCTACTTCGCGCTGCCGATGGCTTTCCCGGATTTGCGTATCGATCCGTTCACCGCCGCGGTGGTGACCATCATGATTAACTCCGGTGCCTATATCGCGGAAATTACGCGTGGTGCGGTGCTGTCGATCAACAAAGGTTTCCGTGAAGCGGGCCTGGCGCTGGGCTTATCACGTCGTGAAACCCTGCGCTACGTCATCATGCCTTTAGCGCTGCGTCGTATGCTGCCACCGCTGGGCAACCAGTGGATTGTGAGTATCAAAGATACCTCGCTGTTTATCGTGATTGGTGTGGCGGAACTGACCCGTCAGGGCCAGGAGATCATCGCCGGAAACTTCCGCGCGCTGGAGATCTGGAGTGCTGTTGCCATCATCTATCTGGTTATTACGCTGGTGTTGAGCTTTGTGCTGCGCCGTATTGAGAAAAGGGTGAAAATCCTGTGATTGAATTTAAAAACGTCTCTAAAAACTTCGGCCAGACTCAGGTTCTGCACGACATCAATCTGAAGATTAATCAGGGTGAAGTGGTGGTGATTATCGGGCCATCAGGCTCGGGTAAATCGACCCTGCTGCGCTGCATCAACAAGCTGGAAGAGATCACCACCGGTGACCTGATTGTTGATGGTATGAAGGTCAACGATCCTAAAGTCGACGAGCGCCTGATCCGTCAGGAAGCTGGCATGGTGTTCCAGCAGTTCCATCTGTTCCCACAGATGAGTGCGCTGGATAACGTCGCCTTCGGTCCTATTCGCGTTCGCGGTGCCAAGAAAGACGCTGCGCAAAAGCTGGCACGTGAACTGCTGGGCAAAGTAGGCCTGGCTGAGCGTGCACACCACTTCCCGGCTGAGCTGTCCGGTGGACAGCAGCAGCGCGTGGCGATTGCCCGTGCTCTGGCAGTGAAACCGAAGATGATGCTGTTTGATGAGCCGACCTCTGCCCTCGATCCCGAACTGCGCCATGAAGTGCTCAAGGTTATGCAGGATCTGGCGGAAGAAGGCATGACCATGGTCATCGTGACGCACGAAGTCGGTTTCGCACAGAAAGTGGCTTCACGTCTGATCTTTATCGACAAAGGCACCATCGCTGAAGATGGCAACCCGGATGAGTTGATTACCAACCCACCGAGCGATCGTCTGCGCGAGTTCCTGCAGCACGTTTCCTGATAACGATGCAGTAAGTAAAAAGCCGCATCAGCTTAGCTGTGCGGCTTTTTTATTATCTTTGGGTGTTGTTAGATAATTTTCCTTTCAGAATCTTCACCTTCCATTGCTGACTATACTTTTTCTCTGGTGCCGCTGAGCGTTGTTCAAGGAGAAAGTCATGTCGTTTGCCCACCCATTATGGCGCTTCGCCATGTGGATGCTGCTCTGTCTGTTCCTCATGCCTGCCGCCAACGCGGTCAATCTGCCGCAGGCGGCCGTTGCGGCTCAACAAACGCAACCCCCCGCAGCCAGCAACACGGCTAACAGCGAACCCACCATTGAAGATAAAAAAGCCGCCTATGCCGCACTGGCTAATATTCTGGAAGACAGCACTTCCCGCCAGGAGCTGATTGATCAGTTGCGCCAGGCTGCCAACAGTAAAGCAGTGGACGAGCAGCCGGTACTGGCACCGCCGCAGGCCGATCAGGAAGATCCCACTGTGCTGGAGAGTGTCACCAACGTGACGCGTGAATATGGCGGCGCAGTGGCCTCACAGTTTGTTCAATTGCATGACAACATTGTGAATGCGCCGCATAAGGCGTTTAACCAGCAGACCTTTTTTAATGCGCTGAAGTATTTTGTTGGGCTGGCCGCTGCCGTGTTTGCCTTCTACTGGCTGACTCGGCTGTTGATGTACCCGATTTGGCAACGCATGGGCCGCTGGGGACGTAATCACAATCTTGAACGCAGCAAATGGCTGCATCTGCCTGCCACCATTGCATCTGCGTTTATCCTCGATTTACTGCTTCTGGCATTGACGCTGTTTATCGGCCAGATCATCAGTGATAACTACCACAACAACAACCGCACCATTGCCTATCAGCAAGGGCTGTTTCTGAATGCGTTTGCCCTGATTGAATTTTTCAAAGCGGTGCTGCGCCTGATTTTCTGCCCCCGCTTCCCTACCCTGCGTTTCTTCCATCTTTCCGATGCTCGCGCCGCCTACTGGAATACGCGCCTGAGCTGGTTGAGCGGCATCATTGGTTACGGACTGTTGGTAGTGGTACCGATTGTCTCTAACCAGGTGAATATGCAGGTCGGCGCGCTGGTGAATGTGCTGATCATGTGCATCATGACCGGTTGGGCGCTGTGGTTGATTTTCCGCAACAAACGCAATATCCATGATGAGTTGGCGCGCCTGGCCGATCGCAGCATGAGCTTCTTTGCCCTGTTCATTCGCGCCTTCGGTATGGTGTGGCACTGGCTGGCGAGTGCTTACTTTATTGCCCTGTTCCTGTTCTCTATTTTCAATCCTGGCGACAGCCTGAAATTTATGATGTCTGCCACGGTGCGCAGTATGGCGATCATTGTCATCGCCGCGCTGATCTCTGGCATGTTGACGCGCTGGATTGGTAAGACCCTGACGCTGTCGCCCGACCTGCGCCGCAATTATCCTGAGTTGCAAAAACGGGTGAATGACTGGGTAAAAGCGCTGCTAAAACTGGCTCGCGTCATTACCGTGTTTGCCACTCTGCTGCTCTTACTGAACGCCTGGAATCTGTTCGATCTCACACACTGGCTGACCTACGGTGCCGGGCAGAAGATGGTTGATGTGCTGATCCGCATCGTGATGATCCTGCTGCTCTCCGCCATTGGCTGGACGTTACTCGCCAGCTTGATTGAGAGCCGCCTGGCCTCAGATTCTCACGGTCGCCCGATGCCCAGTGCGCGTACGCGCACACTGCTGACGCTGTTCCGAAACGCGCTGGCCGTGGTAATCAGCACCATCACCATTATGATCTTGCTGTCTGAAGTGGGGGTGAATATTGCGCCGCTGCTGGCGGGGGCCGGTGCGTTGGGGCTGGCGGTGTCATTCGGTTCCCAGACGCTGGTGAAGGATATTATCACCGGCATCTTTATTCAGTTTGAGAACGGCATGAATACCGGCGATTTAGTGACGATTGGGCCGATTACCGGCACGGTAGAACGCATGTCCATTCGCTCGGTTGGCGTGCGCCAGGATACCGGTGCCTATCACATCATTCCGTGGTCTTCGATCACCACCTTCGCCAACTTTGTACGCGGCATCGGCTCCTTTGTAGCGAACTATGATGTGGACCGTAGTGAGGATACCGAGCGTGTTAACGCCACGCTGCAAGCGGCAGTGAAAGATTTACTGGATAACCCAGATATTCGCGGCATGGTGATCGGCGAACCGAGCTTTTCAGGCTTAGTTGGTTTGACCAATCAGTCTTTTACCGTGCGCGTGTCGTTTACCACCCAACCGTTGAAACAGTGGACGGTGCGGTTTGCGCTGGATGATAAAGTGAAGAAGCATTTTGATGCGGCGGGGATTAGAGCGCCGCATCAAACGGTAGAGGTGATGCAAACCGGCAGTGATGTGGCCTCTGCTGCCAGTGTGCCTGCGCTGCCGCCACCGATGTAGCAACGGACGTTATTTGGCGAGCTTAACTCCCCAACACCCCGTTGCCGCTCGACTAACCGTGGCGTGCTATGCGTTTCGCGCGAGCCGCTGGCGGCAGGAAGGTCCAGGCAATAAAGCGACTCTGTTTCTGCCCTTGCGCCATCTCGATGATACGTACTTCGTACGCATCAAGATCGCGCAGTTGGTCGCGCAGCGCTGGCAGGTTCTCTTTGCGCGAAACCAGTGAGGTGAACCAGACAATGTGGTCAGCGAAGGCGACACTTTCATCGATCATCTGGCCGACGAATTGACGTTCGCCCCCTTCACACCACAACTCGTTATGCTGGCCACCAAAGTTGAGCGGCGCGTTTTTCCCTAAGCCAAGGTTGCGCGTTTTACGCTGGCCAACCATCGCCGCTTCCTGCGCTGAGGCGTGGAAAGGGGGATTACACAGCACCGCGTGATAGCGTTCGTTTTTATGCACCACTCCGGCAAAAATTGCCGAGGCATTTTTCTGGCGGCGCAGACGCACACCGCGCTGCAGACCCGGATTACTCGCGACAATCTGGTTGGCGGCAGTAATTGCTTCGGCGGTGATGTCAGTACCGGTAAAACGCCAACCGTACTCGGCGTGACCAATCAACGGATAGATCAGGTTGGCACCGCAACCGATATCCATGATATCTAAATCGCGCGGAATTTTGCCGCCATTATCGCCTGCCAGCAGGTCGGCTAAGGCGTGAATATAGTCAGCACGACCCGGCACCGGCGGGGTGAGATAGCCTTCCGGCAACTGCCAGTTGAGGTTGTAGAACAGCTTAATCAGCGCCTGGTTCAGCAGCATAACCGCTTCAGGATCGGCGAAATCCACCGACAGATCGCCATAGCCGTTGGGACGCACTTTTACCGCCAGCGGCGGATGGGCTGCGGTCAGAGCGGCAAAATCATAACGGCCCTGATGGCGATTACGCGGATGGAATGGCGAGGTAGCGGCTGGCTTGTTCATAGTTTCTCCGGAAAGTAGCGCGGGCGTAAGATACGCTGGATGGCGGCATCGCACAATCCGCCTACAAGATTTTCTGCATTGAATTTAAACCTACTATCCCAAAACTGAGTCCAAAAGAATTCGTGCTACAGCAAGGCGGCAAGTGTGAGTATCCCAGGCGCTTACAGATTTCAGTGACTGGCGTGCGCACGCGCAGCCAACGCCGCTGTCGTACGAAGTATGAAGGACGAATCAGGAGCGCTAATGCGGCAACGTTACACTTATCAACCACGAAGCGGGCATGGCTTGCCGCACGACCCTTTGAACGCCATTGTCGGACCGCGCCCTATTGGTTGGGTCAGTTCCCTTAGCGCGAGCGGCCAACGCAATCTGGCCCCCTATAGCTTCTTTAACTGCTTTAACTATCATCCGCCTATCATCGGTTTCGCCAGCAGCGGCTGGAAAGACAGCGTACGCAATATCAGTGAGAGCAAAGAGTTTGTCTGGAATCTGGCGACGCGCCCGCTGGCGGAAGCGATGAACGAGAGTTCCGCGTCCGTCCCACCTGAACAGGATGAGTTTGCGCTGGCGGGATTAACCCCCCTCGCCGCCTCACATGTGAATGTCAGTATGGTGGCTGAGAGCCCGGTGAATTTTGAGTGCCGTTTAACCCAGCTGATTCGTCTGCAAGATGTGCAGGGAACCGAGCTGGAGAGTTGGTTGGTATTGGGCGAAGTGGTGGCGATTCACATTGATGAGTCACTGTTGGAGAACGGTATTTACCAGACGGCTAAGGCGCAACCGATTCTGCGTGCCGGTGGCCCCTCGGCTTATTACGGCATCAGTGAAGATCTGCGCTTTGATTTAGTCCGGCCAGATGCCCGCCGGGGATAAACCCATTGAATAAGTATGCTGGTGCGCATTAAGGTACAACCGGGCACATGGGTAACAGATCAGACCGGGCACATAGGTAACACTTTTGTGCTCAGTCGATTCGAATAATACTTTTTTCTGCCCGGTCATAA